>JAFGCK010000055.1 GCA_016932675.1 Methanosarcinaceae archaeon | reverse complement strand
TCTTTTCATACTGGATGAGGAAGATGGGGACCAGGACGCAGATCCCGGCGACGAGGACCTGACAGGCGAGCCTGCGGTCATTGTTGTGGATGGAAAGGAAGTGGACCTCTCACTGCCGCCCGGAACAGGGACAGGATTCAAACCAAACGACGAGGCAGAAGAGATAATAGATGAATTCGAGGATTCGCCGGGAGGAGCACCGGATGCCACACCTTCAGGCACGTATTACGAAGAACTTCCGGATGGTTACGAAAACGTGATAAAGTCATATTTTGAACAACTGGCGGAAGAATAGATTATTATAACAATCATTCAATGCATTATTCCGAGGACTAAGATAAAGGAGAGAACAGATGGCTAGCGACCTGAACTCAAGGGATCTAACGCAGACATACAAAGTTGCGGGAGATATGTTTGCTACTCTTTTCAATGAGATTGGAAAGGTAGTTGTCGGCCAGAAAGATACTGTGGAACAGATCATCATAGCAATATTATGTAATGGCCATGCACTTGTGGAAAGTAACCCCGGGCTGGGCAAGACCCTGACCATATCCACGATATCAAAGGCAATGGACTTGAACTTCAGCAGGATACAGTGTACTCCTGACCTCATGCCTGCTGATATCACGGGAACCCATATAATAGAAGAAAGCGACGGGCATAAGGAATTCAAATTCGAGCCGGGGCCGGTATTCGCCAATATCGTGCTTGCCGATGAGATAAACCGTGCATCACCAAAGACCCAGTCCGCCCTGCTGGAGGCCATGCAGGAAAAGCAGATAACCGTAGGGAACGACACATTCATGCTCGATCAGCCGTTCTTCATACTTGCGACCCAGAACCCCATTGAGATGGAGGGAACCTTCCCGCTTCCGGAAGCACAACTTGACAGGTTCCTGCTGAAGATCCTTATGGACTACCCGAAATACGAGGATGAGATAGAGATAGTGAACCGTTATACCCGTTCTGTGATGCCTTCTGTGGGCAGGGTGGTCAACAAGAACACGATCCTTGACCTCCAGAGACTCACAAGGGATATGCCTGTTGCAGATGATATCAGAAACCGTGCGATCAGGATTGTCATGAGCACACGTATCAAGAACGAGTTCATCGAGTACGGAGCATCGCCCAGGGCATCCATTGGCCTGATCCTTGCCGCAAAGGCGCGGGCTCTTATCAAAGGGAGGAACTTTGTCAGCAATGAGGATATCGATGCAATGACCTATCCGATCCTGCGGCACAGGATAATACTGACCTTCGAATCTGAAAGGAAGGGTATAACTACTGACCAGGTTATCAGGAACTTCCTTGAGAAGGCAAAATGACCGATCGGCCTGTGACCGGAACAATTAATCCAAGAAGCAGTCAATGAGCGATAAAAAGCGTACCATCGATGTCGATTTCTTCAGGCAGCTCGACCGTTTCACCTTCATGGTAAGAAAGAAGGTGTCCACTGCATATGCCGGCAGCAGGCGGTCCATACATAGCGGTAAGGGTCTTGATACGATAGGCTACAGGGAGTACAACGAGGGGGATGAGCTCAAATCCGTAGACTGGAAAGCCTATGCAAGGTCTGAGAAACTCTATGTGCGCCAGTTCGAAGAGGATAAATCCCTGACAACCCACATACTGCTTGACGCCAGCAAGAGCATGGACTATGGAGAAGGTGATATCACCAAATTCGAATATGCCACCATGCTGGCAGCAGGTTTTGCCTACCTGGTTACAAAGGACAACGACAGGTTCGCGGTCTCGACCTTCTCCGATGAGATAGACATCTCCAGGGCCAGGAGGGGGAGAAAGCACCTTTTGCGAACCATCGGGCGGCTAGAGAACCTGAAGCTCGGAGGAAAGACCGGGATCGATGAGATAACAACCCAATACCAGAAAGCCATCAGTTCGAGGTCGCTTGTCATAATCATATCTGACCTTCTTGATGACTTCAAAGCAATTGAATCTGCCATATACCGTTTTTCATATCACGACCTTATACTCATGCAGGTACTTGACCCTACAGAAAGGGACCTGACAATACACGGCCACAGCAGACTTGTAGACCTTGAGACCCAGGTTAAGATTGACACCTATATCAGCGAGTCCTTCAAGGAAGAGTATCGGGAACAGCTGGAAGCGCACATCAACAGGATAAGCGATGTCTGCGGCAAGGTCAGGGCCGAGTTCTATACATTCACCACCGACATTCCGATCTTCGATGCATTCATGAACACCATCAGCAGGAGGAGATTGTAATGCCTTTTGAGACCCCTCTTGCCCTGATAGCCCTGGCCAGCGTGGTCCCACTGATCATACTCTACCTGCTTCGCCCGAAACCTTTGAAGGTAATGGTGCCTTCATTGATGTTCCTGATGAAGATACAGGAAGAGAAAAAACGTTTTTACACATCCATCACCAGGCTTATCAAAGACCCGCTCTTTCTTATCCAGTTGCTTGTACTGATATTGCTTGCCCTGGCAGCGGCAGCGTTTTTTATCGAGACCCAGGAACCACTTAGCGGAGAGCACACAGTAATTATCATAGACTCATCTGCAAGCATGCAGACCGATGACCGCTTCAGCGATGCTGTCTCAGAAGCGGGGGATTATGTAAGCAGGACGAACAGCATCATTCTTGCAGGAAGCGTTCCTGTGACCATGCTGGAGAGCGGAAGCTCGGATGCTGCCTACCAGACCCTTGGATCACTTGAACCGGGGGCCACCGTTGCAGACATCTCCAGTGCGGTTTCCACTGGCATGAGAATGCTCTCAGATGAGGGGGGAAGGATCGTCGTGATCTCGGATTTCACAAACTGGGACGGAGATGATCCTGTCAATGCCAGAACCCTTGCACAGTCCTATGGTCTTGATGTGGATTATGTGCTTGTCGGCAGGACCACCGACAATGTCGGGATCATACAGGGAGAAGTAGAAGCTGTTGACGGGACCTATAGCTATACCGGCGTTGTGAAGAACTATAAGAACAGCAGGGAACTGGTCGAACTTAAGATCACTAACGAAGACAGGACAATTACCCGGAAACTGAACATACCTGGCCTGTCAACACAGCAGTTACTTGTTACAAACCTTGCTAAGGGAATTACAGAAATCAGCATCAGGGGTTCTGACAGTCTCATGGTGGACAATACCGCCTACATCTCCATACCAAAGGTCTCAACAAAACAGGTCCTGGTAGTATCTGATACCGAAAGACTTCCTTCCCGCACAGCCCTCTCGCTTATGCCCAATGTCGGGACAGAACTCCTGGAGGGAGTGCCTGCCGACATCTCCCCCTACAACGTGGTTGTCATCGCGAACAAAGAACGGGCACTTGCATCCAACGAGATCGCCACACTGAGCAGCTATATCAATGGCGGCGGCAAGGTGGTCTTTATGGCAGGCACTGCCCTCTCCGGCAAAAATGCCGGGACAGATCTGCAGGCGCTGATGCCTGTGATAACCGGAGATATTGTCGGGACCGATGACGGGGTCACACTGGAAGTCTTACAGGAAACAAGGCTCAGTGAAGACATAAAGTTCGACGAGGTTGCTGTTTACAGGTATCTCAATGCAACAGAAAGACGTGATACGACCACACTGGTCAGCACTACCGAAGGAACACCCATGCTCAGCTATGGGACCATAGGTGACGGCACCGTGGTATATATGGGGCTCTGCGATGCCCTGGCGGAGGATGCCTGGAACAATTTCCATAACCTGCCCGAGTACCCTGTTTTCTGGTTCAAACTTGCCGGATGGCTGGGGGGTACCGGAACGATCTCGGACTACAACCTGAAGACAGGTGCAATATCCGCACTTGCCCAGGCACAGGATATCGAGACACCAGATGGTGTGGAAAATGATGTTAACCGTGTCCTCTACGATGAAGTGGGGGTTTACACTGTGGCCAACAAACAAATCGCAGTCAACCTTTACAACGACAGGGAATCCGATACCACACTTGAAGGAGACGAACTTATCGAACGTGCAGAAGCTGAAGGTGAAACAAATATCGTGCGTGCGGACACATACACAGCGAAGAATTACCTTGATACATACATGATAATCATAGTATTCATGCTTGTCATTCTTGAACTGCTTATAATAAAAAGGCGGGGTGAGCTGTAATGGTGAGCATGAACCTTGAGAACCCCGAAATGCTCTGGCTCATCATACCGGTGATCGCGGGCGGTATCTACCTGCTGAAGAAGTCGACAAAGAAGATCCTCATAGTCTCCAGGATCATTGTTGCTATCCTTCTTGTGGTTGCCCTTGCATCGCCCTATATACTGGACCCGAGAGTAACATCGGATGAGAACCCTGATATCGTCCTGATATCCGATGAGACCTCCAGCATGGAACTCTTTGCAGGTGATACTTCGACGAATCTATACGAATCCCTGACGGCAAAGACCCCCACAACCCTGGTGCAGCTCACAGGTGAAGAGACTGCCCTCGGGGACGCCATCATGCAGTATGCCAGAGGCGACAACCAGATAGTCCTGGTTACCGACGGGAATAACAACCAGGGAGCTGAGATCGAGGAAGCCCTGGAATTTGCGGAGGATGTGGGGACTACTGTTTACTATGTGGAACCGGAACTTGAATCAAATGATCTGAGTGCACAGATCGAAGGTGACAAGACGGTCATCGTGAACAATGAGAACCAGTTCAATATCCTTGTAACCCAGGCTGACAGTGAAACGATAGGTTACGGTTACGAACTCTACAGCGATGACGAACTGATCAGAAGCGGGAATGCCGTTCAGAGTGAACGGCAGAAGACAATACCTGTGACCCAGGTAAAGTTCTCCGAACTGGGAAAACACACTCTGAAACTGGTGATCACACCTTCCGGCCATGACAGTGACCCAATCAATAACGTGTTCTACAAGAGCGTCTATGCGATCCCCAAACCGAAGATACAGGCTGCCGGACTGGAAACCGACTCTCCTCTGGCCTATAGTCTCTATAAGCTCTATGATGTTTCGACAGGTGACGATTTCTCAGACCTGGATGGTACAAAGGCCATCGTCCTTGATAACGTACACTCTAATGCTTTCTCTGAAACAGATGTGGAGAAGCTCAAGGAATACCTCAGTGACGGACGTGGTATAGTTGTTGTGGGTGGAGAGCGTTCCTACAACTTCGGGAACTATCTCGATTCGGATATAGAGCAGATACTTCCTGTGATCTCAGAGCCCACCGACTGGAGCGGAGGAAGGAACGTAGTGCTGGTCCTGGATGTCTCACAGAGTACATCTGCACACGGCACACTTGGGGATATTCTTGGTAATGCCATCAACATACTTGAGAATGAGGATCTCAGGGATGCATACCTTGGAGTGATAGCTTTCGGAAGTGAAGGTATGGATGTTTCCAATGGCCTGGTCTATCTTGGAAGTTCATCAAATGTAGAGTTTTTGAGAAGCAGCATTGAAACCCTGACACCCACGGCAACAAGTGAGACATCACTGAACGAGGGGCTCCTGATAGCAGAGGAATGGCTCCAGAACGAAGTTGGAGAACTTGATATAATCATCATATCAGATGGTGGTATCGAACAGTCATACGATGAAAGTCTTGAACTTGCCAATAACATACAGGGCGATGGTGTGAACATGTATTATGTACATATCCGTTCCAGTGCTCCTTCCCAGAACGATGAATACGGAACAGCATATGCTGAAAGATTGATGGATGAGATAGGAGGAACTTACTTCCACATATCAATGGGGGAGCGGGTGAACATTATCTTTGACGAACTGCAGGAAGCTCCGGAAACCGATAATGAAACACAATTAAGCTCATATCCCCTTATCGAACTCAACACAAAGCACTTCATCACAGGCAGTGTCAAACTTGAAGGCAACATCACCGGATTCAATGATGTCACACCCAAGGCCGGTGCCGACCGGCTGGTCATCACAAGCACCGGAAAGCCTGTGCTCACCACCTGGAGATACGGGCTTGGAAGGGTGGCTGCCCTGACAACCGATAACGGAGAAGGCGGTGAGGCCAGATGGGCTGCCCGGCTGTATGAAGGGAACAATTCCATGCTGATCTCCTCGACCGTGAACTGGGTCATCGGGAACCCCAGGGAAGAGAGCGGCGCGGTTGTGGAAGCTCCCGACGGGTGGTTCGGAACACCTGTTGAGATCGAGCTCACAATGTATGATGAGGGCATCCCTGTACTCAAACTGGATGGGGAGAATGTGGCCCTGTCGCTTACAGGCGATAATGTCTACGAAGCAGTTGTCGGGCCAGGCACCATCGGTATTCACGACCTGTCCGGCTACCCGATTGCGGTGAACTATGCCCTTGAATACCGTGATGTGGGCCTCAACGAGGATCTGCCTGCACTGATAAAAAAGTATGGAGGAAATATCTACACAGAGAATGAGGCACGTGCCCTCCTGCTTGAGGATGCCAGGGAG
The DNA here is from genome assembly GCA_016932675.1 of Methanosarcinaceae archaeon. GTDB lineage: Archaea > Halobacteriota > Methanosarcinia > Methanosarcinales > Methanosarcinaceae > Methanolobus. The sequence goes on along the minus strand of JAFGCK010000055.1, from coordinate 2,867 downwards.
AATTCCCAGAAACTGGTCCGTGAGACCGTAAGCCAGAAGATATACTTCCTGCTGGCAGCCCTTGTGATCTTCCTTGGCGAGGTAATTCTCAGGAGAATGAAAGAGATACGGGAAATGAAGAAACTGCAGAGTCAGATCGAAGGATGATACTGGCATACTTCTTAGGTCTGTCCTGCGAAAACGCATTGATACTACCTATGAAAAAAATGCTTATGATAGTGACAGTTGTGGGTCACATTATGCAGGTATCTGTCATAGGTGGAGCAAGAGAATAGCGGCAAGACCTCTATCATACTGAGGCTCTCAAAGTATCTCAGCGAGGAAGGAAGGCATCCGGTGCCCATTATCCGGGACTGCGGGCAATTAAAAGGTCTGCTTGCCTGAGCCTATTGCGACATCTAAACTGTTTATAAATATACGGTACTTCTTATTTGTTATAGTTCTGTGCAGTACTTGCAACCCTTTATATATACTGCTGGTTCATTACAGTACTGTTAGAAAATAGAGGTGTCACATGATCGACTTTGCCTGCAAGGAATTCGAGATCGAAGCCGTAATAAAATGCGGCCTCAACCTGACAAAGGCCGATCTGCAGGTGCTCAAACATTTCCTGCAGTTCGGACATAACTGGCTCAATACCGAGTATATTGCCAAGGAACTGGGACTCAACCTGTCCACTGTGCAGAGAAGTGTGAAGAAACTGTATGAGCGCAACATCCTCATACGCTCCCAGAACAATATGGACGGCGGCGGATATTTCTTTGTCTATAAGGTACGAAGCAAGACAGAGATTCGTGAGCTTATCATGGAAATAGTCAACAGCTGGGTTAAACATATGGACAGTGAACTGCAGGCATGGGCGGATGAAAAGATGATTGGCTATGAAATTACCGTCAGGCCGGTTGATATTTCAAAAACAAAGGTGGAATAGTACTTAGAATTACTCTTTATCTTGGAATATTTGCCATAATAGTATCGATCGCAGGACTCTGGTTCTCACTGCCAGGATAATTCCTGCCTGTCGCCTTTACCACCCTTATGATAACCAGTGTCTTCAGGGAGAGGTGGTTCTGCGGGAACCTCTGCCCGGAAAAGCAGTTTCAATGACTTCCGGGCAGCAGGATCATAAGGAACTAAAAGATACCTTCAGAACTGAGAAGCCTCGGGGTCGGGGTTCCCCTCTTTGCAATCATAATGAGACTTATGAGCTGCAGGCTGCTCTCAACTGAAGGGATAATAGAACATGCAGGCATGGTTTTTGTGATCCAGTGTCTCATAGCAATCTCCATAGCGCCCATTGCCGGGATCACCATCATCCCCCGTACCTGGTGTACATTCTGCCCATGGGAACAGTACAGAACCTTATTGGTGGCAGTAAGCACCAGCTTCAGATGGACGACTCTGAATGTGTCAGCTGTAAGAAGTGTGACAGGTCATGCCCATGCAGCTTTGAGGTTCGTGCCGGCGAACACAAGCCAGAATGCATAAAATGCGGAGGATGCATTACTGCAGCCCCACAAAAGCACTGGTATTCAGGATCTGAGTATTCAGGACTTGAGTGACCATCTGACTGCTGTACTGTCAACTTTCATATTTTTATGTATGAAATTAGCCTCTCTGAAAAATCAAATTGACAGGACGCCTTATAGAAGTAAAGGCGGATGCCTGGAAATCATGAGAATCTGACGATATCTCAATAAAAAAGATCTTTTATATTTTTCTTAATAATATGCACAATTTGCATACTTCAAGATCGCCTTTTTGTTTATCTGCAAACTGAGAGCTTAATTTAACCGGATCCAAGTCCCGGCGGATGATATCTTCTGAGACTACCTCAAATGAGTGTTTTTTGAATAAATGCATATAGTCATCATATCGGAATCTGTTAGTGTAAGAGGTTCCTTCTTTTGTTAAATATTTGTTCCATATATCTTGTTCATACTTATAAAAAAGGAAAGGATAATTGAAGTTAAAATGGTCCCTCAAATCAATATTGTGATACATATATCCCCCTTTTACAAGAACCTTTGACATACATTCAATAGCATTTCCAATATCCTTTACATGTTCTAATACACTATTAGAAAAAATAATGTAAACGTTGGACATATCCAATTCACACAGATCTCCAGACAAAAAACTTATCTTATCCGAAAACAGAAAATCAGTTGAAAGATCTGCTTTTGTGTAATTGTATTTCCTTGCAATGAACTCAAATTCCTCTTCCTGAAATTTTCTTTGCCTGTTGGTATTTTGCACTCTTGGATATTTATCCAGCAAAATTACTTTCTTAGCTCCATGAACAATGAAATTGTATCCCATTAATCTCGAGTTACCCGGACCTAATTCCAGAACCTTTTTATCCTTAATAATCACGTTGTTATTTTCAAAAATCGATTTCATTTTTTCGAATACTTGGTCTAAGTCTTTAAAATCACTGGAATAGAGACTCCAGAACATTATTTTTTTAATGAAACTGAACCTGCAGTAAAGATAACGGATGATGAAATCAAATCTATTCATTATTTGAGATATAATCTTATTATTTATTCTCATGATAATCCACGAATTTTATATTTTTTCGTAGATAAATGATAAGATATTATTTATCGACTTTGGTAATTAAACATAGTTATATACTATAAAAGTCTAGTTTTATACATGAATTGCCCAAGATGCAAGAGTTCCAGTCATAAAAAGAACGGTAGAATTGGTGGTCGACAGCGCTATAAATGTCATGATTGTGGGTACAATTATTCAGTAGAGATAAAATCAACTGCTAGCCCCATGTCTGTTAAACGACAGGCCTTACAACTCTATCTTGAAGGATTGGGATTTCGTTCAATTGGACGTTTTTTAGGTGTTAG
>JAFGCK010000054.1 GCA_016932675.1 Methanosarcinaceae archaeon | reverse complement strand
CTGCACACAGCTACAGGCGCATTGAGGTTTCCGGGATGCTGTGGTGAAGTTCCTGCAAAGTCTACGTGTGCAGTTCTTTTCACCCTGTCGATGCTGACCCTCACCCGGATCTCACTTCCATCGTCAAAGCGTTGCACCGATTCCCCGTCCTTCAAAAGTGTGATAACTCTCCTTACAGCTTCCTCTGCATTGTTCTGCACATGGCCCATATATGCCTCTACGGTCTCAAGCGAAAAGTGCTCCGTAAGCCTTTCTAGCTCCGCCGCCCCCCTCCTGTTCGCAGCCAACTGGGCACGCAGGTCAGCGATATTCTGTTGTGGGTTACGTGCCGGGTATTTTCCGTATAGCAACCAGTGGTTTACCTCCTTCTCAAGAAAACGTCTGTCCTCTACTATCCGCATCCCCTCGGTCATGACACCCTCTTCTTCGATTCTCCTGCTGTCCGGAGGCATGGATGCGGGACTGATTCCCCCTATGTCCGCATGGTGTCCTCTCGAGGCGACATAGAAGGCTGCCCTCCCATCAATAAAAACAGGTGTGATCACAGTGATATCCGGCAAATGTGTCCCGCCATGGAAGGGAGAGTTGATCATATACACATCATTGGACTGCATATTCCCGAAACGGGCTATCACCGACCTGACACTATCTCCCATGGATCCCAGGTGAACAGGTATATGGGGTGCGTTGGCCACAAGGTTACCGTTCCTGTCAAAGACCGCACAGGAGAAGTCAAGCCTTTCCTTGATATTGATCGAGTAGGCGGTATTCTGGAGAGTATAGCCCATCTGCTCTGCAATGGACATGAAACGGTTGTTGAATATCTCAAGCATCACAGGATCTGCTTCGTCGCCGATATATTCAGTTTCCGGGATAAGTCCTTCTTTTCTGAGCACCAGGCTGTTCGCCGGGGTCAGTTCTGCCTTCCAGCCCGGCTCGATGACAACGGTTGTGTTCTCCTCCGCGATTATCGCAGGACCGAAGATGTCTGTACCTGTTCCCATATCCTCACGCCCGATGATGGGTGCCTCATGGAAGCGGCCATAAGTGTACATGTGTGTATGGGCCAGATTCCCATTTTTTCCATCTCTCTGTAACGGTGTACCATTTTCCTCCATTTTTTCCCCGGCGCCTATGATCTCCACCGAGATCGCCTCTGCAACAAGCTCCCTGTCTTCCATCAGGAATCCGAAACGCTTCATGTGCTCACGGTCAAAGGCATCTGCAATGTCCTCCCTTCTGCCATAATCGATTGTCAGGGGGGTATCGGTTCCCTTATACTTCACGTGCACCCTGCACAAGGCTCTGATATTCTCGTCCCTGACCCCCTGCATCCGCATCTCTTCTCTTCCTTCTGCTTCCATCCCGGCAAAGTCAGTTTCCAGTCCCGTGACCAGCTCATCGTCCAGCAAATGTTCCACTGCACGCTCTTTCAGTATCCTCTGGTCGGCAAGTCCCATGCCGTATGCCGAGAGCACTCCTGCCAGCGGATGGATGAATACGGTCTTCAGTCCCAGGGAATCCGCCACCCTGCATGCATGCTGGGGGCCAGCTCCTCCGAAGCAGCAGAGGGTATAATCCTTGATATCATATCCTCGCTGGATGGAGATCTTCTTGATGGCGTTAGCCATGTTCTCCACGGCAACTTTAAGGAATCCCTCTGCAACCCTTTCTGCCCCGTAATCCTCGTCCGTGAAAGCAGTTACCTCATCAGCGAGCTCCCTGAATTTCCGAATGACGATATCCCTGTCAAGGGGGAGGTTCGCATCCGGGCCGAATACATGAGGGAACTGCTCCGGCTGTATCCTGCCCAGCATGAGGTTGCAGTCCGTGACTGTCAGCGGTCCTCCTTTGCGGTAACAGGCCGGCCCCGGCTCCGAGCCTGCGGAGTCGGGACCCACGCGGAACCTGCCTGAATCGAAATGAAGTACGGAGCCTCCCCCGGCTGCAACGGTATGGATATGTAGCATGGGCGAGCGCAGGTGCACTCCGGCAATTTCCGTCTCAAAGCTCCTCTCGTACTCCCCGTTATAATGTGCTACATCCGTGGATGTCCCCCCCATGTCGAAGGTGATGATATCCCTGAATCCCGCCATCTCCGATGTCCGGATGGCCCCGACTATCCCTCCTGCCGGGCCGGAAAGTATGCAGTCCCTTCCACGGAAGTACCGTGAATCCACAAGCCCGCCGCCGGATTGCATGAACATCAGGTGTGTCCTCCTGTTCCTCCCTTTCAGTGTTTTGGCTATTCGGTCGATGTATCTTCTCAATACCGGCGTCAGGTAGGCGTCCACAACAGTTGTTTCCCCGCTGCTCACAAACTTCATCAGGGGACTGACCTCGTGGGAAAGTGAGATGTGCGGAAAACCTATCTCCTCTGCGACCCGCCTGAGCCGCAGCTCGTGTTCCGGGTAGCGGTAGGCATGCATAAGCACAATGGCAAGAGACCTTATGCCTGCAGCATATACTTTTTCAAGTTCCTCCCGTGCTTTGCAGGTGTCAAGGGGCACCAGCTCCTCACCGCCGGCGCTGTAACGTTCACTGACCTCCACAACCCTGTCGTAGAGCAGGCCGGGACGTTCGATCCTGAGTGCAAAGATATCAGGCCGGTTCTGGTAGGCTATGCGCAGCGCATCCCTGAAACCCTCTGTTGTGACAAGGGCAGCAGGCTCGCCCTTGCGTTCCAGCAGAGCATTGGTTCCCACGGTTGCCCCCATCTTTATGCAAGAGATATTACCCGCAGCCAGCGTGTCGTCCGGTCGCAGACCCATTATGCTGCGGATGCCCTGCATCGCTGCGTCCTCATAATGTTCTGGGTCTTCAGATAGCAGTTTATGGGTAAGCAGTTTTCCTTCAGGTGACCTTGCCACAATGTCAGTGAAGGTGCCGCCGCGATCGATCCAGAATTCCCAACGGTCATTTTTCTCAGAAGGCATGCTATCTCCCGGAGAACTATCAAGGCCTTCAACAGGCCCCGTTTTTGGAAGCAAGGTTTAAATGAAAGATCCCTATTATAGTTTTTCTTCTGGAGCCGACCGTGTTTCAGGGTTTTGACCCGAAATTGAACCCGTTATCACCTACGAGCGGCACGAAGGTCACTCCTCCCCATTTCTTCTTGAGGATACTGTCATCAGCTTTCTTTTTTATCAGGTAGAGGTTCTGGTAGATATGCCCCTCGGGTATCACCATAAGTCCGCCGGCCTTAAGCTGGTCCAAAAGTGCTCCGGGAGTGCCCGGTGCCGATGCCGTCACGCATATCCTGTCATAGGGAGCCTCCTGCGGATATCCGAGGGTGCCGTCTGCAAGGATGACCTCGACATTTCCATATCCTGCTTCTTCCAGGTTGCTCCTGGCGAACTTTACAAGCGGTTCCAGACGCTCAACGGAATATATCCTGCCTTCACTGCCAACCAGCTCGGCCATGACGGCAGCATTATATCCGGACCCGGTGCCTATCTCCAGCACCTTGAGACCCTTCTCAAGTTCGAGCAGGTTGCACATAATGGCAACCATGTGGGGGGCGGAGATGGTCTGGGCATAACCTATGGACAGGGGTGTGTCAGCATATGAACTGTCCCGGTAAACCTCGGGTACGAACAGGTGCCTTGGCACCTTTCTCATTGCATTGAGTACCTTATTACTGATCCCGTAATACTTAAGGGAACCTACCAGTTGTGCCCTTTGCTCCTCATACTCCATGCCGTTCTGCCCTCTCCCCATCCCTGTCGCTTAGTCTCGTCCGCAAAGATCCTCCTTATGTCCTTTGCCTCGACAACACTACCTTTTCCGGACAGGAAAGTTCCATCCCTTTTCCTGATCTTCGTTATCCTGAAATCTGTCCTGTCCACCCGCTCATCACTCCCTATAGTGAATTCATATCCCCCGGGAACTCTCTTTTCAATGGACTGGGTTTTTTTGCCCTTATGCACGGATATCCTGACTATCACTTCATCGATGGCTCTTCCCCAGATGGTATTGATGTCCCCGGCTTTTGCAGCGTTCACTCTTTTTCCATCTGTATCGATGGCAGTTACGATGATCGGGTATACTTCATCGTTTTTTTCATCATCGATTATCATCTCATCTTCAACTCTGACCACATCCCCGGAACCCATGCTGTGCATGCAGCTAAAGGACTCCTCTCCCCTGCTGATAATTACCTTCACATCGGTATTTTTCGGTCTCTCCATTGTGGCCGGGTGTATGTCCCCGCATTCCTGGCACTGGACGATAATGTTCTGGCCTGTCCTTAATACATCATGGGGCACCTCGATCTTAGGTGAACATGCCGGACATACGACTTCTATTTCTTCTTTCATGATCTCAGTAATACCATTGTCTGGTGGATGTAAATAATTAACTGAGTGGAGCAGTTTTCCGGATAGTGGTTGTGTGGGAACGGGCATCCCGAAAATTAACACTGAAAACAGGGCAAGCGGCACAGCCTCAGGTATAAATCGTGAGTTGCAGCCTTAAAGCCCTCTCTCACTTGCAGCATGGGCTGCGATGAACTCCCTGAGCAGCTTGGTACCGAGCAATGCGCTCTGACCGTTGTCATATTCTGGTGCTATCTCTACAATATCAAAGCCAATGGACCTTGGAGCAAGAGCGTGTATTACCTCCCGCACCTCGATATCACTGAGCCCGAAGGGTTCGGGTGTACCGAGTCCCGGTGCATACGCAGGGTCCAGGGCATCCATGTCCAGGGAGAGATATATCTTTGAGCATCCCAGATAGTCAGTGACTTCTGAGATCACATCCCGTATCCCCTTTTCACGAACGTCGTCGGAGGTATAGTATTTGATGCCCTTATCCTTTGCAAAGGCCCATTCTTCCCTGGGGCCGCTGCGAACACCGATGCTGACATACCTCTCAGTGACTTCGCTGATAACGTGCCTTGAGACGCATGCATGGCTGTATTTCACGCCGCTGTATTCTTCACGCAGGTCAAAATGTGCGTCCAGTACCACAAAACCGATGTCCTCTCCCGCGTATTTTGCACAGGCCTTCACGCATGGGAGGGTGAGCGAGTGCTCTCCGCCAAGCATGATGGGCAGCTTCCCGTCAGCTACGATGGGTTCCACAGCAAGGGTCAGCTCTTCCAGGGTCTCATTCACAGTCACGTAGGTCTCAAGATTCCCGGCATCATGTATCAGCAGGTCCCCGTAGTCGATATCAAAATATGCGTTATAGGTCTCGAAGTTCGCAGACGCCTGCCTCATGGCATCCGGTGCCCAGCGGCTTCCCTGCCTGTAGGATGAGGTGCCGTCATAGGGAACGCCGAAGATAACGTACCTTGCAGGACCATAGTCAGCAAGGGCATCCATCATTTCAGGTTTGTGGAACATGATCAAAAAGAGTGGAAATGGGACCGATCATCTGAGATCGATCTTCATCTTGCCAATTGCAGTAATGTAGGTGATCTCTTCTCCTTCACTGACCCTGTCCTTATATTCATCAGGTACGGTCAGTTCAAAGGTGGAGAAGTCACCCATGTCCATGAGCTGGGCAATACTGCCTGATATGCTGAGCACCTGTGCGGTCTTCCTCTCGACGATGGGCACATAGATCTTATCGGAAACCGGGCCTATGATGGATCTCTTTTGCCCGTCGAAGATACCTATCACATCAATCCTTGCCTTTGCAGAACCGTGTTTTCCAGGTTTTGATTTGGATATGCTTTTGATAACGCAGGCTTCATCATCAACGATAACATATTTTCCCTCTTTGAGCTCTTTTACTTCAACTTGCATTTTCATTTTATAATCCTCCAGATTCGAAAAGATATTAGTGACAATAATTTCGGGGTATAATTCCCTATTCCATATATCAATTTAACCTATGATCACAGAAACCGGAAATATTTTATAGCAGGCACTAAGTTACACATTCAAGTATATAAATCAAATTGTCATTTTACTGCTGAATTTTGTTCTATATATCCCTCTTAAGCAGATCCTGTCTTGTTTATCCTCCCGATGCCCAGCTCATCAAGTTTCCTCTGGGCAGGAATCCCTTTCTCATCCCATCCCCTGAAATGATAGTATTCTGAAAGTGCTTTTTTGAACAGTTCTCTGTCAATATCATCTTTTCCGAAGAATCTCCCGGGCAAAGTATCGGCATTTCCAGAGATGCCTGAATTGTTGTTGAAAACCCTCTCAAGGTTATAGATCCGCTCACCGGCAAGCAGGAGTTCCTCTGCAGAATAGTCTGCGCCTGTTGCGGCAGTCAGCAGGTTTGCAAGCTCGACCTCAGCGATGGCAAAGGATGCAAAGGGGCAGAGCACAAGTGAATCAATAACTGCTGAAAGGTTCTGGAAATACTGTACAAGGGCAGCCATCCCATCGAAACTCTGCCTGTTAAGAAGCACGGGCTTTCCCATAACCTCAGGTGCTGCCATGAAAGCGCTCAAATGGCATCCTCCACGATTGGATGTAGCATAAGCAAGTGCCATTCCCGCCATTCCTCTGGGGTCATAACCCGGTATTTCAAGTCCCTTGACGCTCATGCTCATTTCAGGTTCACCCTTTGAGCAGAGGTATGAAAATGAGCCGGCAGAAAGTTCACTTTCTCCTTCGCCAATGCTCCTTAGCAGTCCTTTCAGGTCGACACTCCCGGTTTTCAGGGAGTTCAGCTCCATATATGAGGCAATGGAAGCACCACAGGATACAGGGTCAAGTCCGTAATCCATACATATGCTGCTCAGCTGGATAATGAGCTCCAGGTCATCGTTGCCTATGTTTGGCCCGAAGGCCCATATGGCATCATATTCAGGGACAGGAGTACCGTCTTTAAATGTTCTCTTGCATCCGATGGGACAGGCCTCACAGGGAGTTTTCAGTACATCGTAGCTATCCCTTATGAGTTCCCCTGATATCCTGTCGGCTCCTGTGAATTCTTTTTCACGGAAATTATTCGCTGGCATTATGCCCATATAGCTGAGCAGGTCCATAAAGACAGGTGTTCCGTAGCTGGAAAGCCCTTTGGATGCAGGCGGGTTTGCGGTCAGCAGCCGTTTTACCTTCTCAGCTGCTATGTCAAAAGCATCCGGATCTGCGATCTCAGGCACATTGCTTCCCTTCATGACCACAGCCTTCAGCAACTTTGAACCTGCAACTGCTCCATGTCCCCCCCGTCCTCCGGAATAAATGCGGTCATTGACCATATTTGCCATGGAGGCCAGTTTCTCCCCCGCCCTGCCGATGCATGCAACCTTCCCTTTTGGTCCAAGCAGTTCTGTTGTCTCTGCAGTATTCTTTCCCCATAGATGGTCCGCAGGGAGTATTTCCACTTCCTCATCCTCTACATATAAGTAAACGGGACTATCCGCCTTACCCGTGATCACAAGGGAATCAATGCCTGCAAATTTCATCTCTGCACCGAAGAACCCTCCGGCATTGCAGTCAAAGATCGTTCTCGTGAGGGGTGATCTTGTGCAAATGCTGAAGTGTCCTGAAAGGGGTGCAGCCGTCCCTGTAAGTGGCCCTGTGCTGAATATGAGAGGATTTTCCGGGCTTAGCGGCCCGATCTGTGGGTCCGCCATCCTGTCCATAAGTATGCAGCCAAGACCGCGCCCGCCAATAAAGTTCCCGGCATCTTTTTTCTTTGTCCTTGATTCGGTGACAGCGTTGCTTCCAAGGTCAACGATCACCGTTCTTCCTGTCCATCCAAACATGTTCTCACCCAGTATGCTCTTATAGGCCCAGTGCATCCGTGTATCATTTCTCCAGGCCTGATACTCTCATTTCCATCTCCAGCATCTTTCGCTTGAACTCCACCTTCTCACCGCAACTTTCCCCGCAAAAACCACCAATTCCCGATGAAGAGACCACCCTGTGGCATGGTATCACAATTGGATAGGGGTTTCTGGCAAGAGCACCTCCTATGGCCCGGGATGCACCTTCCTTCCCTATGCGGCAGGCAAGCTCTGCATATGTGACGGTCTGGCCGTAGGGGATCTTCCTGGTTTCGGTGAGTACCTTCTGCTGGAACTCCGTGAGTTCTGAGAGGTCCAGTTCATGATCTGAAAAATCCACCTTCTCTCCACTGAAATAGAGTAGTATGTCCTGGAAAACAGTTCTCTGTTTCATTCATCTTTCCCTCCGAACACCTCTTTCTCGAGCTTCTCCCTTTTTCCCCTGGAATGCATCCACCCGGTACTATAGTAGAGAACCAGCAATGATGCCAGGACGATACCTGCTATCAGGAAAGGGCGTGTAGCTTCAAGGAGCAGGGGGTCTGCCTCTTCTTTCTGTTCATAGCTTGGGTACATGATGTCGTCCCTGTCATTGCTGTGGCCCAGGCCAAGGGCGTGTCCTATCTCGTGAATGGCAAGTTCTCTCATGGTAGTGTCGCCGTATTGTCTCCATGCATAACCCTGGTAGTTGCCGACCTCCAGTACGATTTCCACGTGCTCGTATTTGCCATCGATCTCGTAAGGCCTGGCAAAACCTGCAACACCGTCCTGAACTCCTGCATCTTCTTCCAGGTTCTCCACCCACATTATGACAATATCTGCATTGCCATCATCCACAATTACAAATTCAGGGGTGTAATCCAGTTTACCGTTCCCGCCACTGCTCCAATAATCAAGGGCGGCTTCTATCTGGGTCCGGTAGCCGGGACTGTAGTGCCCGGGAACATTCCGGTCATCGATATGGACCTCAATGGTCGTGTTTTCCCATGGCATGGGGTTCAGCTTCGGGTATTCTTTGCTGCCAGGTGCGAAAAGTGTCGTGAGGAACAGGAGGACCAGAATTACCAGCAGTGCGGTTGTCAGCAATTTATTTTGCATCGTATTCAAGAACAGGGTTATACCCGCTTCTACATATATATGATGCGTACATTCCTACGTTTTGATACTGAGGCTGTCTTACTGGAATTCCGGTTTAAAAGCCTGTTCTTTTTTCATTAAAGCCGG
>JAFGCK010000053.1 GCA_016932675.1 Methanosarcinaceae archaeon | reverse complement strand
TGTCTGCATAACACGTCTCTCTCCATCAAAAGTGATCATGATCACAGAAGACGGGGCCGTTGACAAAAAAGTCCAGGCTGAGAACACGCTTGAAGCCACCTTCGGGAAGGTCATGGAGATAGAGAGGCTTGTGACCTCACTGTACGACACTGTCACAGTTGCCCGGGATGTGGCTGACGCCATTGAGAAGGAGCATGATCGGAGGAGCCGGGTCATTCTCAACGTATCGGGCGGGAGGAAGCCACAGGCATTCGGGTCACTGTTCGGGGCCTATGCGCGCAGCGATATGGTCAGGAGGATCGTGTACGTGACCGAGGAGGATAACTCCATCATCGATTTCCCGATACTGAGCTTTAACATATCGCCCACCAAGAAGGCCATCCTTGAGCACATCAGGCTGGGGGAGAAGGCGGTCAGCGCCATCGCCGCCAGGGTGGACATCTCCAGGGGGATGGCTTACAACCACATACGGGAACTGAAAGACATGGGCTACATATCCGACGGGGACGGTTTCAGCATCACCGATTCAGGCAGGCTCGCGGTCATCTGAGGTCCGGGCATGGCCGGATCTACGTTATATCCATCTTATATCCATCGCCATCTATCCAATAAAGGCAGCATTTGCCCTCCCTGTGGTCAGAGAAACTGAGGTCCGGCCTGTTACAATTGAAATACAGTGGACGCACAGGCATTGTACCCGACAGAGTAAAAAGCCGATCTTCCCTGAAAGGCAGTCTGTCCTACCCACAACACACGTATAAAGAAAAAATACCGTTTTACTGCGTTGGTTTTTTACCGTGTTGCCCGACCCTGGCTTCATAAGCACAGTTAAAAGCATCCAGCACTTTTGCCCGTCGTCCTGCGCATTTTCAGCTTACATGCCGTAAAAAAAGAGTCAGAATATAGATATCTGGTGTGATATTTCACACCAGATAAGCTTAATTACGCCTTCTGAGAACAACTGCCGCAAGCAGACCGAACAGTCCCAGAACCAATCCAAATCCTGGCGTTGATTGCGGGGCTTCCGCTTCGCCATTGCTCAGAGCCTGCTCTCTTGTTTTGAGCTCTTTGACCTCTTCAGCCGTGATCGCCCTCTCACCGACTATCATGGGATCGCCTTCGTAACCCAGCGCTGCATAGTCCATTACACCTTTTTCAAGGTGACAATCCAGGCAGCGGAGTGCACCCTCTTTTGGCGCAACTTCGTGGTTGATGCTCTCGTAGAGCGAGGTTTCCACGAATTCATACGTCCCGCTATAAGGCATGTCCACATAATCCATACCTGCCCTGGCTGCCTTGTCCCAGTCGTAACTGGACCAGTAGGCGTCCTCTCCGCCAAAGAGGTCGGGAATTATCAGGTAATCATATTCCGCATCGCTGATCTGCTTTGCAAGATGGACCTTGAACGGATATATCTTGGAATTCGGATCATAGCGGTCACCCAGTGGAGTTACCAGAGGAGTTACATTATCCGGATCGAGCTTGTCGCCCAGATAGTATTTGTCAAAACTGCCATTGAACCAGGCATACGTAGGTGTGACATTCATATCCCAGATGAATTCGCCCTTCATCATATTGTAAGTGGCCTGTCCATATTCATCCACAGGAACAGAATCAACATCCTTCCCGGCCTCGGACCAGTCCCAGTACATCTTTGTGGGGACCGCACGGGCAAATCCCGGAATGTGGCAGCTCTGGCAGGCAATTGATTCCGCATGGTCGTCAAGGCGAACCTTATACTCGCCATGGTGAGGTGTCTCGCTGTGACAATCCGAGCACATGATCCTGCATTCTGAGCCGGGGATGCCGGCAAAGCGGCCTGCTACGTTGTGCGCAGTGGTCTTGTGACAGTTCTGGCACTGGAAATCCATGCCTCCCATGTGCACATCAAGTTCCCTTGGGGGATCAGCTAATGCAGATGACATGTCACCATGCTTTACGTTATCACCGCCGCCGCCGTAGAAGTGACAGTAGCCTCCGCATGTATCGCGTGTGGGGCTTGAGACACTCTGAGCCACAGCCACAAGATCTACAGAAGGATCAACGGCCCCTGCACCTGTCGGTATTTTTATGTAGGTTCCTGTGGTCTCATGGCAGACCACACAGTCGATGTTAGATGCATTGCTGAAGTTAAAGGTATTATCTTCCCAGCCATATCCCGTATGGCAGGAAGTACAGCGCGGTTCATTGGAAGCAACAGCAACACAGAAGTTATTGATAACTGTTCTTTTGCCCAATCCTGAGAACTTTTCTTCCTCACACCCACAATGTGCACATGTTGTCCAGAGCCAGTGAGAGGAGTTCAGCATGTCTGCTGCCTGCTGGGAGTGACATGATATGCACTCGGCAGTCACATCCGGTCCTGTCTCATATGGACCCTCAAGGAATGAATGGTTCAGGAGAGAGGCAGAGGAGGATGAAGACAAAGCTATCAGGCAGGCCAGCAAACAGCAAAATCCTATATAGGAATTGTGTTTCATTTTTACACCTTTTAGAATGATTAACCAACCTTAATAGTGTAGATTGTTCAAGTGAATATATATAAGCTTGCTGTGAAACTGCTAAAAAACCGCAATCGTGCACTTATAACGATACTTCTTGCAATTTGTAAAGAATCGTACATATCTTTACCCTATGGAGGTTATGAACCTGAGGGACCTAAAAGCGGACAGGGAGAAGAGATCAAAATGCAATCCTCCTTCAGTTTAGTACCAACCCATTCAGAGCCTGGTCCCGGGCAACAGGAACACGGCCCTGTCAGTGCTCACAACAAAAGAAGGAAGGATACGACACCTGATAGAGTTCCACGCTCATAGTACCGCTCCCTGCGGACCGGCATATCAAACATCCCTGTAGCTCCACTTCCTGTCCCGTAGCTTGTATCCTCGGCCTGCAATCAATAACAGGTCTTTTTTATTTAACCCGAACCCATCTTAACAGGATGAACAAGAACATCTTATGCTCAGAGGCATTTTAAAGAGATCGCGACCTGGCTTCCGGAACAAATATTGTGACCGGGTAAATTAAGTATCATACAACAAAAAGCATAAAAATACTTTTTATGTGTGAATTCTGTTCGGAGATGCTGCAGGCGCTTTTCACCGGATCTTCACAGCAGTGCCGTATGCAAGTAATTCCGCAGCACCTGCCATTGTCTGGGAGGTCGTGAACCTCACATTGACCACTGCATCGGCATCCATCCGCTTTGCTTCCTCGATCATCCTGGAAAGAGCCTCTTTCCTTGCCTGCGTAAGCATATCAGAATAGCCTTTGAGCTCACCGCCTACAATGTTCTTCAGACCTGCAGCAATGTCACTGCCGATATGCTTTGCACGCACAGTATTTCCGAATACCACACCAAGGATCTCCAGTTCCTTGCCCTCTAAACCATTTGTTGTCGTTACCAACATTGTAATACCTTCCTGCTCTTTTATATATAGACAGAACGTGATCTATCGATCATAACCTATCCTTTGCCAGGGTGAAGATAAATGTGCTTCCTTTGCCGGGTTCACTTTCCACCCGGATAGAACCGCCCATACCCTCGACCAGGCCTTTAGTAATAGATAGCCCGAGTCCGCATCCACCTGCCTTGCGCGTGGAGGTGCTGTCGATCTGGTAGAACTTGTCGAATACACGCTCCAGGTTCTCAGCATCGATACCTATCCCGTTATCCCTGACACTTATCTCTACATCCTGTGATACCTCCTCATCCTGTGATACCTCCTGTGCCGAAACAGTGATCTCCCCGCCTCCCGGAGTGAACTTTATGGCATTGTTCAGGAGATTGACGAATACCTGGACCAGCTTGTCCCTGTCTGCCCTTACATGTGCGAGGGATTCCGCAATATCGGCCCTGATCTCTATATCCTTGTCCTCTGAAAGCCTGCGGATGTTCTCAAGGGAATGGTCCAGAACTTCATGCAGGTCAACGCTTTCCATCTCGAACCTCATCCTGTTTGACTCGATCCGGGATACATCCAGAAGATCATCCACCATCCTGGCCTGCCTGTCAACATTCCTGTTTATAAGGGCAAGCAACTGTTTGCGGGTATCATAATCACATTTTTCTTCAAGGAGGAACTCACTGGAGGTCTTCATTGCAGTAAGGGGAGTTTTCAGCTCATGGGAAACCATGGAAAGGAACTCGGTCTTAAGCCTATCGAGTTCCTGGAGCTTGAGATTTGCAGAAACCAGTGATTCATTGGACCTCTGAAGTTCATGGGTCTTTTTCTCAACTTCCTGTTCAAGGCTCCTGTTCCAGTTAAGCAGTATGAAGTATACCTGGGAGCTCAGGAACAGTATGAAAAGCACGGAAAGACCGGTCACTGTGAACAGTTTTACGTAGACAGAGACAATGATCTTATCAACCTCGTTACCGGGACTTAGAATACCCAGGGACCAGTTCTTATTATACCACGTGACCGGGGAGTATGAGACCAGTATGTCCTGCCCATGGCCGTTTGAAACCGTATCGGGATACTTGCCATTTCCCTCCATACCGTTTATCTGGGCCCTGACCATATCCAGGCGTTCAGGCTCATCGCCGCTTATGTGGTCAAAATAACTTGTGCCTTTCCCGTACATACCTGACTGGTCATAGATCACCTCGCCTTTACTGTTAAGAAGATAGACAGTATTGGAGCTGTTGGAAGCTGTATCGAACTGGCGGATGATATTCTCATCCGAAACGATACCAAAGATAGTACCCCTGAACGTACCATTTTCAAAGACAGGAACCCAGACAAAGGACCCGAAAATTCCCTCCATTGTCATAGCAGGTTCAGAGATGTGTACTTCGCCGCTCTTCCTTACATGCTCGAAGGCCCACTCATTATCATTCTCATAAAGATTGTAACCATAAGGCACATTCGCTGACGGATAGCCTGATATCACAGTACCATTGGCATCGATGAACTCAAGCACATAGTATATCTCGGCCGCCCGGTATATCGTCTCAAAATCCGAAACAAAATTATCATCAGGAATCCCCTGCTCGTTTTTGGCCGTCACCTCAAGTAGCAGCACCCTCTCATTGAGCAATTCCTCAAGCGAAGAAGAGATATATTGCGTGAGTATCAGTTGCTGGTTCTGATACTGGTCCTCCATGATAGATCTTACCTCATTGTTTGCCTTCATCCAGAAGAAGACTATAGACCCGACCAGAAGCAGTACTATCACTGCAAAGATTACAAGGCTCCATCTGTTCTTTTTATCCCACATAGGACCTGAAATGAAAATGTATCGTCAAAAAGTGCCTAGATATTGCTCCTTCTGAGCACCGTCCTTATACGGGCTTTCAGTTCCATCAGGTTGAAGGGTTTTGTCACATAGTCATCCGCACCAATATCAAGTCCCTCCACCTTGTCATCTGTCTCTCCTTTTGCAGTCAGCATGATGACCGGTATATGCTCGCTGGAAGGATCGGATTTTAAGCGTTTGCAGACTTCAAACCCATCCATTCCCGGCATCATGATATCAAGAAGTATGGCGTCGGGGTTCTCAGTCCGTGCCTTTTCGATCCCCTCAAAACCGTCCCGTGCAACTATTACATTATAGCCTTCCGCTTCAAGCGCTACCTTCAGAGCGGTCAGAGCATCTATCTCCTCATCGACTATAAGCAGCTTCTCACGGGTATCTGCAAGGAAATCTATCCTTTGCCGGACAAGGTCTTCATCAAGAGCCAGAGAGCTGGCAATTTCAGCAGTGCTTATACCGGGATTCTCATCCATTAGTGCAAGGATCCTGGGGTCAATCTTTTCCGCATCCATGTTTCATACTACCTGGAACTATCAATAATAAATACCCTGATGATGCTATTAAAACCTTTCCAAATATCAAGGAACTTGAATTTTGATTAGACGGGCTGTCTGAATAAAAGAAAACCTTATAATCCATAACCTAATATCTTGTATAGGATTAAAATGGATACACTGGAAGAGATTTTTGGAAAGACCGCCCAGATGACCGTTCTGAAAAACCTTATACTTCACCGGAACGAGTCAACATATCTTTCGGGGATCGCAGAGGAGACCGGCCTTTCACATTCCAGTGTTGCAAGGGTGATCTCCCCACTTATAAAAAGCGGGATAGTTATTGAAAAACCTCTTGGTAAACAGATACGCACATTCAGGCTGAACCTTGAAAGTGAAAAGACCAAACTGATACTTGATTTCTATAGCCGGCTCAATGGTACTGAAAACTCTAATGGTCCATGATATTTAAATGATATTTAAAGCCATGAAATTCGGGATCTCAGGGATGGGCCTTTTTTTCTGAAACCCCATCGTCCATGGTCTTTGAACTTCCAAGCATCAGTACTGCAAGGTTACCTGCCAGTTTTGCGAGAAGGTTCATAAGGTGCAACGAGAAGAGCCCCACAAGCACACCCAAAAAAGCAATCACCAGAGATCTGCTCAGGGAACTTGCCTGGAACAGACCGAATGACACCGTGTGGAAACAATAGAGTACAGGGGCCAGGAGCAGGACCATTGTCACTGATATCAGAACCGCAATGATGATAAGTGACAGGATCCCCATTGGGAACTTAAGGAACAGGTAAAGCAGCGACTTCCATGTTACAGGATTCTGAAGTCTCTTCAGTCCTTTGCCAAGAAGATCGGGATTTGTGTCCTGCACGCGTGACATGGGAGCTATGTCCACACCCAGAAGCCATATTGCAAGCTGGCGCTCAAAAGATGCGATCTCCCACCAGGCAATAAAGATCAGTATCAGTATAGGGATCCCCACCCAGACGGCCATGAGGCCGAAACCAAGTGACAGGCCGCTAACGAGAAATACAAAGTAAGCCGTCCCAAGGGGAAATGTGAAAAGCAGATAAAGTATGTTCTTATAGGTCTGCTTCCTGAAAGCAACGGCCACAAGATCCACCAATGCATTTTTTTCTTCAACCATGCTTCTTCCCTTTATTCACAGATATGACCGTGTTCAATGAACAAAATAAGAGGATCGCTTACCCCATGCGTATCATCTATGCTGAAAAACCCTTTATCTCCCATGCTCCCTGATCCTTTTTGGCCTTCTGAAAAGCAAATAGAGCAAAGCCCCGGGAAGATGGGCGAAGAGTATGATGATCACCCATATCAGCTTGTCGTTACCCTCTGAGGGCTCTTTCATTGCACAATCCAGAAGCATCCATATCCAGAATATAGTCCCCAGCAGGCCGATCCCGGCCAGCAGGAAGATATTCAGAAAGGGAATTCCTGCAGATAACGTATCTAACATGTAACCTCTTTATTTATCCGTAATTTATATTCATGCCCCAATGCACCCACAGGTTTCGTCTTCGGATCCCGGTTTCCAGGATACGCTCCTGCGGGCGATCCTATGTTGACCGATACGAGTACCCCGGTGGAAATAAGATCCTGTGGAGATCCTGGTGCTGAACTGTTCGAACTACTGCCAACCATTGATATACCTCTGGTACTTCCGTCTAACATATTATCAAAAATCTAACTATCTATCGACAGATCAGACTATGTGTTGAGGATACATAAACGTTCCTATAAATCGACAGATTAGGCTAAATAAAATAAGCGACCGAAATACATATCATTCATGCCTCAAAGCTTCCACCGGATCCAGACTGGCAGCCCGGCTGGCAGGATATGCGCCTGCTACAAGTCCCACAACAAATGATATGACAAAGCCCAGAAGGATCAGGTATGCAGGAAACACCCGGGGAATATCAAGGTAGGTCTCAACCACAAAAGAGCCGAGCATCCCCAGAAGAGTACCAAGGATACCACCGATCATACCGACAACTGCGGATTCCAGCATAAAGAGAGTAAGGATATCGGACCTGGTAAAACCCAGTGCTTTGAAGACACCTATCTCTTTTGTCCTTTCGGTCACCGTGACAAGCATGATGTTCATAATACCGATAGAGCCGACTATGAGAGCTACTATCGCTATTATCGTGATGAGTATTGTCAATGAGTCGGCAAGGGAATCAAGCTGCTCCAGGATTTCCGCCTGGTCGAAGATGCGGTATGGTTTCGCATCCTCATTATCGATTTCACGTGCCGATACCCCGAGATTCCTGGCAAGCCTTTTGTCCACTTTTTCGGATACCTCCCTTACGGATTCGGCTGTTGCTGTCCTGGCTGAAAAACCGCTGTAATCCTCTACCTCAAGAAGCCCGTTCATGGTATCTATGGGGATATAGATGCTGACGTCCCTGTCCGGACCACCCTGTACGAAGGTATTGTCCTCACCTTCCAGTATCCCCTTGACCCTGAACTTGCGGGTAACTGTAGTGCCATCGTTCCTGCGGAATGTTATGTCTATGTAGTTCTTTATGGATACATCCTGGTCGAACTTCTCCTCTGCAACTTCCTTTCCAAGAACAGCTACATACCTGTCCTTATCTGTAAGGAAATTCCCTTCCTCCAGTACAAGGTTGGATATGTCCCGGGTATCCTCCCCCACCCCCTGGACATCTATCTGCCTCGTCGACGAAAGATAAGTAACTGCTGCCGTCTGCTGGTTGAATGCAGATGCTCCCACCACACCCGGCGTGTTCCTTATGACCTCCAGCTGCTCATCGTAGAATATGTTGACATCCTGACTGTAAATGATAATGAAATTTGAACCAAGGGAACCAAGTTCATCGGTGAAGTACTGATTGAAACTGGTACCAAGGGATACATTTGCAACAACTGCAGCCACGCCTATAATAATCCCCAGCGTGGTCAGGGTCGAGCGCATTTTTGCACTCCTTATGCTTCCGATTGCTATCAGCAATGCCTGCCTGGTGCCTATCATACAATACCTATTCCTTTCTCAATGCTTCTACCGGATCCATGTTAGCAGCCTTGTTCGCAGGATAGACACCTGCTATCAGACCGACAGCAACAGCGATCACAAATCCAAGAATAATTTGGCCCACCGGGAAAATGTCAGGCAGTTCCAGATAATCGTTGACAATAAGCGCTGCTCCGATACCCATCATTGCCCCTAGTATTCCACCAATTACGCTTACTGCCATCGATTCTATTATGAACAATGCCAGAATATCGTTCTTTGTGTAACCCAGGGCCTTGAGCAGTCCTATCTCATTGGTCCTTTCTGCAACCGTTACAAGCATGATGTTCATGATACCGATGGAGCCGACTATCAGAGAGATGAGTGCGACCGATGTCAGCAGAGCCGTAAGCGCGGATGATAGCTGATTCGTCTGTTCAAGGATCTCAAGCTGGTCAAAGAGTACATAGGGCTTGGCATCGGGATTGTCAAGGTCCCTGACAGACACCCCCAGACTGCGTGCCAGCCGTTCATCGATCCTGTCCCCGGTAGGACCAACGGCTTCAAGACTTTCAGCTTTTATGAAAAAACCGCCATAGTAGTCTATCCCGAGTATCTCGTTCATTGTTTCGATCGGGATGAATATGCGTATCTCCGGTTCAACACCTGTCTGGGCAAAGGTTGTTTCCGGGTCCTGCACCACACCTTTGACTATAAACTTCCGGGTCACTACACCGCCATCCTCTCGCCTGAAAGTGATCTCAATGGGGTTCTTTATGGATATCTTCCTGTCGAATTTCTCGTTGGCCACATCCGCACCCAGTACTGCTACATATTGGTCATTCTCATCAAGAAAGGCACCGGAATCCATCCTGAAGTTGGCGACCTCAGCATAATCGGAATTCACTCCCTGGATATCTATCTGCCTGGATGCGGAAAGATATGTAACCCGGGCCATTTGCTGGTTAATGGGAGACACACCGGCAACACCCGGGGTATTCCCTATGAGATCCAGCTGCCTCTCATAGAAAACATTGGTGTTCTGGCTGTATATGACAATGAAATTGGAGCCTACAGCTCCTATCTCATCGTTGAAGAACTGGTTGAAACTGGCACCCAGGGATACATTGGCGATCACCGCAGCAACCCCTATGATGATCCCGAGGGTTGTAAGGCCCGATCTCAACTTAGAGCTGCCGATGCTTCCCAGTGATATACCAAGAGAATCCTTAAGACTCAGCATTAAGCCAGCACCTTATTCTTTATTCTTCCTGCGGCGGTACATCATGTACCCGCCAGCAGCAATTGCCAGCAGTACAATAGCTGCGATGGCAATACCCGATCCGCTGTCCTCCCTGACAACATGATTCTGGAGCATACGTTCATTCACAATGCTTACGTGCTCGTTCTGGCCATTTCTGTAATCCGCGCTTATTGAAAGCCCGGAGGAGAATTCATCCGCCCCGTCAATAGCGCTTGCATCAAACTCTATTGTAAAGAGCTCGTCGGATTCCATTGTACCGATGAAGTATTCAGCAGGCGTGAAATCAAAACCCTCTGCTTCAAGCGTTATGCTTACCGATGAAAGCACATTCGGGTGGATATTGGCAATGTCAAACTCAAGAGTGCCTTCACCGTTCTCTATCTTCATTGCTGTTGAAGGGATCACCCTGACACATGAGGAATCCACCCTCACAGGGATCCGCCAGTTATTGTTATATGCATGGGAATTACCAACAGTAGATAGTTCCAGATAGTATGTCCCATCTTCGACATCATCAGCTACCATGATGTTATAGGTCAGGCTAATGGATTCGCCCGGCCCTATGACGCCGTTGCCGTAATAGGTATCGGTGGTCACATCAATTCCGGCATCGCCCTCAAGGGATGCAGCCTGCACCCTGGCATTGGTATCATATACCTCACCGTCCACAGTTACGGAATCAGTGGTAGCCGTATTTGCCAGTGTGACCATTACGGTCCCATGGTCCCCGGGCATGAACACCTCTGGCTCAAATATAGGGCTTCCCTGAAGTTGTACATTACCCCTGCTATCGAACGTTGTGGATCCAACCCTGATGTCAAACTCTTTTTTGTACCAGGTATTGTCCGTATCTTCCTGGTACCATATCTCTATCGACTCAATTCCCTCTTTGGCATTGCTGTCCACAAAAAGGCGAAATTCCTCAACAGCTGCATTATCAGGACTCAGTATACCTATATATTTAATAGCATTACCCGGCGAGTCCGGGGAAAAAGGATACTCGGGGACGATCCTCACCTGCACATTCTCAGCCTTTGCATAGCCCAGGTTCTCTACCTTTACCCACATGGTCACATATTCCCCTATCTCAGCAGGTATGGGTTCATAACGCAGTATCGTCGCCTGCAGATCAGCTCCATCCGCAGCATTTGCCGGCATGCACAGCACAAAGAGAATAAACATAGTGTAAATGGCGTATTTCCACATTTTTCTCCGCATTTTTCCGGGATCTGATAAATTCAGCATGTTTCCTCCTTCAGGTTGCACCGATCACACCATCCTTGAGGTGGACGACCCTGTCCGCATATCCTGTCAGGTCGGGATCATGGGTGATCATGATTAGCGTCCTTCCTTTTTTATGGAGATCAGTAAAAATGTTCATAATTTCATTACCGGTCTTTGAGTCCAGATTGCCTGTGGGTTCATCGGCAAGGATCAGAGAGGGGTCGTTTATCAAAGCCCTGGCAATTGCAACCCTCTGCTGCTGGCCACCCGACAGTTCGGCAGGCTTATAGTTGATACGATGCTGCAGCCCTACCAGATCCATCAGTTCCTTTGCCCTTCGATTGCTATCAATGCCTTCTTTTTTATTTGCATATGTTGGCAGTTCAACATTCTGGAGGGCGGTTAACCTGGGCACCAGATTAAAGGTCTGGAACACAAAACCGATCTCAAAACCCCGCAGGCGTGCAAGCTCGGCATCTGAGAGCCTGCTGATATTCTTCCCCATAACCATGACCTGGCCGCAGTTAGGTCGGTCCAGGCAGCCTATCATGTTCATAAGAGTGCTCTTCCCGGAACCCGATGGGCCCATTATGGCAACAAATTCCCCTTTCTTAACAGAGAGGTCTACGCTTTTCAGTATAGGGACTTCCATTTCACCTACCTGATAACTCTTGCACAGATTGACAAGCTCTATTACAGGCCCATCTCTTCCAGAACCATTGACCCATTCAACCATAATGATCCACTCTCCAGAGGATGACGACAAAAACCCTTTTGGATTTACTCAATTTCCGGTAAGTGAAGAATTGTCTGAAATTATAAATACTTTATTTGGCCCGACTGCCAGATAAAAAAGAACCTTGTACAAAAGTATAAATATATTGAGCATAGAAAGATTTGACTATTAATAGACGAATGTGAACATATAGTGTTGTGGCTGAACAATTGGAAGTGTTGAGCATGCTGGAAGTACTCACAGACCCGAATGGCTTTTTCAAAAGAAAGAGCAGTGAAGAGAACGAATTCAAAACGCCGCTTGCAATAGTGGCCATCCTGGCTGTTATAGGAGCTGTCAGTGCATTCATTGTAGCGCAGGGAGTTATCGAAGCATTGCCTGAAGAAGCTGCCGCCGTTGCGGGAATCGGGGCAGCTTTTGGAGCCATCGCTGCTTTTATAGGAACGTTTGTAATGTGGATAATCTACAGTGCCATATTCTACCTCATATCCATGATATTTCACGGAGAAGGTGACTTTAAAAGGGTTCTTGAGTTCGTATCCTACGGATTCATACCATCCATCATAAGCTCCCTGATCGGTACATACTTTACAAGCAGGGTCTACTCCGGCATTGACTGGTCGATGGACCCGGAACTTCTCCAGGAAGCCCTCTTATCCGACCAGTCCCTGCAGATATCCGGCATAATTGGGATACTGTTCTTACTGTGGAGTGCAAACATCTGGGTATTCGCGATGGTGCATTCAAGGAACCTGCCTGTAAAGGAGGCGGCCATTACGGTAGGAGTGCCTGTGCTGTTATACATACTTTTTACATTATATCAATTGAGAATATTCGGTGCATGAATTTGAAGAATATCCTGAAAACAATCATGGCAGCCTGCATTATCCTGGCTGCCTGTTCCTCTTTTGCCCTTGCAGATACGCAGGTCAGGCCAACGGTCACAGTGAGCTATTCAATGGAACCGGAAGTACTTATGCCAGGAGATACCGGAACGATCACAGTGACGATGCAGAACATGGCAACAGGAGAGATATACGTCGAAGAGGATGATGAGACCCTGGATATGAACGCATATATCGCCAATGCAGCCATTGACGGGAATGATGTCATTGAGATCCCTGATGAGAGTTATACGGATATCGGCCTTCTGGGACCCGGAGATACGCTTGGACTTACGTTCAACATCAAAGCCAGGGATGATGCACCCAATGGGGTCCATTTCCTGGACCTTGAAATTGTTGGCGGCAGCAACATGTATGACCTCAACTCCAGGATCCCGGTGAAGATCGATGACAGGGACCTGAAACTTATCATATCCGACCTGCCTCCGACCCTGATGAACGAGGTATCTTCCGTAAGTGTGGAAGTGGTGAACAGGCGTCCGAACGAAGTGAACAGTGTCATCGTGACCCCTGAAGGAGAAGGGATGATCTTCAGCCCTTCCGAATTTTTCATAGGAGCCATCCCTGCGGGGAACAGGTCAACAGCAACCTTTACCCTGAACACAATGAATTCCGGTGCGCAGGCAGGCGATGTGTCCTTCACTGTATCCTATTTCAACGGCGACAATTTCCACGATGGTAAAAAGGTGACCAGGGAAGTGAATATAATAGACCGGCATTCCCTTATATTCACATCAATAGAGATGAAGAAGAGCGGAAACAGATATACGTTCTCAGGAGACCTGAACAACTTCGGGACAACCGATGCAAAGAATGTCATCATATCCATCCCGGAATCAGAATATATAGTGCCGGTCCAGCCATACGCCAGGTATTTCATCGGAACGCTCGAAGCTGATGATTTCAGCAGTTTTGAGCTTTCAGCGCAGGTACTGTCCGGCGATGTTCCCGGAATCCCGGTATTGATAGAGTTCCGTGACCAGAATAATGCATATATCTCCGTGGAGGAGAACATCGATATTGAAGGACCGGGACTTTTAAGCGCAAGCTATGACGAGGAAAGCGGAAGTCCTGTTGCCCTCTGGGCCGTTGCAGGAATATTTGCAATTGCAGTCGTTGCTGCGATAGGATATTCATGGAAGAAGCGCAGGGACGAAGAGAAAGCAGTTCAAGAAGAAGAAGAAGAAGATATAGAGTTTTCCGAAGAATGAGACGTCGGTGCTGACATGCCAAGACCCATCGTAGAACTCAGGGACGTGACAAAGATCTACACCCTCGGAAAGAACAGGATATATGCCCTGAACAGGGTCAGCATATCCATCGATAAAGGGGACTTTGTAACTATAATGGGATCCTCCGGCTCCGGGAAGAGCACACTCCTGAATATGGTGGGGTGTCTTGACCTTCCAACAAGCGGAAAGGTGCTGATCAATGGAAAGGGCATATCCGGACTTGATGATGACGGACTGACATCCATAAGAAGGAACAATATCGGTTTCATATTCCAGCAATTCAATCTCATACAGACCCTCAGCGCCCTTGAGAACGTGGAGATGCCCATGATATTCACTGGCACATCACCGGATAAACGCAGGAAGAAGGCACTGGAACTTTTTAGAAAGGCACAGCTGCCGGCAGAGTATGAGCAGCATAAGCCCAACGAGCTCTCAGGTGGCCAGCAGCAGAGGGTTGCCATTGCAAGGGCACTGGCAAACGATCCTCCAATACTCCTTGCAGATGAGCCCACAGGCAATCTGGACTCAAAGACAGGGCATAGTGTAATGGAACTCCTGCAGGAGCTGAACACGGCAGGCACGACAGTTGTCGTGGTCACGCATGATCCCAGGCTGGAAGAGTTCTCGAATACAACCATAAGACTGCAGGATGGGGCGATATGCCATGAGAATTGCTGATCCCCTGAAGGATAATATGTATGCAGAGCTTGCCAGAAGGAACCTCAGAAGGCAATCCATCCGGACGATACTGGCAGCCATTGGCATAATCATAGGCGTTATCGCCATATCCTCCATGGGTATACTGGGCAATACAATGAAGATGTCTGTTACGGAATCCTTTGCAGATATCGGTGACAAGCTCATGGTGTACCCCGCGCCGGGCGAGGAGACCATAAGCCAAAGGCAGATCGGCCAGATCAGGAAGGTGGGAGGTATTGACAGGATAATACCTCTCAGGTCCAATGCCGAAAGGGTCGAATATAGGAACGAGGAGACCTTTGCCTCGGTCTACGACATAGATGAGGAAGGGCTTGTGACCCTTGTGGAACTGGAAAAGGGTCGCTTTTTCAAATCCGGTTCCACAGATTGTGTTCTCGGCTCAGGAGTAGCTGAGAACCTTGGCGCCACAGTGGGCAGCAAGGTAATAATAGACGATTCCAGGCTGAGGGTGGTCGGGATCCTGACAGAAAGAGGACTCGGTTTTGACATCGATACTGATAGCGGGATCTTCACGTCATCTGATATGTATGAGAAACTCTACCCGGATGAGGAAGAAGGATACAGTTCAGTAATAATTACAGTGGATGATATCGATGAGCTGGACAGGGTTCAGGAAGATATTGAAGACCGGATCAATAAGAAGGACGAGCTCATTATGGTCTTTGCCACCAATATGATCACCGAAAGCATCGGTGGCGTCTTTGATGCGATCTCCCTCTTCCTTATGGGCATCGGCTCGATATCCCTCCTGGTAGCAGGTGTAAGCATCCTCAACGTCATGCTCATGTCCACCATGGAACGCACCAAAGAGATAGGTGTTATGAAAGCAGTGGGAGCATCAAGGCGGGATATTCTCCGGATGTTCCTTCTTGAAGCGCTTTTTCTGGGAGTTGCTGCAAGCCTTATAGGAGGCCTGCTGACCCTTGGAGGCAGCTATATGGTCATCTCCTTCATAATGGATGATGCTGCCTACCTCCTGAAGCCCTCCAACATTCTCTACATTCTTGAAGGCGTGCTCTTCGGGATCGGTACAAGCCTGCTTGGCGGTATGTATCCTGCGTGGAAGGCTTCCCGGATGAGACCGCTGGACGCACTCAGGTATGAGTGAGGGACAGTACAATACTTCCACATAGCCCAAAGAGCCTGCAGGCCGCCTGGAACTTCAAAGAGCCGGAAAGCAACATTCAGTGCCAGTGACCTTACCGGAATTGTACGAAGCAAACCCCGTAAAAATGCATTGCTATAAATACTATCACTGAATAAAATTGATTTAAATCACGGGAGCCTCAAAATGCCTTCAGTGCTGAAAATGCGTTACACCCCTGTATCCCTTATCTGTTTCTTATTGATCCTTGCTTTCCCCTTCAACTCACTGGCACATGAATGTCCTGAAGATGCAGGTGTAGGTGTGGCGTATCTCTATTCAGACATCCAGAGCGGAGACATTACTGTATACTCCCCTACCGGATTAGAGGATATAGATCTTGGACTGTCACTGGAACATGAAGGAAAGGTGCTTGATGAAAAGACACTCGGTATCAGGAGAGTTGCTCCCGGCTTAAATGTTGTCAGGGTCTTCGAGTGGGATACGGATACCAAAGATGATGGGAAATATACCGTAGATGTCCGCATATTGAAGGACGGCTGCCTGCTTTATACCAGCAGTTACTCTTTTGTGAATGGCAGGCAGGTCATCCCCCGGATAATAATCGATGACCTCATAGCCAACTCCGAGGGCTTTAGCCTGATGATAACCCCGGTACAGCCCGTTCTGGTGGATGTTACCTACATGCTTGTGGACGGCTCCAATGTGATCTACATGAACAAACTGGAAAGGGTTGCCCTGAACACCTTGCCCATGGAGTTAAGTGAACAGTGGAATACATTACTGGAAAATGGCAGAGAGTACAGGGGCCGTGTAAAGATAAGGATGTATACGCCCTCTGAGACCATGGCAACTATGCAGGAATTCACAGCAAAGGATGACGTTTTTATCAGCGACACCTACAAGGACGAGATAGGCGCTAGTGCAACCATTGAAGGCAGGTCACAGGTACCTTTCAGGGGTACTGTGAGATTCACGGTCTTTAAAAATGATGGCAATGAAAATATCGTAGAGACAGTCACCCGTGATTCCCCTGTACTTCTCAGCGGTGATGATGAAACAGTGGAAGCAATATGGGAAGAAAGGCTTCATGAAGGCATCTACAGGCTGAATATCGAAGTCATGGGCAATGATGGAGACCTGCTTGATGTCAGGGAGACCATCATTGAGGCCGAGGCTCCCCGCAAAGTATCAAATGACAATGATACTGAAAGTTCGGCAGGCCAGAGTCCCGGATTCCCCGGTTTTTATTCCATTATCACCCTTTTTGCAGCCGTTCTCATCCTCCGGATGAAGAAAAGGTGGTAGGTGTGCCGGATGCGTTACGAGCTGTTCATCGCGACCCGCCACATAATAGCAAGAAAACGCCAGACGATACTCTCTGTTGCAGCGATAGGCATAGCGGTCATGATGCTACTGATCTCACAGGCAGTCATGGTAGGTTTCACCCAGGAGCTGTATGACAAGACAGTCTCCAGCCTGCCGCATGTGGTGGTATCTCCCCGGGAAGACGATGACTACATACATCTGTACCAGAACATTGTCACGAAGATCAATAGCATCGAAGGAGTCGTGGCATCATCCCCCTACCTTGTCGGGCAGGCGTCCTTCAGGTTCAGGGGCAATACCATGAATGCTGCTCTCAAAGGGGTCATTCCCTCTGAGGAAGATGCTGTTGCCCACGTCCGGGAGGATGTGGTCACGGGCAGTTTTGAAGAACTCGCCTACTCCAAGAGCACCATCATGATCGGAGACGACCTGGCCGGTGACCTTGAACTTGAACCGGGGGATATGGTAGATGTGTCCTTCCCCAATGCAAATCCGCTTTCACTGGAAGTCATAGCGATCTATGACAGCGGAACGCAGCTGGATGAGAGCCTGACATACACATCCCTTGAAACAGCCCAGCGGTTCTTCGACACGGACAATGTCATCAACGGCATATCCCTGCGGCTGGAAGACTTCAACAAAGACCAGGAAGTGGCATCCATCATACAGGCTGAAGGTTACGAGGCAAGCGGCTGGACCGAGAACAATCCCGAGATCCTGAGAACCCTGTCCATAGAAAGCACATCCAATAACGTTACACTTGGCTTTATACTGCTCATAGCATCGTTCGGAGTTGTAAGCACGCTCAACATGGTGGTGATGGGAAAGATAAGGGAGATTGGCATCCTCATGGCAATGGGCGCCAGAAGGTCCAATATAAGAATGATATTCCTGATGGAAAGCGGCATACTGGGCCTTGCCGGTGCCATACTGGGCGCTCTTGCAGGCATCGTCATCGCACTTGCCATCGGCAACTATGTGGTTCCGGAAGGAGTATATGAGGGACCGCTTGAGGGCATTTCTTCCATACCTATGGTGATAAGACCTTTTGACGTGCTCATCATAATAGCTGGCGTCTTCCTGCTGAACCTGATCGCAGGGATCTACCCCGCCCAGCGCGCAGCCAGTTTTGATCCGGTGACGGCCATATCCGCGAAGTGAAACCATGTACGACTGAAAACCGTTCAGTATCGGTCACTGAGTCTGATGCAGGAGTAACAATTCCCCGAACCTGCACTTTGATACGTTCTCCTTTAGAAACAGCCATGATTGGTACGGGAGAGAAGAAACCTGGCCTGGATTGTGATTCTTCATTACGATATTCCAGGAAACCGTACCCTTTACCCCTATCACAATTCACATGCAGCAATCTTGCTAAAGCTAATACTAAAAAGATAGCATAGGAGTGCGAACGGGAAAGAAGGGTTGAATGCACAGCTTGGTGACATTTGTTTGTTGGAGAGGTACTAGAAAACCCGTTCGCATGTATACAAACTACATTATAGGATATATATCTTTCGCCTTTATGCGAACAAAATGCCATGAAGTTAAAGCTATGCGATAATACGGGTATTCATTCGCTCTCGATAGCCTCCACCGGGTCCAGCCTGGCAGCGCGCCTCGCAGGATATACGGCTGCAACCATATTGATCAGGAAAGAAAAGACAATTGCATAGACAAAATTAAGCGGATCCAGCTTCAGGGGAAGTGTGCTAAGTCCGTAATATGTTTCGCTTGGTATGTCTACAGGGTAAGATGAGAGCAGAACGATGCACACATATCCGAAAATGCATCCCAGTAAAACACCCATGCACCCCAGGATCAAAGACTCCAGCAGGAAGGTCATCGTGACCTGCCTTCTGGAAGCGCCCATGGCCATTAACATCCCGATCTCACTTTTCTTGTCCATCACAACGGTAATGAGGGTGTTCGCAACCCCGAACCCTGCGATGGCATAGATGAGTGCGTAGAACAGCCATACTAACGCCACCTGGGTATCGAGCAGTTCAAGTATATCACTGTTGGCCTCGATCCAGCTAACAGCATCGAGGCCAGTATCGGATTCTATGTATCGTGCGATAATGTCTGCCTGGTACGGGTCCCGGACCCTTACATTCATACTGCTCGCAACCCCGCTCTCGCCAAAGAAAGCCTGCACGGTATCAAAACGTGCATAGGTAGTGCTCTCATCGGCAGGTGTACCGCTGTCAAATATTCCCACCACCCGGAAAGACCTGGGCTCTTTCGCAGGTATAACTGCATCCACGCTGTCCCCTACAGCAATATCGAGATCTTCCGCAAGATCGTCCCCTATCACGATCCCGTTGTTTGTCCGTGAGATTTCGGACAGGTCACCTGAAACAATGTCATCCTCAATGTTGACAACGACATTCTCAGCCGCAGGTTCTATCCCCATAAGATCCACACCTTCCGCACTGTCCCTATACTGCAATGCAGCCTGTCCTGAAAAAACGGCAGATACCGCTATAACACCTTCCGTGTTTTGGATCCTGTCGGAATAATGATCCGTGAAGTGAATGAATTCCCGGTCATCTCCCTGAGGAGTTATAACAATATGAGGCGCGCTTTCCACCGTAGTATCTATCAGTTCATCCGTGAATCCGGACATCAGGGACATCATGACAACGATCACACCTATGGCCAGAGCTACCGCAAAAACAGCAAAGAACGTAAGTCTTTTACGTGCACTGACGTGCCTCAGGGCGATCTGCAGTTCGTACATCCATGGGTCCCGGCGTTTGTTAGTGTTAGTTGGGATGTCCAGTTATAATATGTTTTGTACGTGCACTGGCTAAAAAAACCATTTCCGGCAATCGGCCTGTTGAGACACGGGTCCACACAGACTGAAAACAGATCGATACTTGAGGACATCACCGCGTTGAAAGTGCAAGTTCCAGGCCTATAAATGAAAAAATTCCGGCCTTTGCACGGTTGACATGCCTGCCAATCCCAGGTCTTTCCATTATCCTGATCCCGATATATCCTGCAAATACGGAGACCAGGAAGAAAACCACCAGTGCCTGTATGAGAAAAACAACCCCCAGAAAGATCATCTGCGAAGGAACGTTTCCCGCAGCCAGGTCAACGAACTGCGGCAGGAATGCCAGGAAGAAAAGGGAAACTTTAGGATTCAGCAGGTTCATTAATATGCCCCGCCTGTAAAGAAGAGATAGATCGCGTTCCTCTGAAATTTTTGATGGGATGAGATCCTCACCTTCCTTCATTGCCCTGAAGGCAAGGTAGAGCAGATAGACAGCACCTGCATATTTCAGTACACTGAAAGCCAGGGCAGATCTGTAAAGGATCGCTGAGACCCCCAGCGCTGCAGCTGTTGTGTGGAACATCAGCCCTGTGCAAAGACCTGATGCCGTTGCCATGCCGGCCATCCTGCCCCGGGAAATGCTCTGGGTAAGTACGAAGATAATATCCGGACCAGGCAATAGTGTAAGGGCAACGGATGCGGCAACAAAATATGCCAGTTGTGTCAGTTCTATCAAGAGCTCACCATAGTCCCTGAATAAGGTCAATACTGAATGAGATCTATACCAGATAAGAGTTGTTGTGTTAAAAAATAATACTGCCAGTGCCAGATCCCGGAGTCTGTCTGACATACAGGACAAAAATGATATAAATAAACCTTCCCTTTAGGGAATTGACACCGAGACAGTTACACCATGATAGAACCTGACCATGACCGGCAAAATATACATTATACATATAACTGACGTGAAGGATCAAGTGATTTCACAATATTTATTCCTCTTAGATCTGGAGTGATCCCTATTACAGTAAAGATACCTTACGGAAAAGAATACATTGACCTGGATGTCAGAATACCCCATGAGGTCATCAGACCGAACGAGGTACAGACCGCGCCCGAATCAGAGATCATCGCCCGGGCACTTGAAGAGCCGGTGGGAATGGGACCCCTGAAGGATTTCGTGCTTGGTAGTGACAGGCTCCTTATACTGGTGAATGATGCAACAAGGCCTACACCTACCGCAAAGGTACTCCTGGGGATCCGGGACATTCTCAGGGAACACAACGATCTGAGATTCCTGGTAGCCACGGGCGCCCACAGGGGGCCCACGGAAGATGAATTCAGGTACATCTTCGGGGAGGTATACGATGAGTTCAAAGACAGGGTATTCGTCCACGACGCACGCAGGGACGAGGACATGGAATACCTGGGCATCTCCTGCAAAGGCACCGAAATATATCTCAACAGAATGGTGAAACAGATTAAGAACATCATAGTCATCGGGAGCGTGGAACCTCACTATTTTGCGGGCTATACCGGAGGAAGAAAGGCATTCCTCCCTGGTGTGGCATCCTACAGAACGATCGAAATGAATCACAGGCATGCACTCTCGGATGCTGCACAGCCCCTGGCGATCAGGGGGAACCCGGTTGCAGAGGATATGGATGATGCGATGAACTTACTTAAGGACCTGAACATCTTCTCCATACAGACCATCCTGACAGCAGAGCACGGATTGTATGCCATGGTTGCAGGGGATATCTTCAGGTCATTCGATATTGCAATCGAAAAAGCGAACGAGGTCTTTGCTGCAAAATGCAGCAGAAAAGGTAACATAGTCCTGACAGCCGCCCCCTACCCAATGGATATCGACCTGTACCAGTCCCAGAAGGCACTTGAGAATGGCAGGCTTGCACTGGAAGAGGACGGAGTGATCATCCTGGTATCAAAATGCAGGGAAGGGGTCGGTGATGAAGCCTTCCTGGACCTGCTCTGCTCTGCAGATACGTGTGAAGATGTGATGAGCAGGATAGAAGAGGGCTACAAACTCGGCTACCACAAGGCTTCCAGGATGGCAGAGATAGGCGTTTATGCAGAGATGTGGGCGGTCTCGGAACTGAACGACGACATCCTGAGAATGGCAAAACTTCTGCCCGGCATGGATGTGCAGGGTACATTCGACAGAGCAATTGAAAAAATAAAAGGCCAGGGAAAGGACCCCTATGCGATAATCCTTCCGCAGGGAAGCCTGACCGTCCCGCTTATTGAGAAAAGGCAATAAAGATTGAAAAAATGATCAGAGCTGCATGTAGCGTGCAACTTCGCCCAGGTCTTCCTCGATCCTGAGAAGCTGGTTGTACTTTGCAGTCCTTTCACTTCTTGCCGGTGCTCCGGTCTTTATCAGGTCGGCGGCGATGGCTACAGACAGATCGGCAATGGTCGTATCTTCGGTTTCTGCAGAGCGATGGCTGACAACCACACTGTAACCATTGCGCGTTGCCATGTGTGCTGCATCCAGGGCTTCGGATATGGAGCCGATCTGGTTGACCTTGAGAAGCAGGGCATTGCCTGCACACATCTCTATACCCTTTGCAAGGCGTGCAACATTGGTCACAAAGATGTCATCACCTACGATGATGGTTTCCCACGCCTCCACGGTGAGAGCTGCGAAGTCCTCGAAGGATTCCTCGTGGAAGGGGTCCTCGATGAGGACTATAGGATATGTTTCAATGAGTTCAAGGTAGTAATCTAAAAGCTCAGACGGCTGAAGGATCTTCCCATCTATGGAATAATTCCGGCCGTCAAAGAACTCGGATGCTGCGGCGTCAAGACCTAACGATATCTCGGTCTCGGAATACCCTGCCTCTTCGATCGCAGTGATAAGGGAATCAAGGGCATCATGTGTCATTTCGAGAGGGGGTGCATAGCCGCCTTCGTAGCCTACATTTGTGGCTGAGGCACCGTACTTTGATTCCAGTACCTTGCCAAGTGCATGATAGGTCTCAGTACCCATACGCAGGGCCTCGGCAAATGAATCGGCACCCTTTGGCTGTATCATGAATTCCTGGATGGACAGCTCGTTACCTGCATGCTTACCGCCATTGAGCACGTTCATTGTGGGGACAGGAAGCGTATATGAGTTCACACCGCCAAGGTACCTGTACAATGGCATATCCAGGGAATCAGCTGCAGCTTTTGCAACAGCCATGGAGACTCCGAGTATTGCATTGGCACCAAGCTCCATCTTGTTATCGGTGCCGTCAAGGGCAAGCATCAGACCATCGATCTCCCGCTGGTTCCTCACATCCATGCCTAACAATTCGCTCTCAATGGTCGTTGTTACATTATCGACTGCGTCAAGTACGCCCTTTCCACCGTAGCGGCCTTCCTTGTCACGCAACTCAAGTGCTTCATTGCTTCCGGTGGATGCACCCGAAGGAACACTTGCCCTGCCAAAACCACCCGGTGTGTGAACATCCACTTCTACTGTTGGATTACCTCTTGAATCCAGAATCTCCCTTGCACGGATCTTCTTGATCTGGTATTTTGTATCTTCGCTGGTATACGCCATCCTGGTCCACCTTACTAATTTATACACCTACTTTGCAATTACCGTATATATTGTTACCGTTCACATGCAATATTGAGCAGGGATAACGAATGACATTTATATTCACACAAATTATATAAACTTAAAAGTATTATACTGATTAAATGAAAACTGTGGGAATTGATCTTTTAGACGGCAAAGGATACGAGATCATCAAATTACTGCAAGGATTGAATGTACCCCGAACAGAATCCATATGTATAGCCTGTCTGGTCTGTGGAGAGGAATTGACTTCACAGGACATCGAAAAAGCATCCGGGCTCAGGCAGCCTGAAGTCAGTATTGCCATGCGTCCGCTCAGGGACATGGGATGGATCGATGAAAGGAATGAGAAAAAGAACAGTTATAAAGGCAGGCCTTTAAAATATTACAAGCTGATAGTGCCTTTTGATCATATTGTCTCGACCTTTGAGAACGAAGTGCTCAGAAAGAACAGGGAGATCGAAGAAGCCCTGGAACAACTGAAAGAGTTAAGCTCAAGCGGTTGAACTAAAGCCTATTGGTGCAAATCCCCGGCCTTCATCGAAGGACCTGCTGGCAAAGATCCCGGCAAGTTCCAGGATGAAGACCTCGACGACCATGAATATCTCGCTTTCACCCCGCATACAGCCTACCACGGGAGCTATGCCCCTGCCTGCTGCACAGTGGAGGTGTATCCTTGGCCTGTCCTGCTCAAAAAATATATTACCGACACCTAAAATCTCGTGCACATCACTTATTTTTACCCACTGAGCCTGCGGAGGAACTTTGTTCTCCTTTGGCCCTGCAACCAGACCTGCCTCTCTGACAGCTCCAAGTAGCACGAACATTGCAGACCTTATATCTTCCTTCAGTGCAAGATCCTCCAGTTCGTGAAGCACGTCATCCCCGTGGTCTAACCGTACGGTAAAGACCCTTCCTATTGATCCTTTTGCATATTCCATAGGTTCACTCCCGATCAAAATCATTGTCTTCGAATATCCTGCCATCCACAAGCCTGATTATGCGGTCTGTTTTTCTGGCCATTTTTTCGTCATGTGTCACAAGTATGAAGGTCTGGCCTTTTTCACGGTTGAGTTTTCTGAGCAGCTCGTATATCATATCACTTGATTTTGTATCAAGGTTGCCTGTGGGTTCGTCACCAATAACAATGCTCGGATCGTTTGCAAGTGCCCTGGCAACTGCAACCCTCTGGGCCTGCCCTCCGGACAACTGGGTAGGCCGGTGATCCATCCTGTCACCAAGATCTACATCATTAAGAAGACCTTCTGCTATTTTCCTTGCATCAGACCTGCTTTTCCCGGCGATCAGAAGAGGCATCATTACATTTTCCAGCGCAGAAAAGTCAGGTAACAGATGATGATACTGGAAAACAAAACCAAGTATCTCATTGCGTGCCTGTGAGCGGTCACTTTCCGTCATTTCAGTAATGACACGACCATCTATTGTGATCGTGCCTGTTGTAGGCGTGTCAAGAATACCTATCATATGCAGCAGGGTGCTTTTTCCGGAACCTGAAGGCCCTATGACCGACAGGAACTCACCTCTTTTGATATCCAGATCGATACCATCCAGAGCACGCACCTCCACACCATTCGAATAGATCTTTGAAAGGTTCCGTATCTCAATGATGTTTGATTCACCGTTCATGATAAACACAGGCTCCAGTATGGCTAGATTTGAATTTACACTATTTCAATGTATGTTATTTTTTTAGACGTGGCAACATTGGCAGAGCTGATCTGATCAGGATTTCAGCATAAAGGCCTGTCATTTTTCATTAAAGCCGGTGATCTTCCAGATCTCTTTCAGGACACAGATTTACACCGATTAACACGGATTCATGGTAATACCGGGATCTGAAACCGGCAAACGGCAAAATCCGCGTAGATCCTGCGTTAATCCGTGTCTGAAATATTTGTGGGATTGATTTACATAAGACACAGATTTACACCGATCAACACAGATCCACGGTAAGATCGGAAGCTAAAACCGGTAAAAGGGAAAATCCGTGTTAATCCTGCGTTAATCCGTGTCTTGAATAATTTTGGGATTGATTTATATAAGACACGGATCTGCACCGACAAACACAGATGAATGCGTACCAGCATCGATATTGAATAAGATTGTATGCTGTCTGATCAGAAAAAGGAATTTTCTGAGCTGATTGGATATCTTCTTACAGGAGTCCCGGGACACCAAAAAGAACAATTCAATATGATATAGGGGAGCAAGAGGCACCATTGCAACAGAAGGAGGAACTAAAGGAAAGTTTGATGGGTCCCCGATCATCATATTGCATACATGGCTCTGTGCATCCACAACTGCGATGCCGGAAGGGAGTTGTTCCTGGATCTGCAGGATCTTATGGTCATAGACCTCTGTACATCCGATCCGTAAAATGACATCCCATCAAAGTACTGAAAAAACATCTGAAAGAGAGGGATCAATAAGATGGATCCATGCCGTCGATCTGCGAAAAGGCACGATCAACTTCCTTCTCATTGATGACACGTTCTTTTTTCTGCTTCTCATAGTTTATGGCATCAACTGCAATGGAGTACAGATTCTCGAGTTCTGACGCTGACTCAAGGGTAAGCACGGTAAGCACCTGGGGGAGTTCGTCATTTCGCACGATGATACCCTTGAAAACATGACCTACAGAACCCGAAAGCTTTTCCACCTCGGATGAGATATCGTCAATGCCCAGGTATTTCCTGTCACCTTTGATGATAACCATTGACCTGCTTGCTTCCTCGTACACGTCCGTTGAGAACAGCAGGCCTGTGGGGGACAGGGCCTTTCTTATAGCGCTCTTGATAGGTATTTCGGAATCGGCCTCATAGAAGCCGATAGTAGCCAGCCCCGCGCCGCCATTCATCACCGTCTTGAAATCACCAAGGTCAGTGACCATCATCATTTCACTATCCAGGGCATCCAGCAGGAACAGAAGGCGCCTTGCGATCTTGTCATTGATGCCATTGTAGGCGGATTCAACATTTCCTCCCATTTGCTTGAGGAACTGGTTATCAGCAAGGATAATGCCGTCCACACCGCTCTCACGTATATCCCTGAGACAGAAAGCGGCGTTCTGCAGGTAAAGGGTGCCTTCTTCCCTGAAAGGCAGGACTACAAGGGCATAGACAGGGAAATCGAACCTCTGTTTGAACTCTTTGATCAGCAGAGGCGTGAACGATGAACCAGTACCCCCGGATGCAGAAGTGAGGATGAATGCAACATCGAAGTTACCCCGCTCCTCTACATGTTTCATGATATGGGCCTTGTTATCCTCAAAGACGTGTTTTCCAACGTTCCTGTTAGCGCCGACACCATGCAGGTGAGGTATATGGATCCTGTCCCTGGCCTTTGTGAATTTCATCTCCCTGAGGTCGTTTATCGCAGTGTTGATAGCAATGGTCTGAACATTGCTTTTATATTTTTGCTGGGAGTAGAACTTGGCAAACCGGCTCTTTTTGCCAAAAGCCTCCCTGTTGATAGCATCAAGTATACGGTTTCCACACTGACCGTTTCCGATGATAAGTACGTTGAGCAACTAAGTCCTCCTTATCTGAATTAAATATTATGAATATTATACATTATAAACTTAAGCTTTTACAGATCGAACCTGTCAGAACTTGTATTGTTTATGCCTGTGGTATATCCAGCCTGCGATTGCTCCTATTATAAGCAGGGGGACCAGGTAGACATAGACCGGCTGCTCAAAAAGATAGTCATATTTCCCTTTTGTCACATATATCCTGTTTGTCATAAGGTCAGAACTTGCAGACTGCATCCGGGAATTGATCCCATCATTGTAAAGATACGAGTTCTCAAGTGAAAGTGTATAGGTCCCCACCTCTTTTGCTTTCACCTTGAACGAAAACTCTTTCTCCTGCTGTATGCCAAAGGAATCAAGGTATACGGTCGGGACACCAGAGATGATCTCTATGGAAGGATCATCCCCCTTATACTCAAGACCCTCCGGAATGATCATATTGATATTAACAGCACTTGCAGGAGCATCGCCGACATTCCTGATACTGATAGTACCGTGCAGGTCTTCGTTCCTGTCAACTGTATAACTATCAAGCTCCATTTCAACTTCAAGGGAGGCACTTACCTGATCAGCCGAGCCCTCTACGATCACAGTGGGCTGATTCGAAGATGCCATCGGGAAAGACTCTCCTATGGAATTAGTAAAAATGGCAGTCGTGGGGTTCAGGGAAAATGTTCCTGCCTCTGTGGCTTTCATGTCATATACATATATTTTCTTAACCGGGTCATCTATAGAGATATCAACCTTGCCAGGTGAACCAAGAATATCATCGACCAGTATGAATTTTTCCTGAGGGGGATCTGAGAAAATAACATCAAACGCATCACCATCACCTGTGTTTTCCACCGTGACAGTTACACGGACAACATCCCCAACATTCATATTGCTCTTATCAACAACCTTGTTTATTGCTAATACAGGAGTGGTGGATAGTTCTGCTTCACTGTGACCTCCTTCAACAACACCCAGAGTTCTGCTGTTTATGATATCATCATCTGTGATCGTTATTGCTAATTTAGCCCTGGGTATCTCACTTGAATATACAGATATAACAGTTATATCCACATTCTCCCCTTCCAGTCCGAACTCGAAAGAACTGCCAACCGAGATCAGCTTTTCATACCTGGGGTCATCACTGTCACCTTCATATATGTTGATGAACACAGTCTCATGTTGAGGGACCACTTCAGCCACATCGATGACATAATCATTGATCTGGTAGCCGTCGCCCTCATCTATTGTGTCGTTGTACAGTACTTTACCGGAGGCACCACCTGCAGAAACCAATATGAAAAACATGAGCAGAGATGCGATTGTTAATGTTTTCCTAAAATGAAGCATATTCCCTCAGTTAATCGGATATTCGAACTATAATTTGCATTGTGTGATAAATATATGGTGTTTAATATAAACCTTATGATTAGGCGCTCAGCAATACTTTTACTATGTTGCCTCTGCCCCCTGTCACATAAATTCAAGACTTATGTCAACCCAGCGGGACCGGTGTATGAGAGAGCCCATTGAGATCACATGAACACCAGTCCTTGCATATTCTTCCAGGTTCTCAGGGGTAATGCCTCCTGAAACCTCTATGATCACGTGTTCCGGGATACCTGCCTTCCTCAGGGACGCCATTGTATCTTTTACAGCATCTGGGTCCATATTATCAAGCATAATGATATCCGCTCCAAGTCCTGCAGCCAGCAGTGCATCCCCGGTGGATTCCACTTCCACCTCTATCTTCTGGGTAAAGCTCGCCTTTTTCCGCGCGGAAAGAATAGCAGGCTCGATACCCATCATTTTGATATGATTGTCCTTTATCATCACAGCATCCGACAGGTTGAAGCGATGAGGGTCGCCACCTCCTGCGATCACGGCCATCTTCTCATACTCACGCAGGCCCGGTGTGGTCTTTCTCGTACATGCTACCCTTGCATCCGAGAACTTCCTGACCGTATCGACACATCTGCGGGTAAGTGTAGCAATACCGCACAGATGACCCAGGAAATTGAGCACCACACGCTCAGCCCGGAGTATGGATATGGAACTGCCCTGAAGGGAAAAGATAACATCGCCCTTTCTTAAAGAATCACCTTGCAGGTGCTGGGTTTGAGCATCTATCCCGAGATGATCGAAAAAGGACATTGCAACATCAAGCCCTGCAAGGATGCAATCCTCTTTAGTGAAAATAACAGCATTCACCTCTCTGTCAGGGACCAGAGTACAGGAGACATCGTTATAGCCAATGTCCTCCCTGAGATAATGTTCGATTTCAGATGTCAGCATCCTTTCACCCCGCAGTAATTACCTTCAAGAGATTTATATGCTTTCAGTGTATAAGGAAAATCTACTTAAGCGATTAATATAAGCAGTATGAAAATAACAATCAACTGTGCAATTCCAGGAGAACAGAATGCTTAGAATTGGAGTGATAGGCTGTGGGACCATCGGTACGGGCATATGCAGGGCCATTGATGGGGGAAGCATCAAAGCAGAACTGGTTGCCATCTATGACAGGAATGCAGCAGATGCTGATAAGCTGAAGAGTTCACTGAAAAGTTGCAGACCCGACATACTGGAAATAATTGACATGGTCAAGCAAATAGACCTGCTTGTAGAGTGCGCCTCACAGGAAGCTGTCTATAAAGTGATACCAGTGGCCCTTCTCGCACATTGTGATGTAATGATCATGAGCGTTGGAGCCCTGGCAGACGAAAAATTGCGCAGGACCATAGAGAGCCTTGCCAGGGACAATAACTGCAAAGTATATTTGCCATCCGGTGCCATAGTGGGTCTTGACGGGCTCAAGTCTGCTTCTGCAGAGGAGGTATATTCCGTTACCCTGACCACGCAAAAACCCCCGGGAGGGCTTGCAGGTGCACCCTTCGTGATCAGGAACAAGATAGAACTTGATAAGATCACAGGCAAGACCGTTCTGTTCGAAGGACCCGCAAGTGAGGCAGTGAGGGCTTTTCCTGCAAATGTGAACGTAGCAGCGACTTTAAGCCTTGCAGGCCTTGGCTTTGAGAAGACGAAGGTAAGGATAGTTGCCAACCCGGCACTGACACGCAACATCCATGAGATAACGGTGGAAGGTGCCTTTGGGGAGTTTACCACAAGGGTCGAGAACATACCTTCCCCGGCAAATCCCAGAAGCAGTTACCTTGCACTGCTATCTGCAATTGCCACACTCAGGAAGATATCGGATCCTTTCCAGATAGGAACTTAAAGGTAAAGGACCGTCCTGATCACATGGCAGGCATACCGGAAAATTGCAACTGCTTTCAGGAACAGATCGTTCATTGGTGATCAGATGCAGAATACACACATCATTAACAAGATAAAAGAACTTAAGGCCAGGAAAAACGCCGTTATACTGGCTCATAACTATGAAAGGGGCGAGATCCAGGACATCGCTGATTTTACCGGTGATTCCCTGGGACTCAGCCAGCAGGCTGTTCAGCAGGACGCGGATTTCATAGTGTTCTGTGGAGTTCATTTCATGGCAGAAAGCGCAGCCATACTGAGCCCCGACAAGACAGTACTATTACCAGAGATAAATGCAGGCTGTCCCATGGCCTCCATGGTGACGGCAGAGGCATTAAGGGCTGAGAAGAAGAAATACCCGAATGCTGCGGTTGTCTGTTACGTGAACTCCACCGCAGAGGTGAAGGCAGAGAGCGATATCTGCTGCACCTCAGCAAACGCAGTTGAAGTTGTCAATTCCCTTGATGATGAAGAGATACTCTTTGTGCCTGATAAGAATCTCGCTGACTACGTGGCCCAGAACAGCACTAAAAGGATAATTCCGTGGAAAGGCTACTGCCCTACCCACAACCATATACTGGTCAGCGACCTGGCACGCGTGAAGAAGGCACACCCCGGGGCGGAAGTACTTGCACATCCCGAATGCCGCAGGGATGTACTTGAGATGTCTGACAGGGTGTTCAGCACCACCGGAATGCTGGAATATGCCAGAAGGTCTGCATCAGGGGAATTCATCATAGCCACGGAAAATGGCATCCTGCACAAGCTGAAGAAAGACAATCCCGAAAAGAGATTCTATTGTACATCGGAATTTGCGGTATGCCCTGATATGAAGGCCATTGACCTTGATGCCCTGCTCCTGTCCCTTGAGAGGATGCAACATGTCATTACAGTTCCTGAAGATGTGAGAGTGAAAGCAAAGCTTGCACTTGACAGGATGCTTGCGGTAAAAAGAAGCAGGCAGGTCCTGTAAGATCATGAATGCATATCTTGAGCTGATACGGGCCGGGAACTGCGCCATGGCTGCAATAGCCGCAACCATTGGTGTGTTCATTGCCTACAATATTCTCATATCGAACAGTTACGGAAGTGTTCCTGTTCCCTTGTACGGGTCATTGCTCGTTTTCATGACAGTGTTTATGGTTACCGGTGCGGGAAACGCCATAAATGACTACTTTGACATTGAGATCGACCGCGTCAACAAACCTGAAAGGCCAATACCCTCCGGCAGGATCGGCCTGACAGTTGCCCTTTACTTCTCACTTGCACTTTTTTCCATCGGAACGCTTTTTGCATTCCTGATCAATCCGGTCTGTGGTATCATAGCACTTGCCAATTCCCTGCTGTTGATATACTATGCAAAGGTGCTCAAGCGTACGGCATTTGTGGGAAACCTGGCAGTAGGATATCTTACAGGTTCCACATTCCTCTTCGGGGGAGCTGTGTTCTTTGAAAACGGAGGACTTGAAAGTGTATTCGTGCTTTTCCTGCTTGCAACCCTTGCAACGGTTGCCAGGGAGATCGTAAAGGACATTGAGGATACCGAGGGAGACAAAATGGATGGCGCGCGTACACTGCCCATTGTCATAGGACAGAAAAGATCCGCTTACCTTGCAGCTATCATAGGTCTTATTGCCGTGCTGGCAAGCCCGCTGCCCTATTTGCAGTCCTTTATGAGTATAAGGTACCTTTTGCTTGTGGCCGTTGCGGACCTGTTGTTTGTGATAGCGGTCTGCGAGATCCTGGGAAAAGGAGATCCGGGAAAGTCTTCCCGGATGTTCAAGATGGCAATGGCCTTTGCACTGCTATCATTCATTGCAGGCGCCTGATCAGTACAGTGGGACCATGCCTCTGGCAAGTTCCATGGTGAATTCCCTTATATTTCCCAGTTCGTTTTCCATCACTTCAGTAACCTCGTCCTTTACCGAATCTATGGTACCTTTATTCATGATTATCTGTGCTGCAGCCACCTTCGGCTGGTCGATCGGAGCACCTATGTCGCTCAGGAGCCAGACATATGCTTCCTCCACATCAGGCACATTGCTGTAGATACGATCAGCTATGCGGTGCGAAAGAGCGTTGTATATCTTCCCCACATGACTGACCGGATTCTTCCCGGCTGCAGCCTCGCTGCTCACAGGCCGGTTCAGCGGGATGATGCCGTTGACCCTGTTACCACGGCCCACCTGCCCGCAATCCGCACCCTCGGCGGACGTACCTGTGACAGTGGTATATATCCCCTTCATTCCCCTGCCCGGCATATCAAGATTGTTCAGCGAGAATGTGGCGTCCATTGAAACTCCTTTCTCCTCCA
This sequence comes from Methanosarcinaceae archaeon, assembly GCA_016932675.1. GTDB lineage: Archaea > Halobacteriota > Methanosarcinia > Methanosarcinales > Methanosarcinaceae > Methanolobus. The sequence goes on along the minus strand of JAFGCK010000053.1, from coordinate 37,377 downwards.
CGTAAGAGGACATGAAATTCCCGATAGCATCCATAAGCTCGTTCTTCATGCTGAAGTAATGGTCTTCGGATTCAAGGAAACGGTCAACTATAGGCATGGCAAACGTCAGGTCAAGATCAGTTCCCTTCCTTACACCCATTACCTTGACATCCTCTCCGGACTCCGGATGTTCGTCCTTGAAGTCAGCTGAATTAAGGTATCTCTCAGTGTCCAGCACCATCCTCTCTGTAAAGGAAAGAGGGGCATATCCCACTGCAGCAGAGGTATCATTGGCACCCAGGATCCCATCCCCCCTTCTGAAGATATCTGTCAGTTCCGCAGAACCTGGCTTCAGTTCCACCTGATACTCCACTGATCCGGGTTCAACGAATCGCAGGTTCTCATCGAACCAGCGCCTGGAAGTGTCCATGGCAATATTATCAACATCGATCTCTTTCCCTTCTGCAGAGAAAGTAGCACGGTCACCTATTACCATAAGCATGGGGTCCACGACCATTCCTCCTCCGAAAATACCTGTCACCTCCCCGGCCACGAGCAGGCATTTATCTATGTTATGATGCAGGATCTGCCCGAACTCCTGAAGATATTCTTCTGAGAGCCTTACAGATATACTGTCCATTATTGCATCACAGATACTGTCAGGATGCCCAAGCCCCTTTCTTTCAACTATCTCAAGATGCTGTGCTGCCACACATGGCGCCCTGAAATCTTCTACTGTAATGTTTCTCAAAGATGTACCCCCATAAACAAATTCATATGTTCTGATAGCTACAATAATACAATATGACGGCCTGAGAATTTAAACTTCCGAGTCTCCCACAGAAAGGATGGTTGCTAACGATGAATGTTCCAGATACTCCTGCAGGATCATCGGGAAAGTACTCGCCGGAACAAAGCGGACCCCCAGTTCCTCGGCCCATTTCTGTATCCCGAAATCGCTCGCAACGACTGCAGCGTCCAGCTCCTTTGCAAGTATGAGCACATCAATATCAGGAGCACTGTCAAGTATGCCGTAACGCAGGGCTGAACGGTACTTGTTCCTGAACTTGCCGATATACCCTCCAATGACCTTCCTTTCGATATCAGCATCTATATCCTTCTTATCATCTGCCTTGGTGGTAATTAACAGGCAGTCGGTGGAAGAATCCCAGATGGTCTCTTCTGCAATGCTCATCCCTTTATTGATGCGCTCCCGCATATAGGAGACATACTCGTGGAATACCTTGGAAGGGATCTGCACGTTATATCTGTCAGGAGCCTTCTTCACAAGCCATGTGTCGATCTTTGCTATAACATCCTGATCACATACGTTGTTCTGCGCAAACTCCCTCAGCTCATTGTACACTGAAGGAAAAGGTACATAGCAACTGATGCCCAGCTGCAGCCTTGCAGAAGCTATTAGCTCCAGGATCGTACGCATTCCGTCGCACATGCTTTCTACGCCCATCTTCTCCCTGGCATTCAGGTCGGTCAGTGCAGTGGTATCCAGAACAAAACGCTGTCTTAACATACAATTCCCCTTATACGGTAACAGGCTATTACGAAAGATATTCCGCCATTACATGCCATTTATAATGTGTATGCAGGAGTTAAGTATTTTTGCTAGTTCAGGAGGATATTGCGGGCTCCGACGCAAAACACGTCATCAGGATCACTGATACCCCTTCCCGCCATCCAGGTCCATAGCCCGTTCCTGCTCGTTGGCCGCATACCTCGCGAAAGCCTCGGATGCCTGCTCATAGAAGCCCATTGTGGTGCGTGATGTGGTGGGCTTTACGCGCTTTGCCGCCTTGCGGAAGTGATCGGATGTTATCTTTATGCCTTTGATCCTTGCCTTTACCTCTTCACGGCCTATGCCAGGTGTGACAAGCTCACGCAGGGCCAGCATGGAGGCTTCACGGCAGATCGCTTCGATATCTGCGCCTACATAGCCTTCGGTCATCTCTGAAAGCTCACGGGCATCCACATCATCTGCAAGAGGCTTACTGTTCAGGTGTATCCTGAAGATCTTTTCCCTGCTCTTTTTGTCAGGAGGGCGCACATAGATGAGCCTGTCGAAGCGACCCGGGCGCAGCAGGGCAGGATCCACTATATCCGGCCGATTGGTGGCTGCTACTATGACAACATCCTTCAGCTCTTCCACACCATCGATCTCTGTGAGTATCTGGCTTACCACACGCTCGCTTACATGGGAATCTATGCTTGAACCGCGTTCATAGGCCATTGCATCTATCTCATCAAAGAAGATCACGGCAGGAGATGCCTGTTTAGCCTTTCGGAAGGTCTCACGGACAGCGCGTTCGGATTCCCCGATATACTTGCTTAGCAGTTCAGGACCCTTTATACATATGAAATTCGCCTCACTTTCGGTGGCCACGGCCTTTGCAAGCATTGTCTTGCCAGTACCCGGGGGACCAAATAGCATGATGCCCCTTGGCGGTCTTGTACCCACGGCATCGAAAATCTCAGGGAACCTCAGAGGCCATTCCACAGCTTCGGACAGCTCCTGTTTGGCATATTCCAGCCCGCCGATATCATCCCATTTAACTGAAGGGACTTCCACAAAGACCTCGCGCATGGCAGATGGCTCGATGTTCTTCAGGGCATCATCGAAGTCCTTCCTTGTAACAATGAGCTTTTCCATGAATTCAGGAGGGATCTCATCCTCCTCATCATCCATCTTAAGTTCAGGAAGCATACGCCTGAGGGCATGCATTGCAGCCTCCTTGCACAGGTAGGATATGTCAGCACCCACAAAACCATGAGTCATACCCGCAATTTCCTCAAGACCCGGGTCATCTTCAAGCGGCATGCCCCGGGTGTGGACAAAGAGTATCTGCAACCTGCCTTCAGCATCTGGGATACCCACCTCGATCTCCCTGTCGAAGCGTCCGCCACGGCGCAGGGCCTCATCAATGGAATTCGGGCGGTTGGTTGCGGCGATCACGATGACCTTACCCCTGGAGGCAAGGCCGTCCATCAGGGACAGCAGTTGTGCAACTACCCTGCGCTCCATTTCCCCCACAACCTCATCACGCTTGGGGGCTATGGAATCGATCTCATCGATAAAGATTATGGATGGAGCGTTCTTTTCAGCTTCCTCAAATATTTCCCGTAGTTTCTGTTCACTCTCACCGTAGTACTTTGAGACGATCTCCGGACCGCTCACGGAGGTGAAATTGGCGTCGGTCTCACTTGCAACTGCCCTTGCTATCATGGTCTTGCCTGTTCCGGGAGGACCGAAGAGCAGAACTCCCTTGGGCGGATCGATTGCAAGTTTCTGGAAGAGTTCCGGGTGCTTCAGAGGCAGCTCGATCATCTCCCTCACAAGTCCCAGCTCCCGCCTGAGCCCGCCTATATCCTCATAGGTGATCTGGCCTTCCATACCTTCCTGCAGCACCGTGCTTTCCCGAAGCTGGATCTGCGTGTTCCTGCTGACTATCACAGGGCCGGCTGGTTTTGTTGACATCACGACAAAAGAGATAGGGTTGTTGACGGTCTCGACCCGGATCCTGTGCCCCTTTGCGATCGGACGGCCTTCCAGTATCCGGAGTATGAAACGGGCGCCACCCACAAGGTGTGTTTCCCTGGCAGGGGCAAGGACAACCCTTTCGGCTTCTGTGACGGCGACCTTGCGGACAGTGACCCTGTCGTCTATTCCTACCCTGGCATTACTCCTGAGATTGCCGTCTATCCTGATGATGTCCTTACCTGCATCGTCAAGGAATCCAGGCCAGACAATAGCATAGCATTTATCCCTGTTACCTATCTCAACGATGTCACCGCTGATAACCCCTATGCTTTGCATAAGGTCCTTATCAAGTCTTGCGATGCCCCTTCCAACATCACGGGGATACGCCTGCACCACACTGACGGTTATCTCTTCTGTCAACCTGGATCACCACAGCAGAAGTATAAAGCATCTGCTAAATTATTAATGGTCAGGTGGGTAAAGAACATGGCGGAAAAATATCAGAAAGGAGGAGGAGGAATACTCACATCGCATTCTTTAATTTGACAACCAGTTCTTCCTGTATGCAGGAATTCCGGTCGCCTCCACAGACCATGCCGCGTATGCCAATTATATCAGGGTTGATACTTTTGAGCATAGGAAGGTCCTCGAACTTCAGGGAACCGGCAATCGCGGACATAAGACCCAGGTCGCGGATAGCGCTTATGAACAGGGTCAGCTCTTCCTCGGTCATGAACTCAAAGGTGGAACGGCCGTCCTTGATACCTGTGTCGACCATCACTACATCGACACCTGCCTGCTTACCAATTGCCGGAAGCAGCAGCGGTGAGATGGAGTTTATCCTCTTGTAGTCGGAATAACCACACGCAACAACTTTCTTTTCAGGGTCCAGCTCCTTGACAGACTTTGTTATATTGCTGAGCATATCAAAAGCCTGCTCCTCGGTCTGTACATTATAGAGCCCTACCTTGATGTACTGTGCGCCTGCAACGGCAGCACCCAGGGCTGCAAGTGATGCGGTACCTGGCTTATAGTCGAAGTCCCCGATAGCCGCGCTGATAGGTTTCTTGGTGCCTATGGCCTCTTTCACAGACCTTATGATCCATGGGAAATTGGCACCCAAGGAACCTTCTTTAGGGTTCTTTACATCAATAATGTCAGCGCCACCGTGGTGTGCTGCGATCGCCTCTTCGGGGTTAATAGGACTGACGAGCAATTTCATTGTATAACCTCTTTTTATAGCATGACATATGTATGGATTAAATATGTTTCGTATCCTTTTAGTTCTTGATATATTTAACCGGACGGTTGTGCACGCACAGGGCGGGAACAGGCATGAGTACAAACCCATCCACTTTTCCAGCCGCATATGCAACAGTTCAGATCCCATAAAGGTAGTTGAAACTATAAGACCCCGGGAAGTGTACATTGCCGACCTGAACATCCTGGAGGATATCGGCAAACGTGAAAAGAACTTTGAGCTTATCGAACAGATAGCCCGCAGGGCAAAGACAATGATAGACCCCGGAATAAGTTCACTTTCAGAAACATACGACATACTGGAGATCGCCCAGACCGTTGTCCTTGGAACTGAAACCGCCTCTCTGGATACCATCCGGGAAGTGGCTGCCGCACACCCCGGGCGCGTGGTGGTGAGCATTGATAAAAAACACGGCAGGATACTCACCCGTGATCCGCAGATGCCAGACGACCCCTTCGAGATAGTAAGCATACTTAACGAACTGGAGCTTCAGGACATCATAATACTCGACCTTGACAGGGTTGGCACATCAAGCGGCGTAGATTCACAATTATTAAGTAAAATAGTTTCCATCTCAAAGCACAGTGTACTCCTTGGCGGGGGAGTCCGCAATGTAGAGGACATCGAGACCCTTGAGAAAACGGGTCTCAAAGGAGCCATTGTGGCAACAGCACTGCACAACGGATCGATACCCCTGGAAATGGTGAGGTAAAAATACATAGAATTATGGTGTAAGCATGGCAGAGAACGACGATATCATTGAAGTAGGCGAAGGATACGCAGAAATAAAGATGGGAGGCGGCTGGTTCCTGACAATAAGCCTTGCCTCAAGTGAACGATACGATAATGAATACATAGAGATCGCAAAGGAGAGAGGCGGGCAGAAGAAGGGGCGTTTTAACCTGAACCCTAAATATACACGCATACTTGGCGAAGCTCTCATCAAATTCGCCGACCAGAACGGGATTTGAACTGATCCGTGTCACACAGGAACCTTTCTGAATGTGACCCAGAAAACACTACCTTTTCCTTCCGGATTGTTCTCCACTCCATAATTTCCGCCATGTAATTCCATTATACGCTTTACGATGGCAAGTCCTAGGCCTGTGCCCTTGACACCTTTCTTATCAAGACGTTTGAAACGATCGAAAACAAAGGACTTATCATCGTCCGGGATGCCATCCCCCTGGTCTGCGACCGTTACCTTGCAGGTGTTTTCATGTTCATGGAAAGCAATGCTTATCTTTTCACCTTCAGGACCGTATTTTATAGCATTGGAAAGCAGGTTTGCAAACACCTCACTTACAAGAGGGTTCACCGCATAGACACATGGACCATCAGAAGAAAGAACCACGCGTATGTTCTTTTCTTTCAAAGGCTGTTCGAATTCCATGATCACATTCTCGAAAATTCCGACAAGATCGCTTTCCAGGTAGTCAAGCTCATCTAAAGAGTTCAGCTTTTCATACTTCGAAGCATTCTCAATAAGATCGATGAGTCTCTTATTACTATCCTGTATCATATGTAAAAGATGAAGCTTTTCAGCATCTTCCTCAAGATCTTCCAATATTTCCGCATAACCCTTGATTGTGCCGGCGGGGTTCAAAAGATCGTGACGGATGATATCTGAGAACAGGTCTTTCAGATGATCGAGCTGTTCCAGTTCAAGGGTATGCTTTTGGATCTCCTTCTCATTCCTTTTAGTTTCAGTTATGTCCATTATTGTAAAACTGATACCTTTAGAAGTTTCACCGGGATAGATCGGTGTAGCACTTATCAAAAGATCAATGATGCACCCGTCCTTGCGCTTTGCCCGGGTTTCTACTGTGCCGACAGAATGTTTTTTTATCCCGGACCTGAGAATAGATCCCACATCATTATGTTCAGTCTCCATTTCAAAGAACATCCGTGTGCTCTGGCCGATCAGTTCTTCCCTTGAATAACCGAGTATCTCGCAACACCTGTCGTTAACCTCCTCAAGTATGCTATTCCTAATGACGCCTATACCCACAGGAGCAGACCTCAATATGCTTTCGATCCTTGCCTTGCTCTCTTTGAGATCGATCTCCCTCTGTTTTCTTTCTGTAATGGGCACTACTGCCTCCATTGCAGCCGTTATGTTCCCATCATTATCCTTTAAGGGAGTTGCAACTATCTGTGACCAGATGGGCTTTCCTTCCCTGTCAATGCCATGCTGTTCAGTGACAGACCTGTCAAGCCGATCTTCAAAAACCGCCTTAACTGCACATTTCTCACAAATAGCCTGACGCTTGTTGTAAACCTCATAGCAAAGTCTGTTCTCAACATCACCAAAGATCTCTTTGAGAACATCATTGGCCCAAACGGTACGAAAATCCCGGGAGATCACGGCCAGGCCAACTCCCATGCCTGAAGCTATTTTATCAAGACCCTCATGTTCAGCTTTCAGGAAAGTTTCTGCCCTTTTCCGTTCTGTGATATCGATAATTATTCCTTCATGTCTATATGTCATATCCCCTTCTTTTTTGAGCAGGGAGAATTCATTGACCCAGATGGTATCTCCTGATCTGCTTAAAAGCCGGTAGTCCCCTGAGAAATAGACCTCGTCAGTTCTTTCAAATCTGCTGACATCTGAGACTAATTTTCCCCTGTCGTCAGGATGGACGATGTCTATATACCTGAAAGCTCCCGACCCGAACTCCTCTTTTGAGTAACCCAGCTGGGATATATTTTCAGATACGAACAGGACAGGCCAGCCGCTTTCAGATGACAATCTGAAAACGATCACAGGAATGTACATGAGGATGGATGCTTTTTTCCTTGCATTGGCGATCTTGTCAAGAAGGCCTTTTTCGCTGAAACCATGATCACAGGTTTTTTGAACATAACCTATCATACCATCGTAATTACCTCTTTTATCAACTAACGGTACTAACGATATTGAATGGTATTCCAGCTCCCCGTCAGCTGTGATCAACGGCACGTCCTGCCTGGATACCCGGGAAAGCGATCTTTTTGTTTCCCGGAACAATTCATCCAGACCGGGATCACCTTCCTGGACCATATCTCGAAGGACAGGCAGCATATCCCTTCCCATAACCTCATCTGCCAGAAGACCTGTTATCGACTCCATCGATCTGTTGAAAGCGGTCAGATCATCATTCTTATCTGCAATGAATATCCCTGCAGGTGCATTCTGTACAACATCCTGAACCGTCATCTTTTACCCACACCCATTATGTTCCGGCCGCAGTTGGAACAGGTTATATAGATCATTGAGTCGGCATAACTCCATAGTGTCGACATAACTATAATTAAAGATAATATATAGATCATAGATTAAGAGTTTTTTTATACATATAAACTAAGAAACAACAGTAATAAAAAATAACATAAGTAGGGATGTTTTTTACCATATAAGAGTGTTTTTACCATATGATATTTTCAGAGAAAAGATTGTATAATGTCAACAACTTCCTTTTCATTATCGTCTATGCTTCTCCTGGCATCGATCAATACAAATGAATCCGGATCCTCCTCCACGAGGCGGAGATAGTTCTCCCGGACACCCTCCAGAAAAACGATCTTCTCGAATTTGGTCCTGTCGCCACGCTTGCCACATCTTGAGACTGCGATCCCGGGGTCAATATCGAAAAATATTATAAGATCAGGCTTTATTGTCCATCCCCTGTGAATATCCTGGATCCATTTCAAGGGATCATCGAACCTGCCTGCAAGTGTCATGCCCTGATACGCATAACGGCTTGCAGAGTAGCGGTCTGATACAACGTTCTTTCCACTCTCGAGCGAGGGGCGGATCAGCTTTGATATGTGCTCAGCGTGATCTGCGGCAAAGAGCAAAAGCTCTGCCAGATGGTCCGTATCCGAGTGGATGGCACGATTCACAGCCTCGCCTATCCAGCTACCGGTGGGTTCACGGGTGAAAACAAAGTCCGAAAATAGTGGATTTTCAGCCAGACGCTTTGCCACAGTGGATTTACCTGAACCGTCAATTCCTTCCAGAGTAATGAGCTTTCCCTTTGCAGACATGCAATAATGAAAGAGGGTATATGATATTTAGCCTATTTGTACAGGCATGCCTGCCTAGAGACGAGAAACGTCCTCAGAACTGCACTGGGCACATCTTACAGGGAAACGCTCGGGGTTTTCCTGGAACATGTGGTCGCAAACATTACACCTGAAATATACCTTCGAAGAGTCGTATTCGTCCATGTTTTCTCCTCACATAAAATATACAGTATTAATATAAAAACCAATGCCAAGACATATTAAGTAAATGGAACAATCTTCCCCCTTGGAAAGATCAAGCATGAGCACAATCGGAGTTATAACCAGAGGCAAGTATGGTAAAAGGCTTATTGACACCATTATTTCGAAGACCGGGCTTGATGTTGTTTCTGCATCCTTGCCAGAGAAACTTCCCGGATTTATCGACGAACCGGATGCATTCCTTGAAAAAATACAACTTGATGACGCTGTTTTCAGGTCTGATATACTCGTCACCTACTCCCTGCATCCGGACCTTACCGTAGCCATCGCACACAGGGCAGGAAAGGAGGGAGTAAAGGCAATGATCGTACCGGGAGGTGCTGCAAAGGCCCCGGTATTTGAACTGGAACAGATCGCAGGGCAATATGGCATGTACATAGAAATAGAAGAGATATGCTGCACACTTTCTGACAATCCTGCAATATCAGATTTTACTTCAAAGCTTGCATGGCCGGAAATTGAGGTCGAGACCCGGGAAGGCCGGATATCCGCAGTTCATGTCCTCCGCGGAGCACCATGCGGAAGTACGTGGCACATGGCAGAGAAACTGATCGGAACAAAGGTAGAAGATGCACCTGCCAGGGCAGGCCTGCTTATACAGCAGTACCCCTGCCGGGCTGTAAGGGGAACTCTTGGAGGCATCCACAAATCCGCCGAGATACACAAAAAGACAGTTGAAAAAGCCATCAGAGAACAAAAAGATTGAAGACCCTGAAAAGATGGTCCTTTACAGGGAGCGCTTACAATGGATAATTCCGGGGTTGCGGCAATACTCAGCAAAATGGCCTTATTACTTGAATTCAAAGGAGAGAACCCTTTCAAGGCCAAGGCATATGAAAGGGCTGCGAGGAACATCAGGGGACTCGGAGAAGACATTGGGGAAATGTACCGCCGGGACCGTCTGTCTGAAATACCCGGTGTCGGAGGAGCCATTCGGGAGAAGGTCAGGGAGATACTGGATACAGGCACTTTCAAGGCGTATGAAAGAACGGCAGCGGAAGTCCCTCCCGGAATATTCGGGATCCTGGATATCCCCGGCATAGGTCCTAAGACTGCAAAATTGCTTTACGAAAAGCTGGATATCAGGTCCGTGGATGGACTTTTGAAAGCCGCGATAGAGCATCGTATCCGAAGGCTTTCACGTATGGGACCAAAACAGGAAGAGAAGATATTACGGTCTGTACAGCGTTATCAGAGCAGCGGCGAGCCTGGCAGGACACCGCTGGCAACTGCAGACCCCATCACAGAAGAGATCAAGGAGCAGCTGAGAGCATTCCCTTTTATAAAGAAGGTCATTGCTGCCGGGAGCATCAGGAGGAGAAAGGAAACTGTAAAGGATATTGACCTTATTGCACTCTCAGATGTGCCGGCAAAAGCAATGGATGGGTTCCTGCACCTTCAGAAAGTGACAGAGGTCATTGAAGAAGGGAATACATTAAGCTCTGTTCTCTATGATAATAAGATAAGGGTCGATCTTCGTATTGTTCCTGAAGAATCTTTTGGCACATTGTTGCAGCACTTCACCGGCTCGAAGGAGCACAACATACACCTGCGCAAACTGGCACTTGAAAAGGGCTACAAGCTTAATGAATATGGCTTTACGGACATTGCCACCAATGTTATCAAAAGATGTGCAGAGGAAAAACAGGTCTATGATCATCTCGGACTTGAGTTCCCTGTGCCCGAACTCAGAGAGGACCGGGGAGAGATAGAAGCCGGTATGCAGAAGAGGCTGCCAAAACTTATTGAAGTAGAGGACATAAAAGGCGACCTTCACGTCCACTCAAACTGGAGTGACGGAGAGGACAGTATTGAAGATCTTGCCCTGAGTGCCCTTGAAAGAGGATACGAGTACATTGCCATCACGGACCATTCCCATTCCACAGCCATAGCCGGCGGCCTTTCGGAAAAAAGGTTACTTGAACATACAAAAGCTGTCAGCAGTATAGATGAGAAATTTGAGGGGATCAGACTTCTATCAGGCACCGAGTGTGACATCAGACCCGGTGGAAAACTTGACTACAGTGACAGGGTCCTGCAAGAGCTGGATATAGTAATAGCTGCCGTACATGCCGGCCTTGACCAGGACAGGAAGACAATGACAAAACGTATTGTATCAGCACTTGAGAACGAACACGTGGATATCCTCGCCCACCCCACCGGAAGGAAGTTCGGAAAAAGGGAAGCTTATGATGTCGATATGGAAAAAGTGCTCCAGGCTGCCCTTGATAACGATAAGGCAATTGAAATCAACTCGTCCCCCTCGCGCCTGGACCTCAATGATATAAATGCAGGGATGGCAAGGAAGATGGGGGTCTGGCTGGCAATAAACACTGATACGCACCGACTTGACAATTTCAATAACATCAGATATGGTATTGATGTGGCCCGGCGTGCATGGATAGAACCACAGGATGTGGTGAACACCAGGCATATAAAGGATTTTGTTTCTCTTTTCAGGATAGAATGAGGTCATTGGATTGGCTTCAAACGCCTTCATAAGCTCTGGCTGAAAAAACAGGTGTATCCTTACATTATAAATCTTATTCAATGGTCTCAGAACGAAGATCCCTGGAATTGTTTGTTTCTTTATAGGGTCATAGTTCTTAAGTGTAATTAGAACAAAAAGTTTAAAAGACTATTCTACTAAGATGGATTTAGTGAAAATCGTTGAGGTTGAGACTGGAAAAAAGTCAGTATTGTGTGTTTTGAATGTTTTATCTGTAAGTAGTTGAACACTTGTTCCTTTCGTGGCCCATAAGAGGTGCAATTGTGAAAGATCCGAAAGCTGACAGACATAAGAGAGTAATGAGAAAGCACGAGATAGAGTTCCAGAAAGAAATGAAAAGAAGAGAAAAGAGGAACAGGTTCTGAAATACAAAAGAACGGGTCTTTTTTAGTTTATGGGATCTTGCGGCAGGAAATTCCCCGCCTTTACTCATCTTTCAGGTTTTACCTTTTTTGCAGTTTCATACGTTGCCCTAATATGCATTTCCCACCCCTGTGGCCACCCAGAGGATTGAATGTGTTACCAAGGGAATTCATGCACCTTGCCATAACAGCAGCGCCGCGTGCCAGGCCGTCATCCACGAAAACGACATTCTCTTCGATCTTATTATTGATGCCAAGTTCATGCAGGTATTTCAAGATCAGCTTTGGCTTGTTCCCGGTGATCCCGGCCCTGCCGGTAACACCGATGGCAGTGTCCTCGAATACAAGACCTTCATCCCGGGCTACCTTCACAAGGCGCTGCACCACCCTTGCCATGACCTCATCTATCACTGCAAAGAGCACTTTTAGACCATGCTTCTCATATACCTCAGCCCCGATCTCAGAAAGTTTACCCAGGTCAGTACCATTGTTTCCTACATCACAGCCTATAAGGACAACTCCTATCTCATCTGCTGCTTCGGTGTTTACCGGCACACTGCCGTATCTTTTGCGACCCGCCGGAACCTTCTCTACAAGGATGTATTCGTTTAGCCGGCCGGCATATTCCTTTATGGCCTTCTCCTTGAGCTTGTAAGCGATCATGCCGAGCGAGATATTCCCCGCCACATCAAGAGCTGTACCTTTTTTTGGATCCACCAGTCTGGTCCCCTGGATAATAGCATCAGGGATCGCTCCGGCGAAACCGCAGAAGTTGCCGATGGTCTTTGCATAGGGAAGGTCCGGGCTGATTATCCTGCCATCAAGGGTCGTACCAAAGTCCATGGAGATACACGGATTACGGAAATCCACATCAACCCATTTGGAACCTTCCTTGATACCTGCAGTTGCCAGCTCGCCTTCCATCTCATTGGCAACGATCTCCACTCCGCTTGCACCTGTTGGTGGCGTTACGCTTGCAACTGCACCGTCGAATACCACCTGTTCGATCTTGCTGTACTTGCGGAACTTCTCGGGGATATTGTATATCGACATCGGGGCCGTCATACGCTTTGGCGGCACGCCGGCCATGAGACAGCCGTCTGCCAGGGCTTTCACGAACTCCCCCACCTCATCGGGCGAATCGAAACCTGCAACTACTCCGGTGGACCTTACGACAAAGTGTATATCCTCCTTGATATCGAGATTTGCTTTTTTCACAGCACCTATCAGAGTGTCCCGCACAAGTTCAGCTACTGACTGCCGTGTAAGTTCCACCCCTGTAAGTGTTCTGCCGAATACCTCTTCACCTTCCCTTGGTGGTCTTACATCTCTTGTCATGCCAACAGTCTTTGTTACAAGCCTCGTTTTGCCGTCCTCAAGGTTTGTTGCGGTCAGAATACATTTGGTGGTTGAATTGCCCACTTCCACTGAAGCAACGATGAAATAAGGCTTGGACTTAAGGTCCAGCAAACGGACTGAAGGGCTTTTTGTGATCCTGGGTTTCATATATAAGCCTCACATAAAGGGTTGAAGTCTCTCGATTATCCTCTGTTTGGGAACTGCACCTATTATACGGTCAACCAGCTTGCCGTCCCTGAACACGAGCATTGCAGGTATGCTGGTTATGCCAAAAGTGATAGCTGTCATTTTATTATCATCAACGTTGAGTTTGCCAAAGACGATCCTGCCCTGAAATTCAGCGGCAAGTTCATCGATCAGCGGGGAAAGCATCCTGCAGGGACCACACCACTGCGCCCAGCAATCCACAACGACCAGTGGATATTTAGAGACCGACTGATCAAGATCAGCGTCTGTCAGGACAATAGGAGCTGCAGGAAACTGGCGCTCCCTGATGGTCCTTTTCAATTCTTCCATTTTTCTCTGTCTGATAGATTCCAGTTCATCCATAATGTTCACCCGTCTGAAAACAATATTAACTGCATCAACAGATATTTTGTTATGTGACATTGGTCTGATAAATATTTGCAATATTCTTGAATCTGTTTACCCTTCAATACATTTAACCTTTTGCATGGTTGTTCACTAATCATGCACAACCATATGAGATAACTGCATTTGATATCAGGGTAATGACAGAAGGGACATCCATGGATAAATAGCTGAACAATAATAATTAGTAAGATAATCAATAATACAGAAGAATATCAGAGTGCTTTGATGAGTGGTAGAATGTCAGACATGAACGAAAAACCGGATTCCAATACGGACAGGACCATCTTCGACCAGAAATGCATCACCTGTGGCGCATGGATGCAACGGACAGTCAACTTAAGCAAAAACGGCATCAGGACATCTACCTATTCCTGCCCTGAATGCGGGCTTTCCTACACAGTGGATGAATGATAATGGATGGATGGTCGCCCGGGCATCTCCAGGAAATTGAGCCATATGATTTTGAAAAACTCCTGGCACAACTTTTCAGGAAGATGGGGTATATCGTCGAGGAAACGCAACTCTCCCATGACCGGGGCATAGACCTCATTGTCAGAATAGAACATTTCGGGCTCTCGCACAGATGGATAGTACAGGCTAAAAGGTACACTGAACCCGTGGGAGTCAAAGCCGTCCGCGAGTACAGCAGCCTGAGATACCGGGACGGGGTTGATGGCGTGATCATTGCCACTACATCAGATTTTACCAGGGAGGCACACGAGGAAGCTGCCGGACATAACGTTAAGCTCATAGACGGGAACATGCTTGCTGAAATGCTGAACCATTACCTGCCCGTAGAGACCAAAGGCACCCTGCACACAGAAAGCTCAGATGAGGATATCAGGGATCCCGGGGCATCTACCATTCTCAGGAAAGGTGAAGAGGTCCTTGCAAAAGAGCCTGTGAACCTTGGGAAAGAAAGGCTTACACTGGTGATAACGAACAAGAACCTCTTTTTCAAAAAAAAGAGCAATGGCTTTCTCTCAGGGAAAGAGGATTTCTGGCTGCGCATCGGGTTCAGGGACCTGGTCGGCATGCATGTTGAAAGACGGTACCTTTTCCTGATAGCAGGCCAGAAGAAACTGACAGTATATCCCTTCTCAGCTAAAGGTAAAGACAGGATTGCCGGGATGGTCGAAAGCCTCAGGCCTGCATATATCCGCGGGGAACATCTTATCCTGTCGTCCAGAAAGAACTCTTCCATGACCATCCTGACAAACAAGAGACTGGCACAGATCGATATTGGGAACGGAGACATGAAAGAGGTCATCCTTTCGAAGATCGTAGAGATCGGGCTTGAAGGGGGTTTCCTTAAAAAGGACAGACTCGTGATCACAGAGTCCTCCAACGGGATCAGCAAGCACCGTATTGAAGTAGATGATATCCCAAAATGGAAGGAAGTGATAGAGCAGCAGGTAAGGGTAAGCTAGATATATTCCCGGCACCCAATTAACAGCGTTAACAGACATCATATATGTAAACATGTACTTCACACAAACACTACAAAAAAAGGATCATGCAAAGGAGAGTTTCAATATGGCCGAAGTATCTCTAAAAATCGAAGGGATGATGTGTGAACACTGCCGGGCAACGGTAGATAAAGCGATAAGATCTGTAAAAGGTGTTCAGGAAGTTAGTGTAGATCTGCAGGAAGAACAGGCCCGGGTGGTATATGATCCTGGATCGACCGACCTGGACACGATCATATCGGCAGTTGCAGAAGCAGGCTATAAGGTCATTGATCAGGCATGATCAGTACGATACAAAGCTCCTGAATACAGAACATGCAGACCACGATCAAAGTATACGGCATGACATGCATGCACTGTCACAGGCGTGTGACAGATGCAATATCAGCTCTGGACGGGGTGTCCTCTGTGGAGGTCGACCTGGAGGATGAAAGTGCGACTGTTGAGTTCGATCCTGAAACAACAGGACCTGAAGAGATAAAGCAGGCTGTTGTCAATGCAGGATATGAGGCAGGTGAAGAAGAATGTGTTCTGCCTGCCGATACCGATGAACAGCAGGCATGCCCGGTTGTCCATTACGAAAATCTCGCAGAGACCTCAAAGCCAGAACCTGGTCAAGCGGAGGACATCGTTTTCAGGGTATCCGGGATGACATGTGCTTCCTGCGCACAGAACGTGGAAAAGATACTGAAAAAGCAGGCAGGTGTAGTATCAGCCAATGTGAACCTGGCCACAGAAAAGGCAGCTGTCAGATATGAACCTGCTGTGGTCGGCCGTGAGAAGCTTGAAGAGGCTATCGAGTCCATCGGGTACCATATTGTCAGGGACTGGATCACCCTTGACGTGGGTGGAATGAGCTGTGCATCATGTGCGATGAATGTGGAGAAGGTGCTGAAAAGACTGGACGGCGTAAGCTCCGTCAGCGTGAATTTTCCGGCCGGCAAGGCACGTATAGAGTATAACTCTTCGCTGGTCTGCGTAGAGCAGATGATAGCTGCCATTGAAAGTATTGGATATTCAGCCTCGCTGCCTGCTAACAGACAGATAACAGAGGACAGGGAAAAAAGGGAGAGAGAAGAAGAGGTACGCCGCCAGAGGAACAATCTCCTAATTTCAGCTGCCATTGCGATACCTGTAATGCTCGGGAGTATGAAGGGCGGATTACCGGAACTTCTCTGGATCGTACCGGATTTTCTTACAGATAAGAACCTTCTTTTCCTGCTGGCAACAATGGCCATAGCTTTCCCTGGAAGGCAATTCTTCATCGGAACATATCGCGGGCTTCGGCATGGTGTGACAGACATGAACCTGCTCATAGCCACGGGTACCGGGGCTGCCTATGTCATAAGCGTTGCATCCAGCTACCTTGACCTGGGGCCTGGCTACGAGCACCTCTACTACGATACTGCGGTAATGCTCATCACTTTCATAATACTGGGACGATACCTGGAAGCCCGTGCAAAGGGCAGGACTTCCGAATCCATAAAGAAACTTATCGGCCTGCAGGCAAAGACCGCACGTATCATCGAGAACGGACAGGAAAAGGAAGTACCTGTGGAGGATGTGGAAGTTGGGGATATTGTATTTGTCAGGCCCGGCGAGAAGATAGCCGTGGACGGGATAGTTGTTGAAGGCGCCTCTGCAGTCGATGAATCCACGATCACCGGAGAGAGCATACCTGTGGAGAAATCAAAAGGTGATGAAGTGATAGGTTCAACGCTGAACAGGAGCGGAGCACTGAAATTCAGGGCTACCAACGTGGGTGCAGATACCGCCCTTGCAAGGATCATCGAACTTGTGGAGAACGCCCAGAACTCCAGGGCACCCATACAGAGGATCGCTGATGTAGTTGCAGGCCACTTCATCCTTGTAGTACACGTACTGGCACTGCTTGCTTTCTTCTTCTGGTACTTCATAGGATTCGAGAGATATGATGTTCCAGTTAATTCAGGGATATTCAGCCCGTTCCTGTTCGCACTGCTGATATCCATTACCGTGCTTGTCATATCCTGTCCATGTGCCGTTGGCCTTGCCACCCCAGCAGCCATCATGGTAGGTACCGGCAAGGGTGCTGAGAACGGTATACTCATCAAGGGCGGGGAAGCACTTGAGAGGACACTGAAAATAGACACTATAGTCTTCGATAAGACAGGAACCCTGACAAAAGGTGAACCTGAGCTTACCGATGTAATCCCGTTTGCAGGACTCAGGGAAGAAGAAGTGCTTGCAATTGCTGCAAGTGCCGAGAAAGGTTCCGAGCATCCGCTTGGAGAAGCCATTGTCAAAGGCGCAGAAGAACGAAAACTTGCAATGGTCGATTCTGAAGGGTTCAGGTCAATTGCCGGAAAAGGTGTTGAAGCAAATGTAGAAGGCAGCAGGATACTGCTTGGGACAAGAAGGCTTGCGGTAGATAGCAATATTGACATATCCTCCGCAGAGAAGACAATGGAGAAACTCGAGGCACTTGGCAAGACAGCAATGATAATTACTAAGGATGACAGTGTCATCGGGATTGTTGCAGTTGCGGATACCCTCAAGGAAAACTCCAAAGAAGCTGTGGAGAGGATACGCGACATGGGTATCGAGGTCGTGATGATCACGGGTGACAACCGCAGGACAGCAGATGCCATTGCAGACAGCATCGGCATCAAAAAGGTACTGGCCGAAGTGCTTCCTGAAGATAAGGCTGCAGAGGTCCTCAAGCTCCAGGACGAAGGACGCGTAGTTGCCATGGTGGGAGACGGGATCAACGATGCTCCTGCACTTACACAGGCCGATATTGGTATCGCCATGGGGGCAGGAACCGACATCGCTATGGAATCCGCGCAGATAGTACTTATCAGGAACGACCTGAGGGATGTGATCGCTGCCATCAGGCTGAGCAGGCTGACCATGAACAAGATCAGGCAGAATCTCTTCTGGGCCTTCGGATACAACAGCATCGGGATCCCGATTGCAGCCGGCATGCTTTATCCCTTCGTACACACGATACTGATCACACCTGCACTTGCCGCAGCCTTCATGGCAATGAGTTCCGTGTCTGTCACTACGAATTCACTGCTGATGAAAAGGAAGAACATAAAATAAAAGAGAATCAAGGGGCTCTGATATTATGGATGGACAGGACACAAGTAGAAAAGGCAGGTATGCCCTGATAGCAAGCCTGGCTTCGTCCCTCCTGATAGCTATCATTTTTGTGATCCTTTCCCTGGCTGTTAATAGTTCTAGAACAGTGCCCCTGTACAGCCCGGTGGATATCGTCGCAGGCATGGTCTTTGTTTTTGTGCTCAGCATGATAGTCTCTGCTTCCGTATGGCCGGGAATTTTTGAAAAAGGACTGCATTGATAGTTAATTTCTTATTTGAGGCCTTCAAATTAGGACCCTTATGGAAAAAAGGGAAATGGTCATAGAAACTGATGAGTTCACACTAAGGCCATGGAAGGACGAGGACGCTGAAAGACTCGCCATCATTGCAAACAATAAGAAGGTATCCAATTGTCTGAGGGATGGGTTTCCCTATCCTTATTCCATCGATGACGCAAAGGGATTCATTTATCTTGCCAGACAGTCAGAAGTCAATTTTGTAGGGTTTGCAATTGATATAGACGGGGTTCTTGTCGGGAGTGTCGGAACATATCCCAAAGATGATGTCCACCGCAAGAATATGGAGATAGGCTATTTCCTTGCAGAGGAGTACTGGGGAAGGGGGATAATGACAAACGTGGTGAAATGCATGATACAATACATTTTCGAGAACTTCGGAATAGTCAGGATCTATGCAGAACCTTTTGCCAGTAATACAGCCTCCAGGAGAGTACTTGAAAAGGCAGGGTTCAGGCAGGAAGGAGTCCTGAAGAACAGCATAATCAAGGATGGTGTTGTGCAGGACAGTTGCATCTATGCGATCCTGAGAGAAGAGATAACGTGTCAGGCGTAGATCCTTAAACCTGCAAGGACAGAACAGATCACGGACCTGATCCTGCTACTCCAGATCGGAATGCGGATTGATGTCACACCCCGTACATGGGAGGCACATGGTCCTGAAAGTATCCGCACGCAGCCCGTATTCATCCAGTTTTTCACGAAGGAAACGGTTAAGCATAAGCAGCCTTTCGGCTGAAGGACGTTCGATGCTAAGCTCGCCTTCTCTTAAGGGATGTTTTGCAGCCGCCCTGATGATAGGTACCACGCCTATCCGGACCAGTTCTTCTATACCCCTCTTTACGGATTCGTCGGATTCACCAAGGCCTATTATGAAATTGGAGCAGACCTTGTTCCTGCCGAATACCTCAACTCCCTGTTTCAGTGCACCAAGGATGAATTCGAGATCCTGATTGGGGCAGAGCTTTTCATGAAGAGGCCTGTCCATGGTCTCTACATTATACTTCAGCTCATCGGCACCTGCACTTTTGAGTCTGGAGGTGGAATTCTCAGTGGGATATACGGAAACGCCGATGGGAACGGAGTAGATCTCCCTGAGCCTGCGGATAAGTTCCTCGGCCCTGTCAACCTCCCCTTCGGCGGAAACCTCAACACCCGATGTGATGGAAATGGCCAGCATCTTTCCTGTGCTGCTGGCCTTTTCGATCATGCCGAGCATCTCGTCCATGGTCTTGACCTTTCCCCCGAGCTTTGGGACCGGACAGAACTTGCAGTCATAGATGCATTGCTCACACATGGTGATAAAAGCCTGATCAGGACAGTGGATGAGCTCCTCTTCGATGCGGCCCCTTGCGACCTCGATGCCCTCTTTTCTTATCACGAGGTCCCCGCCTTCCATCCCTGCCTTCAATGGTGATCCTTTTTTAACGGCCAGACGTACACGGTGGCCTCCTGAGCTAAAAAAGAAGGCTATGTTCCCTGCCCCCGGACCTGCTGTCGGGATGGTCAGATGATGTATGAGAGAAGGCTCCATGTCTACGGAACCTGTGGATATGAGTTGTGCTTTGGTTTCTGCTTTCATGGATTCTCCATTACCAGATGAACAGGGGTTCTGGCATGAGTATGTATAGGCTATTTTTGAATGGGATACTTTACTGTTTCCCTGAAATGTGTATTTCACACAGGTGGAAAGAACCCTTTACCCTCCCGGGATAAAATGATCCGGATGTATTCACTCAACCACGGACAGAATACCTGATCCGTGGAAAGGCCTGTATTTTTATATACATTCCGACAATATCCCATCATGGCCTCCCACGAATACGTCCACGGCTACTCTGAAAGGGAATCCGCCCGCCTCGGCGACTAGGCAAACACGCTGGAAGAACTCCTGCACAGCGACACTAAATATCCTCCCGGCAGCACAGTACTTGAAGCCGGATGCGGCATCGGGGCCCAGACGGTGATCCTGTCAAAGAACAGCCCGCAGGCGCAGATCACGTCCATTGACATATCGGAGGACTCCCTGAACCTGGCCAGGGACCGTACCGCCGGAGAGGGGATCACAAACGTGGAGTTCCGCTTGGAGAATATATTCTACCTGCCCTTCGGGAATGAAAGCTTTGACCATGTATTCGTCTGCTTCGTGCTCGAACACCTCATGGAGCCTGTCAAAGCCCTGGCCAGCCTGCGCCGGGTGCTCAGGACAGGTGGCACGATCACGGTCATCGAAGGCGACCACGGCTCATGCTTCTTCCACCCCGGGACCGAGGCAGCAGTGAAAGCCTGGAACAGCCTTGTAGAAGTGCAGGCAAGGCTCGGCGGCAATTCGCTCATCGGCAGGCAGGTCTATCCGCTTCTCAAAAGAGCCGGTTTCTCCGACATCACCGTCTCACCCCGCATGGTCTACAGCGATCCCAGCCGCCTTCACATGGAGGAAGGCTTTGTCAGAAGGACCATCATCCCCATGGTGGAAGGGGTCAGGGAGAGTGCAATTGGGATGGGAATAATCGACGCGGAGACCTTTAACAGAGGGATTGGGGATCTGCACAGAACAGCGGGGGAGGAAGGGACATTTGCTTATACGTTCTTCAAGGGAGTGGGGAGGAAATAGCATTTCCTTAATCCGGACAAGAGACTGTTGTATTGCCTTGATGAAAGTAAATCCTATATGCATCAAAGCACAATATTACTTGACCGATCAGTCTGATAACTGTATGACCGGAGGGAGACAGAATACTCTACAGAGAAGTGCCTAAAAACGGGGACAAGCTATCAATACTCGGATTCGGGGCCATGAGACTTCCCCAGAAAAATGGTGCCATCGACCGGGAGAAGGCCACTGCCCTTATCCACCACGCCATCGATAACGGGGTAAACTACATAGATACTGCCTGGACGTATCACGGCGGACAGAGCGAGAGCTTTCTTGGCGATGTCCTGGCTGGCGGATACCGGGAGAAGGTAAGGCTCGCCACTAAAATGCCGCACTGGCTTGTAAATGACCGCCAGGACATGGACAGGATCCTCAATACCCAGCTGAACAGGCTGCGTACCGACCATATGGACTATTACCTGATACACTCCCTTACAGCGGACGGCTGGAAGAGGATAAAAGAGAACGGGGTGCTGGAATTCCTTGACAGGGCCAAGGAGGACGGCCGCATAGACAATGCCGGTTTTTCCTTCCATGACAGTGTAGATATCTTCAGGCAGATCATCGATTCCTATGACTGGGATATCTGCCTTATCCAGTACAATTACCTTGACGAGAATTACCAGGCAGGAAAGGAAGGCCTGAAATATGCAGCGGAAAAAGGGATCGCCGTCGCAATTATGGAACCCCTCCGTGGCGGGAACCTTGCAAGGAACATCCCGCCTGAGGTCGGGAATATATGGAACGAAGCGGATCTGAAACGCACGCCTGCAGAGTGGGGTCTGCGATGGATCTGGAACCATCCCGAAGTCACTGTGGTCCTCTCAGGGATGAACGATATCTCGCAGGTCGATGAGAACATCCGCACGGCATCTCGGGCGCATCCGGGTTCACTGACAGAAGAAGAGCTGGGCACGGTACGTAAGGTCGCGGAAAAGTACAGGGGCCTGATGACCATTCCATGCACTGGCTGCAATTATTGCATGCCCTGCCCCGCAGGAGTTGATATTCCGGGATGTTTTGACCTCTATAACAGCAATAAGATATTCGGGGGTGCAAATGATGGCGGCACAAAGCACAGGTATCTCCTGTACCAGATGGACGTTCTCGGGGAAAGGTCATCCGCCTCGCTTTGCATAAACTGCGGGAAGTGCCTGGAGAAATGCCCCCAGCACATCGACATCCCGGAGAAGCTGAAGGACGTAGAGGCACTGTTCGAAGGGCCCGTAATCAAACTCAAGGCCAGTGCCATGAGAATGGCCCTGCCTTTGGTCAGGAAGATAGGTCCGCTGAAATACCGGCAGATGAGAAAGGAATGAAAAGAAGAAAAGATCTTCTCAGACTTTACCCCCCACCACAACAAACCCGTTCACCAGATTCCCGTTCCTCGTCACAAACCCATCCCTCTTGAAGAACTCGATCTCAAACCCGTTCCCAACCAGCAGGAACACCAGCTCCTTTTCTGTGAAATGATGGGCGATATAAGCGATCTCACCGGTCTCCCTGTCATAGGCTAGGATGGAGCCTTCCTCCCTAGTTACGGGCAGGTCATTGATGTATCGCTCGCGATAGATCTTTGAGTGCCAGGTCTGCCCGAAATCCGCAAGGTAGAGATGAGCCTGTGGTTTCAGGACCCTGCATGCTTCCCGGATGATCCGGGTGCGGTCATCTTTAGAGGTAACGGTTGTCAGAAAAGCCTGCATAATGACCAGGTCGAAGGTTGAATCAGAGAACGGCAAGTGGGTGGCATCGGCCTGAACGAATAACGGAACTTGAGGGCATTTCTGTGATCCTGAAGAGCATGTTGCCATCATCAGTGCCTCAGCATTGATATCAACACCTTTTACCAGGAAACCCTGTGATGCCAGGGGAATGCTCACTTTACCTGTACCACAGCCTATATCCAGTACATGGCAACCGGGCCTGGCATACTGATAGATAACATGGTCAAGCTCGACATTTGAGGGGATATTCTTCCCTTTAAGATTAGCCCATGGGTTGGTATGTTCGCCCATAATTTATTCAAAACTCCACGTAGTTCCAATAATTCAACCATGAATAGAGAGGATTATAATGGACCGGCATTTACCGGACTGGAGGTTTCCCACTCCGCCTCAATGAAATGCTTGAAGATACGCACGTGCTCTCTCCCACTGTACCATGTGGCACTAAGGTTAGGAGTGACGACATCATCCTTGATTGTAACAACAAGTACTTCCTTATTGTCGACTACCAGTATCCCGCCTTTAAGAGGATGGGATTTTTTTCGTTGACGGTATGTCCTGACCTCGGCCCCGGGGAATGCCTTTTCAATTTCATCTGCATAACTTTTATCACGTCCGGTAAACTTTACCTGCACACCCTCACTGATCTTTTTCCGGACTGTCTGTTTTATGTCGCCCATAATAGGATATACCTTGGTAACTTCATTCAATGAAGGATAGGAAGAGGCGAATATGATCTCCTCTTCTGCCGAGTCCAGCATCTGGACTATCCTGTCATTGACATTCTTCACACCATTGATATTCCATACCTGATCCTCTGACGCAGCTTCGGGCCGGGCTTTATAGATACTGTCCAGTTTTTCCCGGGAGAACTTAACAGCATTTTCGAAATCTTCCTTCAGCCTGTCGATCACCCTGCCAGGAGGGAGCGCCCTGTAGCGCATCGGCTTGGTATTCTGGGTCTCGATCAGTCCTTTATCATCCAGCCTGGTGATAACACCGTAGACAGCGGAACGGGGTATCCCGGAAAGAGCATGGATATCCGCTGCTGTTCCACTTCCGTACTGTGTCAGAGCTATGAGCACCTTTGCTTCATATGAGGTGAGACCAAGTTGCTGAAGAGACTCTATCAGTTCATTCATCATAGTACTTTGAACCAGCTATTTATTTATCTTTTACCTTTTTCTTGTTCAGTAGCACGTGTGCAGGTACCACGACCACACCCACCATGAAGATAAGACCCAATGCAACCGAAGCATTGTCTTTTATCTTCTCTCCGAATGGGGTGGCAGGAGCAACATCCACGGTTGCCTTAAGACCTTCGGAATAATGGCTCTCATCATGCCCGTCCTTGTACTTTATCTCAGAGTTTATTGAATATGTCTTCACTGTTGCATCATCTGCCACTTTGATCTCGAAGGTTGCTGTCCCTGATTCTCCGGGTCCCATGTCCCCAAGATAGGATTCGTCATCCGTGCTTGTAAAGGGGTCGACAACACTTATCCTTGCAACACAATCGTACGCTGTATCGTCTCCGTTATTGACGTAAGTCACATTGATGGTCTCCCGGTCCCCTGCCTGGAGATCTGATCCGGTATTGGCCACCCTGAAATATGGTTCTTCCTCAATGACTATCGTTACATACATCGTCTGGTCCATCTCCTCATACCAGTAGTAAGTGTCACCGTATGGTGGAGCGACCGCCGAATCCCTCTGGTACCTGTAGCTTACGTCAAGCTTCAGCTCATAGGTGCCAGCCTCTGCATCGTCATATATCTTTATGGGGAAAGCTGCAGGTGATCCAAGGGATTTGCCCGAACTGACAGAACCCAGCAGCAGAGTGTCAAGCCTGACATCTACAGGAGCATCGGGGTCAACAGGTGAAAGTGTTGCTCTTATTGACTCCGCCTTTGTGATGGCCCTGTCGGATGCGAGTTCGGAAGACATGAACGACCTGGTCAGAGTGTCACCATATTCCGCAATATCGTCCTCTATCTCTTCATAATCAGCTTCGTATCCTGTGATCTGGCCATCGTTCATCAGGTTAATATAAAGAACGGCTTCTTCCCCTCTCTCGAATGCTTCATCACAGGCGAGATTAGCAGTCAGATGAGGGTATCCGTAGACATCGTAATAGTCACTTGCGATCTCAGAGACCACATCCTCGTCTATGCCTGCAGATGCAACCTGCATGCAGCAAAGCAGTATAACTGCTATCACAAGCAGCTTTACATTTTTAAATGAAATCATATACTCACCTTATTATATTCTTTATTATTATCTGCAGATTTATCTGACATTTTGCGTCCCGTTCTCCACCTGTCAAGGTTCACCATTACAGGTGGCAGGACCATAGCTGTGCTTAACAGCGAAAATGCCACAGCTATCACTGTAACTATACCAAAATCACGTAGCATCGGGAATGATGAAATGATAAGGGCCGAGAAACCGAATATCACGGTAGAACCTGATGCCATGATAGCAGGCCCTACAGAAGATGCTGCTTTTTCCATGGAAGCATAGGGTTCCAGTCCCTTTTCACGTTCCTCGAAATAACGTTCAAGCATAAGTATCGTGAATTCCGCCCCAATGCCTATTGCAAGGGCACCAAGGGTGGCGGTCAGGGGATTATAGTACATGCCAAGCAGATACATCACACCGCCTATCCATCCTGTCACCATCACTATAGGCAATATCGTGGACAGGGCCTTCAGCCAGTCCCTGTAGATGACCAGCATGCCAAGGAATATGATAGCCATTCCAAGGTAGCCCATCTGGGTCCTTCCCGATGTGAGAGCACCCAGGATGGAGGTGGACATTACCTTTGTACCGGTGACAGTTACAGAAACCCCTGGCGGAGGACTGTACCATTGCAGGTCACTTTCGATCTGACCGACAGTGCCTGAGATCTGCTCCGAACTGAGATCACTCTCAAGCTTCAGGTTCATCACAGCAATATTCCCGCCTTCTATATACTGATCGATCAGGACCGGGGACATGCTGTCAGTAATTGAACTGATCGTGTCCCTCTCAGAAGGTATTGAGCCATAACCAGAGCAAACCAGCGAACCTATGCTGGCGGATCCGGTAATACAGTTATTGAGCTCTTCTTCCCGCTGAGAGAAATCCACCATCCATTGCAACACATCAGGGTCTAGGACATCATCAGCTTTGACAATGATATTGATCTGATCTGTGCCGCCCATTATATGTGTCAGTTTGTTCAGGTCCTGCAATGCCTGCATGTCCTGGGGTACAAAATCCTTTGTCTCCGTCTGCACCCCTACATGCTCGTCAGCATAGAGTCCTGCTACCGCAAGCATGGAAGCCAGGGCAATCACGGCCAGAGGCCTTTTTGTTGAGAACATTGCAATCCTGGAAAGGATTTTCCCAACTGCTGTTTCTGCTGGCTCTGCACGCTTTGCGGCAGCATGCCCCGCCGGGCAGCTGTTCTTCTTTTTTTCAGCCCTCCTGTCAAGTACATATAATACAGAAACGAGAACGAACATGGAAACAAGATAGCACAGCAGCACTCCAATGAGACTCATTTTCCCAAAGTCCTGTATCATCGGAACAGGGGAGATAAGAAGAGCAATAAAACCCAGGCATGTAGCCGCAACAGCACTGCCTACTGCAGGACCGGTGTGTTTGATCGTGTCGATTATGGCTTCCCGGACACACTCACCTTTTGCAAGTTCTTCTTCCACACGATTATGGAACTGGATCGCGTAATCTGCCCCAAGCCCTATAAGGATAGGGAATACCGCCATAGAGGCCATTGTCATCGGAATACGGAGAAAACCCATTGCACCGAAGGTCCATATGAGGCCTATCAGGACTACGGGTATTGGCATAAGGGACCACCTCACATGCCGGAACACTATGAGAAGGGCAAAGATCATCAGTATGAAGGCAAGGATCAGCATGCTTGAGAGACCTGAACTCATTTCCTCTGACATTGCTATCATGAATGCAGGGTCTCCGGTTGCAATGGCTGTGGTACCGGCAGGAAAATCAACAACATCGATCGCCCTTTCAACCTGTGAAAGGACCCTCTGCTTGTTTTCCTCATCGATACTTCCGGGCATCTGGACCATGATGATGGTATGCATTGTGTCGGGCATGAATGATCAACGTAAGCAGAAGGCAATTGATCGATAATTGCAAGGATAGTTTCATCATTTCCGGGAATTTCAGCACGGCCGGTCATGGAATATGAGGCATCTTTGACCAGCGATGCCATGCTCATGATATTCTCAACATCCCTGTCCTGCTCCATCATGGTGTCAAAATCATCGATCGCTTCCAGGACCTCGTGTTCCCTCACATCATCGGAATCCACCAGCACTATAACAACTTCGCTGCCGAAATTACGCTTGTAAATATGGTCATAGTTCTGGTACATCTGCGAACCCTTTTCGACAAAAGTGTCGGTTCCACTCTTATGTTCTATCAGGCCTGCACCCTGAAATGCCATAAGCATCAGGAGGATTGATACGAGAATAATTCCCACGGGCCATTTTTCTATAAAGGCCCCAAATTTTTCAAAGATTGTTTTTGCAGCCATGATACCTGTTAGTAATTAAGTACTAACAAATTATATAGTTTGCGATTAACAACATATTGTACCCGTAGGCGGTGCATATGGCCCCATACGCAAAACCATGGCACCCACCTGTTTTTGATCTTCAGATATATCGGACCATAGCATCCGGAAGGCAAATGCCCCCTGATCGTAACAGGAGAAATAATTTCACGACCGCAACCATATGGACCTGTTTAAAGGGATTACCGATCGCAGGTGAAAAAGAGAGATGCCAGCCGGGCTGACACTTCATTATTGCAGCTTTGGGCCACCGTGGCTGTAAGTCGTTGAATCCAAAAAGGCCAGCCAGTCAAAATCCATGAAACTTTGGGGGGTAAGTGCGAAGTAGGTATGGTTCTTCATACTGCCCGAACGTGACGGCAGAGCTGCAATTTCCTCAGCCGGCAGACCCAGGCCTTTGTGAGTAGGGATAAACAGCATCTTCTCCGGCAAACCGTTCAGTAACGCCTCAAGAGTGCCTGGTTCCGGCTGGCCGATCCCATTCTCATCAGAGATACCCACTGCTGAACCGATTACGGCATAGCGCGGGCCGAACATGGCATCCAGATGCGAGCCCGCAGGATACCATGTCAATGCATAAGGGCCCAGTTGCATGCTGGCCTTTCCCCGCTGAAGATGACTGTTGTGAGCAAAGGCAAGCACCTTTCCCCTGCCATGCTCCCTTGATACGATGTACTCCAGATTATCCGCCATCATAGCATCGCGGATGCCAAGAAGCCTGACCAGCCTGTTGTCCGACTCCCGGGCCATTACCGCATGGTAGTTCAGCAACTTCCTGGCCATCGTGGCGTATTGTACCGCTTCAAGATAACGGCTTTCACCGCTTTTGGATACCAGTTCGGGACGGCGTTCACTTAGTTCCGATATGAGATCCTCCGTCTCGATCCTCAGTTCAGTGGCATCTGGTGAAAGGCCTGCCGATTTGGCCGGATCCATCGCTGCGGCAGGATTCTCCCACCGGGCATCCGCCCCCAAAAGCAGGTCAATGCGTTCCCGGCGCTCATCTGCACCTGCACCGTCAAACGGGGACAGATAATCCAGCACAAAATGAAGAAGATGCCCCGGGCTGTCAGCATACATCATTTCAGTGGGGCTGTCAAAGCCGTAGAAACGGAGTTTGACGCGATGGGAGGGGTCAGTGTTGTATTCACGCATCCACTCCACAAGTTCCCGGTTGGCCCCGAGTTTTCCGAAACCATGACTAAAACCCGTCCCTTTGATCCCATCATATGATCCGGTGCCGCGGCCGGCTATGTACTCGTTCACCACATCTGCCCGGGTAAAACTGCTCTCGATTGCGATGGCACTGTAGCCATGCTTCTCTGCAAGGCACCTGAAGAGGCAGTTGCGGAGTATGAGAATGTCCTCACCGCCATGAAGTGCTTCTCCGAAACCAAGCAGCATTACGGAGCTATCAATTAGAGAAAGCATACTATCGACGGCACCATTGAAAATTCCGGACGGGCCTGGAGAAAAAGGAATTGACTCTTCTGATATCCACTCATCCAGGGTTGCGTGCGTAACAGGAGACGACATGGATTGAACTGTCACCCTTTAGGGATAAATGTGTTTTCATGGCTAAACCAACATTTTTAATATGATCGTCTGCTTTCTAAGCTTAAATATCTGCATATCATACCTTATTTCATATTTGAGGAACTTGCGATGATCACTAAAGAAGAAGTAGAACATGTAGGCTGGCTCGCACGTATCAGGATCGATGAAACAAAATCCGATGCGTATGCCGGAAAGCTGAACTCAGTACTGGACTATTTCGGACAGCTTGACAAGGTCGACACCGAAGATGTGCCACCCACCTATCACGTAATGGATATCGTGAACGTATTCAGAAAAGACGAAGTGACTGAATCCATGCCGCAGGATGCAGTACTCTCCAACACCGAGTACAGGAAGGAAGGCAACTTCAAGACACCGAAGATAATATGAGGTGAGAGGTATGGTAACATGGACAGACATCTCCGGAATAAAACAGAAGATCGCGGAAAGCTCTGCAGAAGAGGTCACTGCTTCATATCTTGAAAAGATAGGAAAAAGCTGCATAAACGGCTTTGTCAGAACCTGGGACAGGGCCCTGGAAGTGGCAAAAGCCATAGATGCCGGGGATCAGGAGGGGCCGCTGGCAGGGGTGCCCATTGCCATCAAGGACAACATTTCCACAACCGGACTCTCTACCACCTGTTCCTCTAAGATACTGCAGGGATATGTTCCACCCTACGATGCACACGTCATCGGGAAACTCAGGGATGCCGGTGCTGTGATACTCGGCAAGACCAATATGGACGAGTTCGCCATGGGTACATCCACAGAATCCAGCTACTATGGAGCCACACTTAACCCGTGGGATACTGACAGGGTCCCTGGTGGCTCCTCAGGAGGCAGCGCCGCTGTGGTTGCTGCAGGCGAGGCACCGGTTTCCCTTGGTTCAGACACAGGAGGATCGGTCAGGTGTCCCGCAGCCTTCTGCGGTGTTGTCGGACTGAAGCCAACCTACGGATGCATCTCAAGGTACGGGCTCATATCCTATGCAAACTCCCTTGAGCAGATAGGGCCCCTTGCAACCTGTGTTGCCGACATTGCCGCACTCATGGACGTTATCGCAGGCCACGACCACAGGGACAGCACATCCATCAACAGGGAGAACAACTACAGTGAAGCCCTGAAGGACGATGTCAACGGCCTGAAGATAGGCGTACCGGAAGAATATTTCGGGGAAGGCATCGACGAAGGTGTTGAGAAGGCGGTATGGGATGCAATCGGTAAATACGAAGACATGGGAGCATCCTGGAAAAAGATATCCATGCCGCACACAAAATATGCACTTGCATCCTACTACATCATAGCCATGAGCGAGGCATCGTCCAACCTTGCACGTTTTGATGGCACAAGGTATGGATTCCGTGCAGATGGTGACAACTGGCATGTCATGGCCTCAAATACCAGGGCTGAAGGGTTCGGCGACGAGGTCAAGCGCAGGATACTGCTTGGGACCTATGCACTTTCTGCAGGCTACCATGACAGGTACTACCTCAAGGCACTCAAGGTCAGGACCCTTGTGAAACAGGATTTCGACAGGGCGCTGTCAGAAGTGGATGTGCTCATGGGACCGACAATGCCCACACCAGCCTTTAAGATAGGTGAGAAGATCGACGACCCGCTCTCACTATACCTTGCGGATGTCAACACCGTTCCTGTCAACCTTGCAGGAGTGCCATCCATATCCGTGCCGTGCGGGTTCTCAGAAGGCATGCCTGTGGGATTACAGATCATAGGCAAGCACTTTGATGAGAACACGATAATCAGGGCTGCCTACAGTTTCGAGCAGAATACCGCTCATCATACAAGAAGACCCCGGGAGGTGGTATAATGGTGTATGAGAACCCCGATGGCGTAAAGATAGGACTTGAGGTGCACGTCCAGCTGAACAAACTCAAAACAAAACTGTTCTGCGGCTGCTCCACAGACTATCACAATGACGAGCCCAATACCCACGTATGCCCTGTCTGCCTGGGACTTCCGGGTTCACTGCCTGTGATCAACGAAAGGGCGGTGGAGTTCGCCATCAGGATAGGACTCGCACTCAGTTGTGAGATCGTGGAACAGACCCAGTTCCACAGGAAGAACTATTACTACCCCGACCTTCCGAAGGGTTTCCAGACCACACAGTACGATTACCCGATAGCCAGCAAGGGAAAGGTTATTATCGAAGGCGAGGACGGCGAGCGTGTCATCAGGATCACACGTGCACATATGGAAGAGGACCCAGGCAGGCTCCAGCATATCGGCACCATCGAGAAATCCAAGGGAACGCTCATCAACTATAACCGTTCCGGAATGACACTTATCGAGATAGTCAGCGAGCCGGACATGAGAAGCCCAAAGGAGGCCAGGCGCTACCTTGACAAACTAAGGAGCATTCTGGACTACCTGGACGTATTCAACGGCGACCTGGAAGGTGCCATGAGGGTGGATGCCAACGTTTCGGTCTTTGGGGGGGAGCGTGTGGAGATCAAGAACATCTCATCCTTCAAGGGAGCCGAGCGGGCGCTGCTCTATGAGATAATGAGGCAGAAGAACCACGTCCGCCGAGGAGGGGAGATCGTTATGGAGACCAGGCATTTCGACGAGGCGAGAGGTGTTACCATCTCCATGCGTACCAAGGAAGCAGAGCACGATTACCGATACTTCCCCGAGCCCGACCTCGTACCGCTCAGGGTTGCCGAACGGGCACCGGAGATCCAGAAGGCATTGCCTGAGCTGCCGGATGCCAGGCGTGAACGTTTCCTGCGACAGTACGAAATGTCGAACATGCACGCAAGGGCACTCACTAACGAGATAAAGGTGGCCGACTTCTATGAAGATGTCGCCGGGAAGGTCAACCCGAAGGATGCGGCGGTCTGGGTGGCCGACATACTCAGGGGTGAGCTCAACTACCGCGACCTTGGGATTGATGCCTTCGCTGCGAAGGACATCGTTACAATAATCGAACTTGTGACAGAGAACAGGATCACCGAGCAGAGCGGTGTCGAAGTCATACGTACCATCCTTGACCACGGCGGAAAGCCTCAGGATATTGTCAAAGATAAAGGGCTGCTCAAAGTGGAGGATGACATTGTTGCAAAGGCCGTGAAAGAGGCCATTGCCGAGAATCCGGAAGCTGTGACAGATTACCTTGGAGGTAAGGAAAAGTCCCTGAACTTTGTTGTTGGCAAGGTCATGCAGAAGACAAAAGGACGGGCCGATGCCAGAGAAGTCAGGGAAAGGCTGGTCAAAGATCTGAACGATCAAAGCTGAACGGGGCCAGAAACCCCATTTAAATATCCGGCAGCACTATTATTTATGTGCTTTCTTTTCTTTCATCCGGAACTTATTCTCATCAATGCTCATGCTTTGACTCAACGTTCTCAAGGAAAGCCTCTCCACGCAGTGTAAGGAAATACTCGTAGCTGCCCCCCTTTTCCTCTTTTTCGATATACAGGGTGTCTTCCAGCATCCCAAGGTAGAGATTTGCTTGTATGTCATCAAGCCTGAATTCCTCTTTTATCTGCTCGTAGTCCATCCTGCCCTCGCCAAGACGCCTGAGTATGGCCCTGCGGACAGGATGCTGAAGCGCCAGCAATCCTGCCTTATGGTCCTCAGTGGGATTTGCCTTGAGCTTACCTTCTTTCTTTACCTTGTGGTACCATTCATCCCTTCTTTTCATCAGATCGTCATCGTCCATAGTTATCGTTCATCATTGATCATTATGTTAATAAATAGATTTGCCTGGAATACTGCCAGCCGATAGTCTAAGAGCATACAGGAAAAGATGGTAGAAAGTCCCGATGGGACAGTTTCCCGCCAAAACAATTATATGTTTTGAGCATAATGTAAGCAGCCTACCATTATTCTAATCCGTCACATTACAATGATCAGGTGAAAACCATGGGAAGATTTCCAGAAGCTGAAGAAAGAATACTCAATAAGAAGATCTGTATGAAATGCAATGCACGTAACGCTGTTCGTGCAACCAGGTGCAGAAAATGCAACAGCACAAGCCTGCGCCCGAAGTCCAGGGAATCCAAGGCCAAGGGTGGCTGATCTTTTACATGCAAGTGGAAGAGTACCTGAACGATATCGTAGAACGCGAAGGTACAGTTCACTTGACACTTATCGACCCCGCATCCCAGTCTCCCGATGAGGCAGCAGAGATTGCCCTTGCTGCCGTCATGGGCGGAACGGATGCTATCATGGTCGGCGGTTCCACGGGAGCCGGAGGCGTGCTGCTTGACCAGACACTTCTCAAAATAAAAGAACTGACAGACAAACCAACGATCCTTTTCCCCGGGAATGCAGCCGGTGTCAGCCGCTATGCTGATGCTATCTTTTTTATGAGCCTGCTAAACTCCAGGGACATTAGTTTCATAACCACCAATCAGGCCATGGGCGCTCCTGTGGTATACAGGAGTGGCATAGAGCCCATCTCCATGGCATACCTCATAGTCGAACCCGGGGGCACTGTTGGCTGGGTGGGGGATGCAAAGCTCATCCCAAAGCACAAAGCCGATATCGCAGTGGCCTATGCCCTTGCAGGCAAATACCTAGGAATGCACTACACCTACCTGGAAGCGGGCTCAGGGGCTGATGAACCGGTGCGGCCCGAGATGATAGGTGCTGTCAAACATGTCCTTGGTGACAATAAACTGATAGTTGGCGGAGGGATACGTGACGGAGCTGCTGCAAAGAGATGTGCTCTTGCCGGAGCCGATATGATCGTCACCGGCACAGTTGTCGAGAAGGACTCCAACGTCACGGCCAGGATAGAAGAACTCGTGTCAGCTATCAAGGATTTGAAGTAACTTATCCCGGATTCCTTTTTGCGTAGTATCATCATCCTGAAAGAGGTTTAGGCAATGCTTGATGTATCTGATATCGTCAAGGAATATGAGTTCAACAACGAAAAAAAACGTGTTCTGGACAAGATCAGTTTCAGTGTTGAAGACGGAGAGATACTGGGTATCACAGGCAAGAGCGGGAGCGGGAAGACTACCCTGCTGAAGATACTCCGTGGAATGGAGGGTTTTGATGCAGGTTCGTTCAGGCTTGATGGACTCGAAATTACCCCTGTGTCAGAAAGGGATGCCTTAAGGTCACTTCAGTCGAGCACTGCTATCCACCTGCAGAGAAACTTCGGACTCTGGAACGGACCTGCAATTGAGAATATCATTCGCAGGCTGAATTTCCGGTACACGGGGAATGAAGGACTTCCCGAACCTGATTCACCATATTATGACGATATGTATGAGGAGGCTATGGAATATATCAGGCTTGTAGGTCTTGAAGACAAGCAATTGCACTCATCGAACCTTCTCAGTGGAGGGGAAAAACAAAGGCTTATCATGGCCCGCCAGCTTGCCGCAAAACCCGGGATGCTGCTCCTTGACGAACCTGTGACCATGACCGGACCGGGTACCAAGCAGGAGATACTGGACGTCATCAAAGACATCAAAAGCAAGCTCAGCATACCCATTATTCTTGTCTCGCACCTGCCGGAGGTCCATCTCTATCTTTCTGACAGGGTGGCATATCTGGAAGATGGCAGGCTTCTTGAGATAGGAGAACCGGAAAAGGTTTTGAAACATTTCCTTAAGGACATTGAAGAACAGGTACATTTACCTCAATTGCAGCAAAAGGAGCCTGTGATCAGGGTAAGGAAGCTCTGGAACCGCTTTTCACTGCTGAGAGTAGGAGAGGTGCTGAAATTCGAAGATGTCTCCCTTGACATAAACCGGGGGGAGATAACTGCACTGGTAGGCCAGTCAGGCGCAGGCAAGACTACACTCCTTAAAATGATAGAAGGCCTGAGAACACCGAAGGAGGGAGAGATCAGCTACCTTCATGAAGGAAAGTGGCTGAACATCCTCGAATTCACGAGACAGCGCCTGGACCTGCGTAAGAAGATCAGCATCATGCACCAGGAATTCACACTTTCACCCCATTCAACTGTAAGGGAGCAGATGGCTTTCAAGCTCAGGCTAAAAGGAGAAAGATCCCTTGAGTTCGCCAGAAAAAAGGCAGCAAATATGGGCATTTCGGACCAGGTGCTTGACATCCTGTATAGCCTTCCTGACATGTCAGAGGATGAGAAGGACAGGATCATGCAGCAGATCGACCTGAGCCCGGAGATCTATTCGGTCCTTTTCCCCCTTATCAATAAAGATGATGTGGACGAACATGCAGAGAAGTTCTTTGAGGCCCTTGACCTGCCCCTGGAAGTCCTTGACAGGACACCCTACCAGATCAGTGGCGGAGAACATGTACGTGCATACATCGCACTTGCACTTGCAACAGATCCTGAGATACTGCTCCTTGACGAACCCTTTGGAGACCTTGATCCGGTAACACTTCGCGATGTCACAAATTCCCTGAAGAGGATAAATGACGCTTTTGGAACAACCATTGTACTGGTAAGCCATCACATGGACTTTGTCAGGGAGGTTGCACACAGGGCAATACTTCTGGACAAAGGGAAGATAATAATGGACGGCGGACCTGAGGAAGTATGCAACAGGCTCATCGGGATGAGCCATGCAAGCTACCTTGAACATGACCTTCAGGGACTGGTGCCCTGAAACCCGGTGGCCGTGCCAGCTTACTTTTTTGGTCTGTAACTTACTTCTGGAACTGCCTGATACAGAACAAGATATTTATCAATATACTTCCAATTGTTAAATGGAGGTTTGCAATTGCAAGAAATAACAGAGATCTGGAGAAAGGCTGGCCTTTTCGGTATTGGAATGTGGGCTTTTACAGAAGAAAAGCTCCAGGACATTGCCGATGAACTCATAGAGAACGGGGAGATGAAGAAAGAAGAAGGAAAGAAATTCATACGCGACCTCATGGATGAGCAAAAGAAACAAAAGGAAGAGGTAGAAAATAAGATCTCGGCCAGGGTCCAGGAAGCTGTGGACAAAGCAGATATCGCAAGAAAGAATGAGATCAGCGAACTCAAGGAATTGATGAAGGCGCTGGAAAGCAAAATCGATTCTATGACAACTAAGGAAAAAGATGAGAAAGATCTTTAATTACTGACAGGGAGTTGATATGTATGGTTCTGGGCAAGGGCGATAGCCTTTTTCTTGGTTTTGTGAAGTTGATCTATTCGTTTACCCAAAACAGACAGGAGTCAAGTTCAGAAGAAACCCAGATCACTGAATGGAGCATCCTGCCTGAAGAACCCCTTGCAGGAGATGTATTGACAATTCAGGGAAAAACAAAACCCAACACTGTGACCAATATCTCTGTCTCGTTCTCAAGGCCAGTAAAAGTAAACAATGGAAGCTATGAATACCTCTTTGAGAATTTGCCTATACCAAAGGGAAAGAATCGTTTTGACGTTATGTCCAGTCCGGTAAAAAACCTCAACTTTATCGTCAGGATGTTCGTTGACTTCAAACGAAGCTTTGAATCCAATGATGGAGTAGCGAAATTCACAGACGAGAACGTGCCGCCTGGCAGCTATGATATAGTCATCAACGGAGAAGCAATGGATGGAGAGGAAGAAGTAAAGCTGGAGTTTACGGCCTTGCAGACCATAATGTCTGACAATGAGGGGATTTTTTATTTCAATTATGAAACAAATGCGCTCCCATGTGGTGATTTCACAGTCCGCGCGGGAAACGCTGAGAAGAAAATAACCTTAAGAGAAATAAGCTGACTGTAGCTTAAAAAGGGAGAGGGTCACACTCCCTTTGCAGCCATGAGTTTTATGAAGTCCGTAGCCTCCATAACCGGACAACTCTCGATCAGGCATATGTCAGACCATGGCAGGTTGAATTCGGCAAATGCCTTTGCATCTTCTGCCTCAAATAGAATGAAATATCTGCCACCGGAAATGTCCACCCACTGATTGATCACCTTCACACCTGCTGGAGGTCTCAATTGCTTGAAATGCTCAACTACCTTTTCACTGTTTTCAGGTTCCCATGTGCTTATGTCCAGAAATAACATCTTATCGCTCCTTTTCTTAATGGCAGGAAGAGTATACACTTTAAGTCTACACCCGACCCCACTTATAGGAAGTTAGCATCGGTAATTATTTAACAATTTCCCCAGAACCGGGATTCACATGACATTGAACGATAGTTTAATAATTGTTTTCCTGCAAAGTAGCTAGATATAAACAAGTAAACCCAATTTTAAAAAAAGTTCTAGAGG
>JAFGCK010000052.1 GCA_016932675.1 Methanosarcinaceae archaeon | reverse complement strand
ACAGATTGAAGGCGTTTATATTCTTCGTTTAGAGCAAAATCGGTTAAGTCGTCCATAATTATTAATTTATTCACCTATTATTTATATTTTAGCAAAAAGTTAGTGAGGAAGTGATGTGTTTATCGAAGTCCTCTATGTTATAAAGCCCCCTGGAATTCGAATATGTGTTTTGGATCCGTTAAACCACACATAATTTCTTATGAACATACATCATGGCAAACTAAGGAAACCTAAATACCTGCAAAGATGTAACATTGAAATCGCTTTCCGGCAATTCTGATGATACACTGGTCAAAGCGGAATTTACTGATCCGGAAGTCTTCAGTGTCACTGCTAAGGGTGTAATTATTGAAGGATCTGGAATTTCAGGCGACGCTGGTTCTTCTTCATCGGGTATAAGGATCGACAATATACAGAATTGTATTATACAGAATACAATGATTCCAGTAATAGTAATAGTAATAGTAATAAAACCAGGAAATGATTATAGAGGATCCTGAAACAAACAGCTGAGTGAAAAATAAGCAAATCCGTTATATTTAGATAAAAGATTGGATGCTATGGCCAATCTCATTTCTCATTATCCACTTCTGTAAATGGGACCTCTGTACTTCCCCTGATCATCCCCCTGCAATTTGCATTCACGGTTGCAACTTTGGCCAATCGAGAAGATCCGAGAATAGCTGTAGTTGAAGCATGACCTCTGGATATTAGTACAAAATCCTGGATCTTCCCGGTGTCCGCCTCCAGGTCGATAGTAATGTCTTCCGGAACCGGCAGCGGTATTCCATGCTTGTCCTCAATCCGTATCCTTATTGAAGAGAAGGATGTCCCATCTGCAGGTATCGCTGGTGGATCTGCTGAAAGCCGCATCTTTATCTCATTTTCCTTCATTTCACATTCAACAACGGCAGTTTCATCAGGAATAACAAATGCCTCTTTTTTGCCGTACCAGCATTTTGCCGGTTCGATCTTTATGAATTTCAACTCATGGGTTCCGGCAGGGACATCAGAGATTAAATGTGGCGTTAAACCAGCAGGCAATGGCGTTTCATCAAGGTAGACCCATGCATGGTCGGGTTCTGAGATCGCCTCTATTGAACCTGTCTTATCCTCTGCTGTTTTTTCTCTTGGATGATGATTTTTTTTGCTCCACAAGAGTCCACCGGCAACAAAAGTGGCAAGCAATACCAGAATAAGGATTTCCCAGGGCAGGACATTGTACCACACTTCGCTGTCTTCTTCATATTCATCAGGAACTGATAGTTCTTCTTCGGCCTGTAACTCCTCCTCTGGTATTCCCTCAACTTGCAGCTCTTCTGCCGGGTATGTTACCTTCAGAACACCGAATCCTTCCTCATCAACACCTGTCTCCACCGATATTCTCCAGATACCTCCCGCTTCAATGTCTTCTTCCAGGACTTCATAGACCAGGGATAAAGACGTTACTGATTCTGTCCACCAGACATCTCTATATTTTCCGGAGGGTGATTCCAGGATCAAAACGAGTTCTTCGGCAGAACCTTCAAAATCCATCAATTCAGCATCGATAATTCCCACTCTATCAACTTCAAACTCGAAGACATAAGGTTCACCCTGAATCACATACATGTCCATCTCAACCGTTTTCGCATTGGCTGCATGTGAAAACAGGCAGGATGCAAGAATCACAATGAACAATGTTGCCACTATTGCCGGAATGTTATGAGCCTTCATGTCCACTACCCACATATTATAGTCTGTTTGTATGTTATTTATATGTGTGTTATTTTCTAATAAGACTCAAAAATGGAAAATGGAGGCTTTCAACCTCTTGACCTATAGCCCAGGGGATTTGAACCCCCGGCATAAGCCGTTTGAATACTATTACCTCTCTATCGAGGTGGTCTGCTCGTTCCGGGTCGCTACATTGTAAAGAAAGGGATATCAAGAGTCGATATCCCGGGAAATATATCAGGCCGAAGGGACAGGGACCACAAGGAATGTGCAGAACTCGTCTTTGATGTTCCTCGTCACGTGACCCTTGCCGGATGTATCTTCCAGCAGGACCAGATCCCCGGGCTCAAACCGCCTGACCGCCCCATCTGTTGTCTCCATCTCCACCGCACCCGACATGAGGGCCAGGAACTGCCGGGTTGGAGCAGGATGCAGTTCACCGATCCAGCCGGGTTCAAACGTATAGAAGCGATACCTCGACGCAGGTCCATCCCCGGAGACATAGAACGGGGCAGCAGGTGGTGCTGCTTGCACGAGACTCTGTTCGACCGTCACGACATCAAAGTGAGAATCACCCTGTGAGTCCACATATATTCTGTGGTAGGTCACCCGGGTGAGATCAGAAGAGCTTGTTTCTGTCATATTTCGTTCCCCATTGTGCAGGTTGAGATTTGTTCTCCCACACAATTAAGTCATAACCGCAAACAGATAAATATTACGAAACATGTTCAGCGAAACATGTTCAGCTATAGATGATCTGGTTTTTTTGCATTCAGAGAAGTAAAACCCTTATTATCTTTTTACCAGGTGATTGCGGAAGTCATGATTTAGTGTGAATGATCTGCTGAGTGTAGTCATCGTGCAGATACTTGATTTATGTAAAAAAAGCTAAGAACAGCTACAAGTTCTTTTCATTATGATCCAAAGGTGAAGACTTTTTGGGCTTTGAAACTGAATAGTTTGTGGCCTGATAGGCCAAGTTCATATACGGAACCAAAAGAGGGATTTGAACTTTCGATATCATTAGCCTCCGGGGGGATTTGAACCCCCGACCTGCTGATTACGAATCAGCCGCTATACCGCTAAGCCACAGAGGCAGTGTGAACGACATTATACTTCTATCAGGGGATTTAACGATTTCGCTTATTTTCCAGTTCTGATTATACTATCTTCACTTCAATACATACATTGAACTGATGGGGTGCATAGGAACGCACGACCCTCGTGCCTTTAAGTTCGGTCTTCCGGCCTGCTCTGGATGCTGCATTTTCGATGAGCTTCAGGGAACTATCGAAAAGGTCGTCTTCCGGTGTGATATCGTAATAGTGGATAATAGCTCCGGGGGCGCATAGTTTGATCGCGGCGTCCAGGAATTCGTCTGCATTATGAGGCAGGTTCATGATGACATGGTCGGCCACTGAGGCAAACCTTTCAGCTTCAATACTGGCGTCGCCCTCTATGGCCTCAACATTTGTCACTGAGTTGAGTTCAATGTTGCGGCGAAGGATCTTTACAGCATCGGGATTCTTGTCAATAGCGATGACCCGTATGTCCGGACTTTTCTTTGCTATCATTATGCTGTAGGGCCCGACACCTGCGAACATGTCTGCCACGGTCTGGCCATCTTTCACCTGTGCGAGTATGCGTGAGCGCTCGGTTGCAAGGCGGGGAGTGAAGTAGGCCCTTTCAAGGTCGATGTAGTATCTGCATCCGTATTCCCTGTGTATGGTGGTTGTCCTCTCCTCTCCTGCTATTGTCCTGAACCTGCGGACCCTGAACTCTCCCTCGACAGGTCCAAGTGACGCAAGCACCGTACGGACGTTGCTTTTTACTTTCATGATGGCCTCTGCCACCTTCCCTGGCTCTTGCACGTCATTCCCTATGACTGCGATATCTCCAACGATCTCAAAGTGCGGTATGTCATCAAGAAGGTCCCCGAGCTTCAGCTGTCCCTTATGTTCTTCAAAATCATGCTCTGTAATCTCAAAATCCCCGGGGATCCTATCAAGTGTTCCTTCCGGAGGTTTTTCTGTCAGGGGCAGGTACAGGAAATCCCCTTCAGAGAATATCCTGGCGGAGTTATCTAGCAGCTCCATTTCCAGCAGTTCTCTGCGTATGGGTTCTCCTTTCTTCTTCAGTACCCTGATGCAACTTCTTCTCATGTATGTTCACATACCTATGATGAACCATGACCCGAAAAGGACAAGGAACAGGCCGCAGGATGTTTTTACCAGAAAGAGTACTGATTTTCTCTTATTACCTGATTTCCCTTTAATATCCTTTTTGCTCTGTGTCATGGATTCCATGACATGCAGATACCTTCAAGGTATATGAATATTGATACATACTTTCAGCAGATTTAAAACAAAACCACCAGCTACACCCTTCCCGGTGTTACTTTCCCCACTGTCCATACATGATTCACTCGTTCTTACTTGCATATACATGCTGCACAAGTCCACACGATCAGTACCCCGGCTGTAAGAATGATGTAATAAGAATGTCAATTATACACATTCATGGGTTCATATGCCTATGATAAACCATGACCCAAACAGGACAAGAAACAAACCGCAGGTCATGAGTATCCTTTCATAAATCTTTGGTGACATGAGTTTCTTTCCTTTACTGCATGAGGCGGAAACAACAGTAAAATATCCAAGGTCTGCAAGCCAGTGTCCTGCCATAAACATCACTGCTGCAAGTATGCTAATCTCAAGTCCTCGCAGGACAAGTGCACTTCCAGCTGCCAGCCACCATAACCAGAAATAAGGATTTGATGCCGATGTCACCATTCCTGCAATTATGGGATTGGTGTTTGTCGTGCCATGCTCATGCATCGAGCCTGCCGCACCCTTTGCATTCCCCATGGTCATGAATCCAAATACTACAAGCGTGGCTCCGCCAAGTATGGATATTGCCATGACCGTGCTATCACTGACTGCTGTGATGCCGTATATTATCAGCAGGCATAGCAGAAACTCCAGTATAGCATGTCCGATGAACACCTCAGGTCCCGCCCTCCATCCTTTTTTCAGGGAAGCGTCTACCGTGGCGAAAAGCATCGGACCTGGTACAATTGCGCCAGTCATTCCCACAGCAAATCCTATGGCCAGCATCTCAAGCAGTTCCAGCATAGTCTACACTGCTTAATCAGGTCAGGTGTTAAAAAAGGTTTGGCTAAAAAGGACCAGACAAAGGAAATGGTGTTAATGGCTTCCTTTGTTTCTGTCCATCACTGTATTGTGCTCAGAGAATGATCTCGATGTCGAGCTCTTCTGCAAGTTCCTTATACCTGTTACGGATAGTGACCTCGGTCACACCTGCAACATCGGCGACCTCGCGCTGGGTACGGCGCTCGCCGCAGAGAATGGATGCGATATAGATGGCCGCTGCTGCAACACCGGTCGGACCACGTCCGCTGGTCAGCTCCTTCTCGGATGCCTGCCTGAGGATCTCCACACCCCTTGACTGCACTTCACCCTTGAGGTTAAGTCCTGAGCAGAACCTCGGGACATAGTCGATGGGTGATGTGGGCATGAGCTTGAGGGACAGTTCCCTTGAGATGAAACGGTATGTCCTTCCGATCTCTTTCCTGCTTACCCTTGAAACCTCTCCTATCTCATCAAGCGTCCTCGGGACACTGCACTGGCGGCATGCTGCATACAATGCTGCAGCTGCAACACCTTCAATGCTCCTTCCGCGGATCAGGTTCTTATCGACCGCCTTCCTGTACACGACAGCTGCGGTCTCACGCACGGTCCTTGGAAGACCAAGGGCTGATGCCATACGGTCAAGTTCTGAAAGTGCAAAGGCAAGGTTACGCTCGGTAGCGTTACTGACACGTATCCTGCGCTGCCATTTTCTCAGCCTGTAGAGCTGCGCCCTGTTCTTTGATGAGATGGACTTTCCATATGAGTCGCGGTTCCTCCAGTCGATCATGGTGGACAGGCCTTTGTCGTGGATGGTATAGGTCATGGGTGCGCCCACACGGGAACGCTTCATTCTCTGGTCGTGGTCGAAAGCACGCCACTCAGGTCCTTCGTCAACGAACTCTGCGTCAACTACAAGCCCACAGTCAGC
Organism: Methanosarcinaceae archaeon; assembly: GCA_016932675.1. GTDB lineage: Archaea > Halobacteriota > Methanosarcinia > Methanosarcinales > Methanosarcinaceae > Methanolobus. The sequence continues at coordinate 820 of JAFGCK010000052.1, read as the reverse complement.
ACATACGAGTTCTGCCCTTTCGTAGTCCTGTACAAGATTGCGGCTTCCACATTCAGGACACTGGACCTTAGCTTTCTCAACTTCCATGTCCTTTTCTTTCTCTTTACGTGCCTTGATCATTGCACGTATCTTCTCCCTTTCGGAAGTGTCAGAATAACGTACCCTTTCGACTTCGACCATTTTAATCACCTTTCATCATAGCTATAAATATATTTAGTAAGTTCTATGCCATTCAGGCAAAACTCTCTCTGCAGACACACGAAAACTATCTCTATCCTCACTGGGTATATACCCGGTCATTTATCAATCTCTTTAGATCAGAATCAGTGAACACTTTATTCGGTTTCACTATAAAAAAAGGCCAATCAACGGGTCCAAAGATACCGGCAATTTTCCCTATTCTCTTTACAGACTTATCAAGAACAAAGGTATTTAACCTGGGAATATCCCCCGGGGACCCGGAGTATTTATTTTCGTCTCCTCTGATGATGATCTCATTTTGCTTTGAAATATGTAATACTTTTCCCAATCTTTTCATATTTGATACAATTTAAATCTTTTCTCAATTTATGCTTCCTATCTCGCGCCAATCATATATATAGTTATCGCAGAATTTTAAATATTATAATGTATAAGTACAAAAAGATATCGTTAATTCTGAGGAAAACCTCATCATCCTGAGCACACAAAATATCATTCTTCTTTTGTGGATACCAGTTCTGTTATAAACCATGATAAGCCTTAGCAGACCACAAACTTAAAGTTATAACAGATCTATTTTGGCACGACTTTATACTTAATACGATCCATCATATATTTT
>JAFGCK010000051.1 GCA_016932675.1 Methanosarcinaceae archaeon | reverse complement strand
CCAGAAGCGGCTGGAGCTGGCCTCAAAGCTTGTCGGCATTCTGGAAAACAGCAATGTGGACCTGCTTGTGCTCAATGACACTGCACCGGTCCTGAGTTTTGAGATTATAGGGCCCAACGTCCTGATATTTGAAAGGGACCATGGTCTGAAGATCGATGTTGAACAGCGTATAATGTCAGCATATCTGGACCGGAAATATCATGAGGACCTCATGGACCAGATGTTTCTGGAAAGGGTCAGGGAAAAGGGGCTGACATGAATGGATGCTGATGAGAAGATCGTTCGGAAACTCAATTTCATGCAAAAAAGTGTCAGCTACCTGAAGTCAGTTGATTCCGCAAGTAATGAACTGGAAACAAATTATGAGATGCGCAGTGCAGTTGAGAGGAATTTTCAGCTTGCCATTGAAAGCGCGATAGATATCGGGGAAATAATCATCTCAGAAGAGGGATTTGAAAGACCAGAAGACTATAAAACAGTTTTTCTGATACTCGGAAAGAAAGGAATAATTCCAGAGGACTTTGCACAGGATCTTTCCCTTGCTGCAGGATTCAGGAATTTTCTGGTTCACATGTATGAGGAGATAGACCCGGACATCCTCTGCACTTTTTTGACCGAGAGGCTCGAGGACTTCGATGAATTTGCCAGGTACATAGCGAAGTATCTGAGCAGCAAATCGTGAATTCCGTTCTATATCTTTTAACCCGTGGAAGAGACCGTATATAAGACGGATCCCTCTCTCCTCCCCCGGCACCCCTACCTCTCACCCTGTCCGGTTCCCGGTAAATCACGCCGGCCGCCAGGCCGGGCAACCGCCCGGACCCCAGGACTCTCAGAGAGGTCGTACCGTAACGGCCTCGCCGGTCTCCACCGCTCTGGTAACACTGTCTGCAACTGTGGAATCGTTCCTTATCTTAATGTCGCCATGCCGGCTCACAGTGGCCGAGAAGAGTAAATTGTCCCCTGCGTAGATCTCCACTTCCCGGGCCGCCAGCTCCGGCACATTGAGGATGACGTGCCTTTCGGTCCGCTCGATGATCGGGCGGTGGGGTCTTGTATCCTTTTCCTCCTGCCTCTCCTCCTGCCTCTCCTCCTGCCTCTTGCTAACGCTCTTCTCCTCGGAGCCATCAGAGCTGCGCACGTCTATGTGGATGCCGAGTATTCGCTCGATATCATCGATGGTGCTGCCGCCCTTGCCGATAATGCGGGGCATGTCCTTCTCACGCACCCTTACCATCGCACGGCTGTCCGAGACCATCTCCACGTTCACAGGGCCCCTGGCATAGTCCTCCAGCACGGCCCGCACTTCTCCTTCTGCCAGTTTCCAGGAGGGCTTCCTATCCTGCTCCTCTCCCAGGGGCATCACCACCACCTGCTCGCCGTAGGTGTATATCTCGAACTCGCTCTTTCCCGTCTCGAAGTCCGATATAAGGATGACAGGCCTTGCGAGGTCCTCCTCCATCATGCCGGCAGGCACCTTCACGGTGAACTTCAGGGTCTGCACCCTGGCCACCTCTCCCCTGTCGATGAAAACAACGGTGTCCACCACCTGTGGTATCACGCCAAGCTCCACCCTGCCGATAAGCCTCTGGATGGCGTCCACGGCCCGGTTGGCGTGCACCACGCCGATCATGCCCACGCCTGCAAGCCTCATGTCCGCAAAGATCTCGAAGTCCCTTGTCTTGCGCACCTCGTCGTAGATCGTGTAGTCCGGGCGCACCAGCAGCAGCACGTCGGCAGTGTTCTCCAGGCTGCCGTCCAGGGGTGCATACTGGGTTATCTCGTCCGGCACCTGCAGGTCCCGGGGCGATTCCATTGTCTTCACCACAAAACCCATATTGTTCAGGAAATTAGCCACTCCTGCCGCAAAGGTTGACTTGCCGGCTCCCGGAGGCCCGGCAATGAGTATGCCCCTCTGGGCACGTATCCTCTCTTTCAGTTTGTCGCTCAGGCGGTACTGCTCAAGTGACACCGATGCCACCGGTCGCACAGCTGTTATCTCGAGGTCGTCTGAAAAGGGCGGGTTTGCGATAGCTATCCTCATATTGCCGATCTGCAATACCGATGCCCCGCTGAAGGACAGCTCAATGAAGGAATTGTGGTCAGTACGTGCCCTGTCCGTCAGTTCCCTGGACATCTCCCTCAGCTCGCCATAGGTACTTGGCTTATCGCCTATCCTGACGTACCGGACATCCCCAATGGAGCCTTTCTTTGCCATGGGATATACCTTGTTCTTCAGATGCACCGACATGGTATCGGGTGTGAAGTAGTCCTCGATGCGCAGGGGTCCTAATTCCCTGGGTTCGGGTTTTATGAACTCCACATCGACACCCATTGCCCTTGCCACCATGGACTGGACCCTGTCACCGGTAATGAACTTCGCCTTAAGTTCTCTTGCAGTTTCACGTATCAGGGAATCTATCTCTCCTCCCCTGGCAAGCTTCACCTGGTCCAGGTTTGGCCGCTTTCCATGGAAAGAGAATCTGATCTCTCCTTCACTTGCTTTATCCCGCAGCCTCTGTAACTCCTCCAGCCCCTCAAATCCGATATCAAGCCCGCGGTTGGCCTGGGCCTCAAGCTCGGCCACCACAGCTTCTGGAACAATGATGCTGGCACCCCGGAATTCCCCCCTTCCTATGCCGTCAGAAATAATACCGTCAATCACTGAACTGGTATCAGGAACGATCTTTTGTCCGTCCTCACTGGTCCTATTCATATGCAGGTATATGACATGGATCGTATAATTCAGTTGCGACCCTTGAAATATGCTGGCGAAGAGCTTCCGGGCAGAGCTATCCTCTCAGGATGGCTTGCTGGCGTGTATCAGTACACGTCTTCGGGGTCAAAGACCTTCTCACCTACGATATCTCCCTCGATGTTGCGGTAGAAGCATGACCTGTAGCCTGTGTGGCAGGCGCCGCCTTCCTGCTCGACCATGAGCAGCACAGCATCCTGGTCACAATCGATATAGATCGCTTTGACAGTCTGCATGTGGCCTGAACTCTCGCCTTTCCTCCACAGTCTGGCGCGGCTCCGGCTCCAGTAGTGTGCAATCCCTGTCTCAATGGTCTTCTCAAGTGCCTCCCGGTTCATGAAGGCGGACATGAGGACCTCTTTTGTATCATTGTCCTGTGCAATTGCCTGTATCAGGCCGTTATCGTACTTCAGGTCATCCAGATCTATCATGCTTTATCACCAATATTCTCTCGCATTCTCTCTCAAGTTCCTGCAAATTTACAGCAATCACTAATTGATATATACTATAAAAGCCTATTATCCCTTAAAATAAATATAATTACTATATTAATTTAGATATCTGGATCACTACTTACTTTAAAAGCGGGTGAAAACATGGACTATAGTTTCGATGGCAGCGGTGGATACCGTATTCCCACCGGTATAAATGGACTGGATGTACAGCTAGGCGGCGGGGTCCCGCCAGGCACGACAATACTTGCTCTGGGAGAACCCGGAGCAAATTCGGAGATGTTCGCCCAGCAGTTCGCTTACGGCGGCATCCTGAACAATGAGGATGTCTACTATTTCTCATCGGAACATCCCGTGTCCGAGATCATAGAGGAAATGGAAAACCACAAATGGGAGATCATCAAGCATATCGAGAGCGGTAACCTTGAATTCATTGATGCCTACGGCCCACGTTTCTATAATGTGCTTCCCAAGGAGTTCACAAGCAACCTCTCGGCCAAGGACTTCCTTAAAAAGGGAACGGATTCCATTAATATGCTCAAAGCCACGGTAACCCTGAAAAGGGAGAACAAGTACCGCGGCGTCATAGATTCCATTTCCTACTTCCTGCGCACATACAACCTGAATTCAGTTGTTGAGGCCATAGAGATAGTATCCTCTGTGGGTAAGGCCACAGGCGCTGTCCAGCTGATACTCATGACCAGCGGTATGCATGATCCTATCACAGAGAACAATCTCAAGCATATCTGCGACGGGGTTATCGAGTTCAGGCTCAGGGAGCGTGGCAGTGAGATCGAACGCACCATACTGATCCGCAAGATGCGTGGAATGATAGTCCCCAACAGGACGATCTCTTATGTGATCACGAACAAGGGCATCGAACTGGAAACAACCACAAGGGTACTATGATCAGGGAAGCCGCTGGCTTCTCCTTTGTTTTTTTAACAGACCGATTTATTGCTTATCTTTTTATTTTATGAAGACTATTTAATTTCTGCAAAAACAGGGGATGATTATTCTCATGAAACAAGATTTAGTGCGCATCCTGAGGGATATATTCTCTTCAGCTGGTTACAATGTTGCCGATTCTCACAGGCATGACCTTATCGCTGAGAAAAGTGGTCGCAGGACATACGTCAGACTCTCTTCTGATCCGGATCTTATGGAGCTAAGGGATTTTGTCAGCCAGATGCCGGATGGTGAAGGATTGTATGTGGTAACGGGCAGCGCAGGCAGTGACATTCTTCAATATGCTGAAGACTCCGGCATCAAGGTCTGGGACCGTGATGAACTGTCCTTCCAGATCGGCAGGGCGGTGCTGGCTGACATGGAGGGGGTCGCATCTGAGCTTGACCTGCTGAGCGGGCAGTCAAAAAGAAGGGCAACTGCCTCTTCAGCTTCTCCGGCGATCAGCACGACCCTGGCAGCTGACGAGATCGCAAAAGTTGCAATAGACTCTATCTTCGGGAAAGGCACCGCTTTTAAGGAAAAAGGTCCTGCTGAGGAAGGTCCTTCGCTTTTTGGAAATTCAAAGCGCATCCCTGAACCGGTGATAGCCAATGCTCCTGCCCGGCAGCAAAGTGATGTTCCCGAGGCAGCTCTGCAGGCCGACAGCATATTACTGAACCTGCATTCGGCTCCGGTGAACATGAGCAGGGAACATGCAATTTCCACTGCGAGGTCCCATGTATATAATTGCAGGGACATATTGCTCAAACTGGTCCCTTTCTGGAAATATGAATACTGTCTGAGTACCGAACAGAGGTACAGGTCCAAGATAATAGATATCTCCGGAGAAGGTTCAGGTTGCATGAACGCACTTAACGGGAACAACGAGCAGCTCGAGCTGTATGATATACGTGAGAGCGTGGCCATTCCTGATGTGCCCTATGAGGTAAAGCATCCTGTGAGAACGGAGGAAGAGGCAAGGAATGAACTGCTTGTCAGTATCATCGATGAGCATACCAAGGACCTGCGATTCGATAATACACAGGGTGAAGCCATTATTTCCGAGCACAAAAGATTCAGGCCTTCGCCCGACGATATCGAGCTGAACCTGAAGCTGGTCTATGTGCCCGTATGGGAGGTCAAAGGACCCCGTAATTCCATTGAAATAAATGCCTATAATTCAGAGGTATTATGCAACCCTGTGGACGATGATGCAGAATTCGTATGAAGCTGTACAAAAGTCCATGCTATCGTTCGTATGTATGCGAATAGTTTATATACTAAAAAACCATATAAGGGAGAACCGGTTTAATCACCTTGTAGTTAGCACATAATGAGGTAACAATATGGTAGAACTAAGTGAAAAGGCATCAGCCGAATTGAAATCATTGCTTGCAGAGCAGGAAAAAGAAGACCATTCATTAAGGATATTCGTAGCAGGAATGAGCTGCTGTGGTGTCCAGTATGGTATGTCACTGGAAAACGAGATCAGTGGCGAGGAAGATGTCGTTGAGGAGATCAACGGTCTCAGGATCGTCATGAACAAGAATGACGTAGAAGGCCTTTCCACAGCAACTATCGATTATGTCGACGGCCCACAGGGCAAGGGTTTCATCATTGACAATCCTGCTGCTGCAGGCGCATGCGGGACATGTGGCGGCGGTTGCTATTAAGCCTGCCGGAAGACAGCATGAGAATACTTAAATAATAAAATAAATAATAAAATTCAACTATTGCTACAAGGTGATTAGATGTTTCCGGGAATTGGCGGCAGGGGTATGAACCCTGCAAAGGTCAAACAGATGATGAAGCAGATGGGTATAGACATCAAAGAGATCAATGATGTGGAGCAGGTCATCATAAGGACCCCCGAAAAGGATATTGTTTTCAACGATGCGAACGTTTCTGTTATGACTGCTCAGGGTGTGGATACCTATCAGATAGTCGGTACCCCGGAAGAGCGTGCCAGGGAGCTTGTGATCCCTGACGACGACATAAGGCTGGTCGCAGAGCAGACCGGCGTTTCTGAGGAAGAGGCAAGAGAAGCCCTGAAGAATGCCAACGGCGACCTTGCGGAAGCCATCCTGGCACTCTCGGCCTGATCTCTTTTTCCTATATTTTCTTATTCTTTCAGAGAGTATTCTGTTTTACTCTGGGAAATTTTTACTCCTATTCTTCCATGACCAAAATAGGTTTATACTAATATCATGATTATCCGTGATGGATGGGAACCATTAACCTCTGGTTTCATTATCTCTTCCCTGTCTGGTTCCGTCAATATCCGTAAGTATGGAGTGGATCTTCCTGCCTGACGGATCTATTGTATGGTCCCGGCGCTTTAGTCCGGTCAGCCTGAGTATAAGTCAGGTCTGGCGATATATGTAATCATTAATAGTCAGGAATGGAGTACAAATGTCTGAGAACTTTGACGTTAAGCTGGATGGCAAGAGTTACCTTCCGGATCCTTCGGTAAAGGGCGGTTCATGGATAAAGGATTATGGTACGGTCTATGCTGAATCGGTAAAAGATCCGGAGGCACACTGGGAGAAGGTTGCAGAGGAACTCGATTGGTTCAAAAAATGGGACCGTGTCAGGGAATGGGACCACCCCTATGCAAAGTGGTTCATCAATGCCAGACTGAACATCACCTGTAACTGCCTGGACCGGCATGTCTTCAATGGTAAAAGGAACAAGGTGGCTCTGATATGGGTTGGCGATGACGGCAAGGAAGAGGTTATCACATACCGTCAGCTTTACCGCGAGGTGATGAGGTTTGCCAACGGCCTGAAGTCCCTTGGGGTTGGCAAAGGTGACAGGGTATGCATCTATATGCCTCTCGTTCCCGAACAGATCATAGCCATGCTCGCATGTGCCCGTATAGGGGCTGTTCATAGCGTTGTATTCGGTGGTTTTGGTGCCAGTGCACTGCACTCCAGGATAAAGGATGCGCAGGCAAAGGTAGTCGTTACGGCAGATGCAAGTCTTCGGCGTGGCAAGCGCATCGACCTCAAGTCGATCGTGGACGATGCTGTGGTCAACGCATCCAGTGTTGAGAAGATAGTAGTTCTCAGGAGGATGACCCCGCAAATGGAGCTCTTCTCGGAGATCGAGGTCGATTTCTATGAGATCATGGAAGGCGTGGATAAGGAATGTGAACCTGAGGTCATGGATGCCGAGGACCCGCTGTTCATTCTCTACACAAGCGGTACCACTGGCCCTGCAAAGGGTATTGTTCATGCCTGCGGCGGTTATATGATAGGCACCTATTATACCACAAAGAACATGTTCGATCTGAAAGAGGGTGATGTCATGTGGTGTACCGCAGACCCCGGATGGATCACAGGGCACAGCTACATCGTTTATGGTCCCCTGTCGATGGGTGCCACTGTCCTGATATCCGAGACAACTCCGGACTATCCTGATCCGGGTGTCTGGTGGGAAATGATCGAGGAGTTCGATGTGACCATATTCTATACCGCACCAACTGCCATACGCATGTTCATGAGAATGGGTGAGCAGTGGCCGCAGAAGTACAACCTGGGATCTCTGAGGATACTGGGCTCCGTGGGCGAGCCTCTCAATCCCGAGGCCTTCGAGTGGTATTATCGTGTGATAGGGAATGAAAAGTGTCCGGTCCTTGATACCTGGTGGCAGACGGAAACAGGGATGCACATGATCACAACAGCTGTGGGCGAGCCCATGAAGCCCGGCTTTGCAGGAAGGCCCGTGCCAGGGATCGTTGCCGATGTGGTTGATGAGAAAGGCGAGCCGGTACCTCCCGGGACTGGTGGTTTCCTTGTGATAAAGGAACCCTGGCCGTCCATGATGAGGACCGTTTACAACAACGATGAGAGGTATCGCCAGTACTGGAACACCATTGGCAATTACTACACTGCAGGTGATCTTGCGGTAAAGGATGAGGATGGCTACATCATGATCCTTGGTCGCTCGGATGATGTGCTGATCGTAGCAGGGCACAATATCGGCAGTGCGGAGGTGGAAAGCGCCCTTGTGTCCCACGAAGCAGTTGCAGAGGCTGCTGTGATCGGAAAACCCGACCCACTGAAGGGCGATTCCATAAAGGCCTTTATCATACTCCGCATGGGCTACGGTCCGAGTGACAAGCTCAAACTTGACCTGGTCTATCACGTGAGGATGAACCTTGGTCCCATTGCGATACCTTCCGAGATCGAGTTCGTGAACTCCCTGCCAAAGACCCGCAGCGGTAAGATCATGAGGAGGGTGCTCAAGGCAAAGGAGCTTGGCATGGACCCGGGGGATGTTTCCACTCTGGAGGATTGATCTCCTCCTTTCTTTCCTTCCTTTGAAAACAATAGTAATAGTTATGAATTATGTCCAATAACTAGTATTCACAGCATGGTGAGAAATATGATAGACTTTTTCGAACTTTACCTTTCGGAGGACTGCCCTTACGGCGATGAGACCACAGAACTCCTTGGTATCCAGGGCACAGGCAGGCAGCGTATCGTCTCAAGGGAACATGGAGTAGCAGCATGTATGGAGGACCTCTCAGCCTTTTACACTGACAAGGGCCTTGAAGTGGTCACATGCCTTGACAACGGTGCGGAGTTCAATCCCAATGACGTCATCTTCGAAGCCCAGGGTGACCTGCCCATGCTTTTCAAGTTATGGCGCGTGTCCCAGACCTTCCTCTCCCTGGTCTGCGCCATCGCTTCCAACACGCGCGTTGCAGTGGAGCTTGCACATAAGGTCAATCCGAATGTGGAAATTGCGACCAGCAGGAAGACACATCCGGGTTTTCGCAGGTACGAGCTCAAGGCCGTAAAGGCCGGAGGTGGCCATCATCATCGGAATTCGCTGAGCGATTCCATTCTTGTCACACAGAACCATTTCAACGTTGCAGGGGATTTCGGTAAGCTGAGGGCAATGAAAAAGGTAGAGATCGAGCCCAGGACCCGTGAGGAGGCTTTCAAATACGCAGCCCTTGCAGATGCGCTCCTGCTGGACCATTATAGTCCCGAAGAGATGGAAACCCTTGTGCCTGAACTCAGGTCCATCAATCCGCATCTTGAGATAGGGGTTGGCGGGGTCGAGCTGACAATGGTCTCTGAATACGCAAAGTATGTGGATTTTATCGTTACGAGTTCCCTGTATTATTCAAATCCCCTGGACCTTACGACAAAGATACGGAGAATATGACCATTTATATTGGGTATGGTAGTAACTTTTTTATATCATAAGCACAATGGTTGTGTACAAGACGCACATTACCGTAGTAAACTGCCTGCATCCTCGGGGGAGGATGCCAGAAGCATGTTTCCTTCCCAGGCGTCGAAAAGATAGTTATATTAAAAGATCATTTTTCATTCAAAATGAAAAGGTGTTAATATGAGCAAACCGGAGTTATTGGATTTCAGTGCGGCATGGTGCGGACCATGTAAGATGCAGAAACCCTTCATTGACAAGGTAAAGGCCGAGTTCGGTGACCGGGTAGATGTAAAGGTTATCGATGTAGATCAGAATATGGAAATGGCTGCAAAATATGCTATCCAGGCCATTCCCACCCTGATCATCCTAAACGACGGGCAGGTTTTCAGGCGCTTCACAGGTGTGACCACTGCCGGCGTCCTTATTGAAGAGCTCAAAAAAGTACTCTGAGCATTTATTTTTTTCTTTTTTCTTTCCGTTTTTCCTCCTTTTTTCCTGTTCCATTGATGTTTCTGAAAAACATGTAAATACTTTGAGATCCATCCGTGTTCGAGGGATATCGATATTACAGGACATGGTTGATCTTGGGATAATGGTTTTCAGGCAGAAGAACTCAAGGGGTTCCTTCAAGCCCCACCTTTCTGTCAGGTTCCGCTCTGAAGAAGGTGAAATAGTCACATTCTCCATAGACACAACAAGGACTCCTGCAAGATATCCTCAGCCGGATGCCTATCT
>JAFGCK010000050.1 GCA_016932675.1 Methanosarcinaceae archaeon | reverse complement strand
CAGTTGAGAAAGGTATTATGTCTATTTGATATATTCAGTCGGACTTTGCAAAAAATCAAGGGCTAGAGAGTGCAGCAGCTCAACACCTGTGATCAGTACATCCTCGTCTATGTCAAAACTGGCCGAATGATTCCCTTCCAAAATGCCCTTTGCGACATTCCTTGTTCCAAGGATAGAATACATGCCCGGCACTTCCCGCAGATAGTAGGCAAAATCCTCGGACCCGAATATGGCCCTGGCATTGGGATCAACATTAGGGAATTTGGTTTTCAGTAAGCAAGAGGCTTTGTTTGTGAAGAAGGGATCATTGAAAAGTACAGGGTAACCATACTGGACATCCAACTCGTAGTGAGGTATTCCGTCATAAGCTTTGTGAGAATGGGCAGCCATAAGGGAATCAAGAAGTGAGGACATACTGTATTCTATGGCCGCAGTGCCTTTATCATCGAATGTCCTGAAACTGCCTACTATCTCGACCTCATCAGGCGTCCTGTTGAATTGCCTGCCGCTGTTGACAGTGCCGAAACCAAGGGCATGTTCCGAAGGACCCAATTCTCCGGATATCCGGGATCTGAGGCCAGATATGAACTCAGCGGCTATTAATATGGGGTCGACGCAGTATTCAGGTGTCGAATGATGACCGCCTTTTCCAAATATCCTCACAGTAAAACGGTTAGAGCCTGCCATGAAAGGTCCGGGGCGTAAGTGGATTGCCCCCACCTCCACATCACCGAATATGTGCAGGCCGATAATGGCATCAACACCCCTGAGGCCACCTTCCCCTATAATCCTTACAGCCCCTCCTGGTGGGACTTCCTCTGCAGGCTGGAATATAAGCCTTACAGAACCGCTGAAGGAACCCCTCTCTTCCTGAAGGAGCCTGGCAACCCCAAGAACGATGGCCATATGGGCATCATGGCCGCATGCATGCATGACACCCGGGTTCCTGGATATATAGTCGCCATTGAGATCAGTGGACATCTCCACCACAGCAAGGGCATCGGTATCAGAACGTATGGCAATACATGGTCCAGATCCTGTTCCGCGGATGTCGGCAATGACACCGGTGCCGGCGATCTTTTTAGATTCGATTCCAAGACCATCCAGCACAGATATTATCTTTTCCTGTGTCCGGTATTCGTTGAAACTGAGCTCCGGCTCACGGTGGAACTGACGTCGAAGACCTCTTAGCCATTCATCAAGGGTTTTCAAAGGATTCACCTGACCTGCATCTCAGAATAAACACACCCATACTGGATATGATCATATATATTTAAGTCATTTGAAAAGACAGCAAAGCTTGCAAAGTGTTTTCATGCATAAATACAATCTAGTTTAACCCAATGTAGAAAAGGAACAATGGATGAGACCAATGATCAAAACAAGAATAAGGGACTTCCTTATAACAGATGACAACTGGATCTTTGCAGTTTCCGATTATTTCCATCCTCACGGCATAAGGTCAACCCTGAGGTATGTACCGGATGAGAAAGGGGAAAGAAAACTCAACGGTATACGCTACAGGAAATATGATTTTGATGCAGCCTTTGATTTCATGCGCAGGAACCGGCCTGAGTGGGTGGAGGACGTACATGTTGTTCCCGAGGACAGGATAAAGAAGATCCTCAGACCCAACGATGTCATCGAAAGCTTAAGCATCTCAGATAGCCGGGTAGGTACAATAGTCCGGACCCTTAAAGAAGCAGGCATTCCTGCGGACAGGATGGGGGTCACGGGTTCTTTCCTGCCGGGACTGCAGAATGAAGGGTCAGACGTGGACTTTGTTGTATACGGAGAAAACTGGTTTGTGGCACGCGATGCCATCAGGCAGGCAAAGGATGCGGATGGCCCCATAGAGGAGATCAATGAGCAGATGTGGAGGAAGATATATCGTAAAAGGGTCCCTGAAATAAGTTTTGAGGAATTTGTCCTGCATGAGAGAAGAAAAGGCAACCGGGGAATGGTAGAAGGAACATATTTCGATCTTCTCTTTGTGCGTGACTGGGAGAAGATAAAAGAACCCATTGGCAGAGGAAGGGACATCGGGAAAATGAAGATAGAAGCAAAGGTGACCAATGCAGACCTTTCCTTTGATAGTCCTTCAGTGTACATTGTAGATCACGGGGAAATAGACCATGTACTCTCCTACACGCATACCTATGCAGGCCAGGCCCTTGCGGGAGAGACAATAGAAGCAAGTGGCACTGTGGAACAGGCAGGTAAACACAAAAGGCTTGTGGTAGGCACTTCCAGGGAACCAAAGGGAGAGTGGATACGGTCCCTTACACTGCTTGAAAACAAAGGATGACCTTTGATAAAAACCTAACAGAAAGTACAGGTGGGCGGATCAGCCGCCACCCGTGATCTGTCCCACATCCTCAAGATCAGCATCGGACGTGGCATACTGCCGCATATACTCTTTTGCCTCGGAAGCGGTCTTTCTGGTCTCCACCTTTTCCTTCAGCTCGCTGGCATCTGTTACGACAAGGGTTTCGACCTTATAGTAAAGTCCTGTACTGTCAACCAGGGCCCAGACTCCTTCATCGTCGGTCCTGATCCCGGCAACCCTTCCTATGGTACCGGTATTTATATACCTCACAACAGTTCCGGGCTCGATCTGGTTCCCGTGTATGTCGGAAGCATTCGGTGTATCTGTTTCTTCCACCAAGCTAACTCCTCTTTCTACAATATGAAAGGATGGAACGAACAGGATCGATACCTGTCCATTTTCAATCCTGTGAGATCTCACTGCGTAGTTCACCAAGGGTTGCAACCCTTTCAGCAAATGCATTGTGCCTGTGAATACTCTCTTCATTGATCTGCTTTATAATTATGATCGCCTCATCCGGAAGTAAAGGGAAACCCCTGACTACATTCTTAGCCATAGTACGCACACAGTCCTCTACGAACTTGGGATTGTTGTGGGCTCTCTGGACAACCATTGCCTCATCAGAACGCTTGAGAAGTTCATATACACTGGAACTCATGGAATTCTCAATTATCTCAATTATCTTATCAAGGGAGACAAACTTGCTACCTTCGACTTCAATGGAGATGATGCCCCTGCCACGCTGATTGTGGGTTGCCATGGGGACCCTGTGAAGAAACTCAGCGATCTTCTGAGCCTCGATACCGATGGATTCCATTTCATGCCTGGCATTATCCCTCATTATTTCCTGGGCACAGGGGCAAGCCGTCATCCCGACAACTTCGGCACCTATGAGTTTCTTGACAACCATATTCTCCCTTTCATCACGCAATGCGATCGCCTCAGCAAAGATATCCACAACTTCCTGGCATTCCATCTTTGTGGAAGGTGATTCCCTTTTTATCACATACTCGCTTTTGAGTAGAACCTCTGCACGGGTTGCATATTCATGACGGTTCAACAGGCTCTGGGCCACATCGCTGCAGAGCTGTTCGATCTCATAAACAGGCAGTTTGACAGCTTTTTCAATAACCTCGTCAACCGCTTCGAAGTTGCGGGAAAGATTCGCTCCCTTCAGATGAGAGGGGAGGTCTACGAAAATATCGAACGTAGCTATCAGAACCACCGGGCGTTTTTCTTTTCTTTTGACCTCAACAAGCTTTTTTACGTTAGTTACGCCAACGCGGGTCAGGTTGATCGGAATTTGAGGCTTGTTAGCCTGTATATCCGGCAGATTAACGACTGGAACTTCCATGATATTACCTCAAAGTGAAGAACAAAAGTATAGAACTCCTTAGTAACATTGCTAATAAACATTTGAAATGGACTCATTGCATGTAAATGTTGTGTTAAGGGATAAATAATGAAATAAATTGGAATTGTGATATATTGTTAAAGAAAAAATTTACTTAGTATATATATTGATCTGCTTGTATGCGTTTTAAGACCACCACTTAAAGTCAAGTTAAATTG
>JAFGCK010000049.1 GCA_016932675.1 Methanosarcinaceae archaeon | reverse complement strand
GAACAGGCTTTTAAGCTTAAATTCTAATTAGATATCCTCCTGGGTCAGGCCATGGTTTACCTTTTTTTTGTTATACTTAAAACATTCGGAAGTTCGGATTTTTTTTGATTATGTTTTCTTTATATCTGTTTTTTTCTGGTATTTTTCCAGGATTATCTCTGGATTATGGACTATGGTTTTATTAAGCGTATGATGCTGTTTGTTCTCAAGGTTTATTTATTGTCCATCTCGTTCACAATAACTATTTATATTAGATAGTAGGTAATAGGATACTTGTCACCCTTAGGTGAATAGAGGAGTAGTCTAAATGGTAAAAGTAAACCCGGTAACAAAGGAAGATGTGTTACAGACTGTAACTGAGTGCAATGTTAAGTTCATAAGGACCCAGTTCACCGATACTCTCGGTATGATCAAGAGCTGGGCCATTCCTGCTGAAGACCTTGAGGATGCATTCGAAATTGGTGTAATGTTCGATGGTTCATCTATTGAAGGTTTCACAAGGATCGAAGAGTCCGACATGACCCTCATGCCAGACCCATCAACCTTCAGGATACTTCCATGGAGGCCAAAGGAAGGCGCAGTTGCACGTATCATTGGTGATGTATACAGACCGAATGGAAAGCCATTTGAAGGCGACCCAAGATATGTCCTTAAGCAGGCTGTTGCAAAAGCAGCGGACATGGGCTTCACAATGAACACAGGGCCTGAACTTGAGTTCTTCCTCTTCGAACTTGATGAGAACGGCCACCCGACAACAAATCTTACAGACAAGGGAGGATACTTCGACTTTGCTCCTCTTGATAAGGCACAGGATGTCAGAAGGGCCATTGACTTTGCTCTTGAGGATATGGGCTTTAAGCTGGAAGCTTCCCATCACGAGGTCGCTCCATCGCAGCATGAGATCAACTTCAGATTCAGTGACGTGCTGACCACGTGCGACAATATTGTAACATTCAAGTATGTTGTAAAGTCCATCGCAGCACATATGGGATATTATGCAACATTCATGCCAAAGCCACTCTATGGTGTAAACGGTTCAGGTATGCATTCCAACCAGTCCCTTATGATGGACGGAAAGAACGCGTTCTACGACCCGGGAACCCCTGACCAGCTCTCGACAACTGCAAAGCAGTACATTGCAGGCATACTTGCACACGT
Organism: Methanosarcinaceae archaeon; assembly: GCA_016932675.1. Lineage (GTDB taxonomy): Archaea > Halobacteriota > Methanosarcinia > Methanosarcinales > Methanosarcinaceae > Methanolobus. Next base: position 7,301 of record JAFGCK010000049.1, on the reverse strand, counting down.
CCGTGAGTTTGCTGCAATCACAAACTCAACAGTGAACTCATACAAGAGGCTTGTACCTGGATATGAGGCACCTATCTACTGTACCTGGTCTGCATCTAACAGGAGTTCCCTTATCAGGATCCCTGCATCAAGGGGTATTAGCACCAGGATCGAACTGAGGTGCCCGGACCCGGCATGTAACCCGTACCTTGCATTTGCATCAATGCTCGTTGCAGGTCTTGACGGTATAAAGAATGAGATGGAACCACCAGCATCCACTGATGTGAACATCTTCAGGCTCACCACAGAGGAGAGGGCGGCAAGAGGAATAGAATCCCTTCCCGGGAACCTTAAGGAAGCTATTGACCTCATGGCAGGCAGTGAGTTCGTAAAGGGCGTGGTTGGAGACCACGTATTCGAGAACTACCTCAAGGCAAAGAATGCTCAGTGGAATGAATATAAGGCACAGGTCCACCAGTGGGAGCTTGATACATATCTTAGCATACTGTAAGGGAAAACTCCCTTACTTTCAATTTGTGGAAAATACATTCAGATCTATCCTTGATCAGCCTGTTCTTATGGCTGATAGAACGTGAATGTGAGTTGTTCGCACAGACAGGGCTTTACCCTTATGGACCTTTGCATGGTTAGATCCATATCGGGGAAATACTATTCCATAGCCCATAAGATAAAATACTCACAGTGATCAAAATGTGTGGAATTATAGGAATGATCGATCGGACCATGGCCAGAATGGATGGCTCCAGTATTAAGAAGGCCCTCAGTCTGATGGATGAAAGAGGAAGTGGAGAAGGAGCGGGATATGTGGCCTACGGCATATATCCTGACTATGCAGATTGCTACGCCATACACGTATTTTTTGACAATCTGCTTGAACCGAAATCCATGGTGGATGAGATCCTCCAGAAGTGGGGCAGGATAGTCCATCAGGAAGAGATCCCGACATACGAACAACAGGATCTCAAAAAAGAGCACATACCATGGAGGTATTTCTTTAAACCTTATACTGATCTGATGGTGGGCACTACAAATCCCGATGATGATAACGTCAAGCATCTTGTGATGACCATCAATTCAAGCATTGAGGGTGCTCTGGTATTCTCATCCGGAATGAACCTGGGAGTTTTCAAGGCTGCCGGGTGGCCCGAGGATGTGGCCAACTTCTACAGGATAGAGGATTACAGGGGGTATATATGGCTTGCACACAACCGTTATCCTACCAATACATCCGGGTGGTGGGGTGGTGCTCACCCTTTCAATCTGCTGGACTGGTCTGTCGTCCATAATGGCGAGATAACATCATATGGCACCAACCGTCGATATGTTGAAAGCAATGGTTACAAATGTACAATGCGGACCGATACGGAAGTAGTTGCTTACCTCTTCGACCTTCTGGGCAGAAGGCATGGCCTTCCCTCAGAGCTGATCGTCAAGGCTCTTGCCCCGCCTTTCTGGGATGAGATCGATGAGATGCCTGAAAAACAGGAAGAGTTCATGCGTGTGCTGCGTCTCACATACGGCCCTGCGCTGATGAACGGTCCCTTCGCGATAGTTGTCGCCACAAAGGACGGAATTGTTGGTTTCACCGACAGGATAAAGCTGCGCCCTCTTGTCGTGGGCGAGCACGGTTCACGGCTGTACCTGTCAAGTGAAGAAGCGGCGATCCGTACAATGGACCCTGATGTTGAGAACATATATATGCCAAGGGCAGGCGAGCCTGTTATCGGGAGGGTCCTCGAATGAGTCTTGGAAGTGTTCCCCTTAAGTACAGGATCAGCATAGACCGGGACCAGTGTATGAAATGTATGCGCTGTGTCGACAACTGCTCCTACGGCGTTTTTCGTGTAGAGGACGATAAGATCCTGATAGACTCACGCAAATGTACCGCGTGCCACCGCTGCATTTCCATGTGTCCAAGGGATGCGATTACGCTTCAGGAAAGGCCAGTGGATTATCGCAGCCATCCGCTCTGGACCGTAGAAGCACGCGAGGATATCATCAACCAGGCACGTACAGGAAAGATCATCCTGGCGGGAATGGGAAATGCGCTTGACTATCCGGTCATATTCGACAGGCTGGTGCTGGATGCCTGCCAGGTCACCAATCCAAGTATCGATCCTCTCAGAGAGCCGATGGAATTGAGAACATATATTGGAAAGAAGCCATCAAAACTTGATTTTACAAAGAACAATGCTGATGTGGAACTCAAAACAAAGCTTACTCCGAACCTTAAGCTCGATACCCCGATCATGATCGGCCACATGAGCTACGGTGCGATCAGCCTTAATGCGCAGCTAAGCCTTGCAAAGGCGGTTGCAAAGACCGGAACCTTCATGGGGACAGGTGAGGGAGGAATGCACGAAGCGATCTATCCATACCAGGACCATATGATCGTTCAGATCGCATCTGGACGTTTCGGTGTTGACATCAACTACCTGGAGCGTGGTGCAGCTATAGAGATCAAGATCGGCCAGGGTGCAAAGCCAGGTATTGGCGGCCACCTGCCGGGAGAGAAGGTATGTTCTGACGTATCCTGTACCCGCATGATCCCCCTTGGTTCGGACGCGATCAGTCCTGCGCCCCATCATGATATTTACAGTATAGAAGACCTTGCACAACTTGTGCGCGGTCTCAAGGAGGCCACTAACTGGGAAAAGCCGGTCTTCGTGAAGATCGCTGCAGTACACAACGTAGCTGCAATCGCCGCAGGCATTGCACGATCATCCGCAGATGCGGTTGTGATCGACGGTTTCCGTGGCGGTACCGGTGCGGCACCAAAGGTGTTCAGGGACAACGTGGGTATCCCTATCGAGGCAGCCATTGCCGCGGTCGACCAGAAGCTCAACGACCAGGGCATAAGGAATGAGGTTTCAGTTATAGCCAGCGGAGGTATCCGTAACAGCGGCGACCTGGCAAAATCCATAGCACTTGGTGCCGATGCAGTCTACATCGGGACCGCTTCGCTCATAGCGCTGGGATGCCGTGTATGCGGTAACTGTTATCGCGGCCTCTGTCCGTGGGGTATCGCAACCCAGAAGCCTGAACTTGTCGAGCGTATAGATCCGGAAGTTGGTGCGGAGCATGTTGCAAATCTTATCCATGCCTGGACACTTGAACTTAGCGAGCTCATGGGAGCAGCAGGTATTAACAGTATTGAGAGCCTGCGCGGCAACCGTGAGCGTCTGCGCGGATATATGCTTGACGAGGGCCTGCTTAACGTGCTCAGGGTAGAATCCGTGGGGGCCTGATGGAAGTGGAAGCTCTGGTAATAGATGCAAAGGGCATGCACTACACCCCGCTGAACAGAAAGATCCGTGAGGCTGTGGCTTCCGGTGTAAAGGAAATCATACTCAATAATGTTCTGGGACAGCGTTTCATATGTGACGGATTAAGGGGTGATGTGAAGATCACCATCAATGGAGTTCCCGGTGGTGACCTTGGAATGTTCATGAGCGGACCGGAATGTGAGATATTCGGCGATGCTGAACATGCTCCGGGAAATACCATGGATGAGGGGACACTGGTCATCCACGGAACTGCCGGTGATGCGGTTGCACACAGCATGCGTGGCGGAAAGGTGTTCGTTGAAAAAAATATCGGCTATCGTGGGGGGATCCATATGAAGGAGTATCAGGGAAAGCATCCCGTTCTTGTAGTGGGAGGTACATCCCATGCCTTCCTTGGTGAATACATGGCCGGCGGACTGATACTTGTGCTTGGTATTGGCCATGAGGCTGCAGTCCGGGACCGGGGTATCGGCAGCGGGATACATGGTGGCGAGATAGTTATCAGGGGCGATGTGAACGAGAAGCTGCTTGGTGTCGGAGCAAAGAAGGTCGGGTTCACCGACGAAGACCTGGAACGCCTGACTCCTGTGCTAAATGAGTTCTGTGAAAGGTTTGGCATTGACCCGTCCCCTTTTCTGGATACCAGCTATTCAAGGATAATTCCTGAGAGCAGCAGGCCTTTTGCAGGTAACTATACATGGGAGTGATGATAATGGCAGGTAAGAACTATCTTGATCTTAAGGCAGAGATCTGGGACACCGGGAAATGCGCCGCCTGTGGTGCATGCGTTGCCGTATGCCCGGCAGATGCCATATTCTTTAAAACCGGCGAAGAATCGGTCCATCCGTTCAACAGTGGCTATTGTAAGGATGTGAACGACGGTGTACCCTGTGGTGCATGCTATGAGGTGTGCCCGAGGCTTCAAAAACAGCCCTCTGAGACCCTTGGCCAATATCTGGATGTAGTATCCGCAAAAGCAGCCTTCGATATCCCGGGGAAACAAAGTGGTGGCGCAGTCACCGCAATTCTGACAAATGCCCTGGAGCAGGACATGATCGATGCTGTTGTGACTGTCGTGGAGGACCCGTGGAGCCTGAAACCCTCCTCCGCAGTGATCAGTTCCGGGGACGTGCTTGTCCACCACGCAGGCAGCCGTTATAACTGGTGGGTTCCGCTGGTCGCCTCCCTGAAAGAGGCTGTCATCAGGCGCAAGTACACGAATATTGCTGTTGTGGGAGTTCCCTGTGTAGTACAGGCGATCCATCGGATGCGTGAGAGCGACCTTGACCTCATCAGGCCGTTCAGGAAATACATACGTCTTGTTATAGGTCTGTTCTGTACGGAAACCTTCGACTATGAGAGGCTCATGCAGGACAGGCTTATCTCAGAAAGGCATATCGATCCTCTGGACATCATTCGTTTTGATGTGAAAGGCAGGCTGGAAATTACCCTGCGGGACGGTTCACTTACTGTCATCTCCCTCAGGGAGGTGGAGGACTGTGTGCGCCCTGGATGCAGGATATGTACGGACCTTACTGCACTGGATTCAGATGTTTCCGCAGGATCGGTCGGAAGTCCGGAGGGTTCTACTACCCTGATCATTCGAAATCCTGTGGGCAGGCAGTTTGTGAACAGTGCGGTAGATCACGGCAGACTGGTACTTGAAAAGAATGTGGACCTTAAATCCGTGGAAAGACTTTCCGCAAAGAAGATAGAGAGGATGCCAGAGGAGTAGTCTGAGAAAATCATATTTATGGACACGGTACCTGTACACTTCCTCTATTCTTCCTAACCATGCGATAGGTATCGTGTCCGGACTTTTTCAAATGTTCAGAGCGGCCGGCAGAGGAACAGGTCCTCAGGCCGCTATGAAAGTTATCTTTTTTCTATTTTGCTCTAAGGAAAGTTCCGAAAGTTCCCTGCCAATTGGGATGCTATCGTATATTATTTTGTGGTTTTAGGGATGTTAGTTTTTTGCTGTAGTTGAAGGTATGGATGCCTTCACCCCTGTCGTTCAGGATTATAGAATAGATCCTGTATCCGAGCTTTTCATAGAATCTCATTGCTCTTTTGTTGCCTGACCATGTGCACAGGTATATCTTTTTGAAGCCTTCTTCTATTAATTTCTGTTCCAGGCTTGCATGCAGCAGATTACCTATGCCGTACCTGCGGAAGGATGGGTGGGTGGCAAAGAAATTAATGTATGTCCCGTATTCACTTTGCCACTTCCTGGTACAGCCTACCATTGCGATGGATCCCTTTAGTTCATCGGATGGTCCTGATTCTCTGAGTTGCGCTACAAGGTAGTTTGAATCAGCAGTTGCAAGGGTATTTTCAACCCTTTCCAGGATCCCGCCTCCCCTCAGGGATAGGCTCGGGCAGAAATCATTGTCAACAAGTTCTATGAAACGGGAAACGATATCGAAATCCTCTTTTGTTGTTTCCCGTATGACAATATCCAGTTCCATACTAGAATGTGTTCAGATACCTGTTGACTTCCCAGTCATGCACCTGTATCCTGTATGCGTCCCATTCAGCCCTTGCAAGTCTCAGGATGTTATTATGTACGTGGGCACCGAACTTTTCCCTGAGCAGTTCATCCTTCTCAAGGCAGTCACAACTTTCATTGATGGTGCTTGGGAGAGTTTCAATGGACATCTTTTTAAGCTCAGCAGGTGAAAGGTCGAACACGTTCTGGTCCATTATCCTTGGGGGCTCTTTCCTGTTCTTAATGCCCTCAAGACCTGCAGCAAGTATGGCCGCAAAGGTCAGGTAGGGATTGCAGGATGGATCCGGGCTTCTCAGTTCGGTCCTGGTGCTGTTCCCCCGTGGAGAGGGTATGCGGATCAGGGAGCTGCGGTTAGCGCCGGACCATGTTATATACACAGGTGCCTCATATCCCGGTATGAGCCTCTTGTATGAGTTCACAAGTGGATTTGCAATGCAACAGATGGCTTTTATGTGATCCAGGATACCTGCAATGAAGTACCTTGCAGTGTCGCTTATCTGCATATCTGCATCAGGGTCATAGAATGCGTTTGTGCCGTCCTTTGAAAGTGAGAGGTTTATGTGCATGCCCGACCCATTTTCGGAAGCTATCGGCTTTGGCATGAAAGTGGCATGCAGCCCGTATGTCTTTGCAATGGTCCTTGTGACGTACTTGAAGGTGACAACGTTGTCTGCTGTCGAGAGTGCATCATCGTACTTGAAGTCTATTTCATGCTGGCCGAAGGCAACTTCGTGGTGAGAGGCCTCGATATCAAAATTAAGTTCCGTCAGTGTAAGGACGATGTCCCTTCTGATATCCTCTGCCAGGTCAGTGGGTGCAAACTCAAAGTAGCGGCCATAGTCGTTGGGGATCGTTGTAGCTTTACCGTCTTCTTTTGCGAAGAGGAAGAACTCCAGCTCGGGTCCAACATTCAGCTGGTACCCCAACTCCTGCGCTTCTCCCATTATCTTTTTAAGGACGTAGCGCGGGTCGGCTTCGAACTGTTTTCCGTCCGGCAGGTATACATCACATATCATCCTGGCAACAACATCTTTCCCGTTACCCCAGGGAAGGATCGCAAAGGTTTTCGTGTCAGGTCTGAGTACCATGTCAGACTCGTCGATCCTGACCATCCCCTCGATGGATGAACCGTCAAAGGAGATACCTGTGGTCAATGCCTTTTCGATCTGAGTGACCGGAATTTCGACATCTTTGACTATTCCCTGGATATCCGTGAATTGCAACCGTATGAACTTTACGTTATATGTTTCGATGGCCTTGATGACATCTTCTTTATTACTGGTCTTCATTCAATCGCCTGTTGTACTTCCTCTGATTCCTGTGCAGTCCTCAAAACTGCAGTTGGATATTATTTGAAGGTAGAGTTATACCTTCCCGTCAGAGGATGAAGTTCTATCCCTTTCAAAATACTATACTGTCATTTCTTTCGAAATGCCACCTTTGCCATTTCTTTCGAAATGCCACCTTTGCCATTTCTTTCGAAATGCCACCTTTGCCATTTCTTT
>JAFGCK010000048.1 GCA_016932675.1 Methanosarcinaceae archaeon | reverse complement strand
GGCTTCATGACAATTATACGGGCTACAGCATCCCTGGCAGGCAGCTCACCGATGTTAGTATAGGTTATGTTGATGATGTTCGTTTCCCCGGTAACAAGCTGACCGGAAACCCCCGTAACCTCGAAACTTGCATCAGGTTCTACAATAACAGGGATAGTGAGGGTCCTGTTGACAGGCCTGTAGTAGCTTGCATGGTCAAGCTCAGCAAGTCCGATAGCTACTGTCTTTCCGGATGTCATCCTGACGTCATACTGGTATTCATAGGTCACGGGTAATTTCAGCATGTAAATTCCGGCCGGGGCATTATTCGATACGGTGACTGTAAAAACAAGAGGGTCATCAGGCAGGACACCCGGCAGCAGCGGATCTTCCATGGACTGACTGCTGGTCATGGGGTCTACATCTATATATTCAGTATCCGACATCAGGCTGGCCTTTATACCGACCGCAGTGGTCCTCATCTTTTCATATTCCAGCTCCTGCAGGGCCAAGGCATGGACCGCTTCCGATGTACCTGTGTCGGTGTCACCCCTGGCACCGTAGAGCACACCCCTGTTAGAAAGCATCACTTCGATATTGGAGGTCTCCCCACGCTTCATTTCCGTATCACCCAGAACGGAGGCGTAGATGTCAGGCTCGCCGTAGCTGGTATAGTAGTTCGTGGTCATTTCAGTGACAGGAGGGATATATTCCTTTGCTGCTGTCTGGGGGAACAAAGAAAACACAATCCCCACCAGCAGACTTATGACAACCACGATAAGACAGAATCTCCTGAAATACTTCTTTTCTGCGCTCTTCTTCAGGATGATACCTCCTTATGGCTTTTATTCAGGCCAGGTGTGATATTATATTGTAAAGTGTTTTTGCCAGGCCTTCCAGCCTTTCTTTTCATCCTGTGCTTATCGAGCAGAACGATCACTGCAGGGAACACGGTGAACGATGCCATCAAAGCCAGGGTCACATCCATGACGGTTATTATCCCGAAATTGCTCGTAAGACTAAAAGGAGAAGCCATCAAAGCAGAAAATCCAAACACCGTGGTCAGTCCCGATGTAACGATGGCCTTTCCGATCCTGACGCTTGACTCCCTCATGGCCTCCTCGGGTTCTGCACCCTTATCCCTTTCCTCGAAATACCTCTCCATCATGAGCACAGCATATTCGGAACCAACACCAAGTATGAGAGCACCCAGGGTTGCTGTCATTGGTGTGTACTCCATGCCCATCAGGTACATAAGGCCCCCCGACCAGCCGATGACCATGAACATAGTTATTACCGGTGTCAGTGCCTTCAAATGGTCACGGTAGATCACAAGCAGACCGGCAAAGACCAGTACAAGTCCCAGTAGCGTCATTATAAGCCGGCCGGTGGTAAGGGCTGAGATGACCGTGAAGAACACCACAGAACCACCCGTCATGGTGACAGTGGTACCTGGTGGTGGCGGCATCCATGCAACATCATCCTCCACAACACCGGTGAGATCCTGGATACCCTCCAGTCCTATCTCAAGCATTGCATTGCCGATGTTCAGGTTGAGGATCAGCATGTTGTTGCCATGCAGGAATCGCTCCTTCTGCACATCCGGTATCCGGGAATACAACATCTGTATACTGGCAGTATCCTGCGGAAGTTCCCCACCGTTCATGGACTTCAGAACATCCACAATGCTGGATGAACCATAGATATGTCCCCTGTTCTCTACCTCATGTTCGGAGAACTCATCCATCCATGCGAGAAGCTCGGGGTCAGCATTGTTATCGGTCTTAATGATGATATTGATCTCCTCGTCACCACCAAGGACATCACCGAGGTGTTTCAGGTCAATAAGTGCCTTCATATCCTGGGGAACAAAGGTCTTTACATCTGTCTGGATGGGAACCTGCGCATCATAGTAGAGTCCTCCCAGACACAGAGTACCTGCTATTGCAAGTATGATGAAAGGATGATGCATTGCAGTCACTGCGGACCTTTCGATCAGGCGTTCTGTAATATCGGGCCCCATGGCAGTTGCACGATCACGACCATCTTTCTTCCCGCCTGGTCTTCGCCTGGAGATCAGTTTGCTTATGACAGGGTTGCCCGAGACCTCATGCAGGCCATAGATGACAGTCACACCGACAAACAGGGAAGAAATGAAGCACATGATGATACCTATAAGCAGCAGTTTGCCGAAATCCTGCACCATGGGAACTGAAGATGTGAAAAGAGACACAAAACCAAGACATGTTATACCCAGGGCAATGAGCACCGCAGGACCCGTATGCCGGACCGTTTCAATGACCGCATTTGAAGCGGAATGATTACGTTCGAACTCTTCCTCTATACGGTTATGGAACTGGATAGCATAATCTATACCAAGACCGATCAGTACAGGGAAAGCTGACATTGTCACCATTGTCATGGGTATATTGAGATAACCCATCGTACCGAACGTGAAAATGATCCCGAGCAGAACAATGGGAAGAGGCAGGAGTCTCCAGCGCACATGCCTGAATACCAGGTAGAGCACCACGATCATCAGCAGCACAGAAAGCATGAGCAGAATACTCATACTTGCATTCATCTCCTCGTTCATGGCAATCTCAAATGCCACTTCACCGGTCGCAATGACATTGTAATCAGGCGGGAATTCTGCAAACAATATGGACCTTTCCGTTTCCCGTAGGATCTGTTCCCGTGTGGCCTGGGAAGCACTTCCCTCAAAAACCACAGATATCAATGCATGGTTCTCGTCAGGCAAGAGGTGTTCAGGCATATTGTAAGCTATCAATTCATCGATCGCACCCTCATTATCAGGGATTGCCTGCTTTCCGGTCAGCTGATAGTTATTATCCTTGACCGTTTCCGCGGGGGAAGTTATCTCTATGACCCCGGGGATATTTCCGGCCGTCCTTCCCACCCTGTCCATTGCCTGAAAGACCTCAGGTCTTGTCACATCATCCCCCTCGACCATTACAACGATGGATTCTGTACTGAAAAGGCCCAGGTATAGATGATCGAAATCCTGGTATAGTTTCGAAGTCTTTTCGACAAAGGTATCAGTGCCTGATTCCATCTCGATGAGCCGGGCACCCTGCAAGGAGATGATGATGAACAGAAAAGCGATAAGAAGAATAGGAATGGGATTATCCTCTACAAAGAAACCAAGTCTTCCAAAGAAGTTTTTGATATGCCGTCCCCCTTTAAATCCCGGTGCCGAGATAGTTATGATCTACTGAACAGAAGTTATTTCATGGTATATATATTTTGTCGATTTTTTGACCGATGTTACTATTTAATGAAAATAATAGATTGTATGGATCCCTGGAACAGAGCAGGAAAACATGAACCATACAAAACTTGATATCTGAAAAAAGTACTAACAATGGACGGAACAATGACCATGGAAGAGAAAGCTGAAAATGCAATCCGGGAGCAGGTACTCAAAAGGATCAGACCTTCCCTGGAAGAGGAAAGGAAACTTAAGATGGTAGTCGATGAGCTGCTTGAAAAAGCAGAGATTGCCGCCAGAAAGATGTGTATCGGGATAAACAGGGCAACACTTGTGGGTTCTGCTGCAAGGGGAACATGGATATCGGGAACCCATGACCTTGATATCTTTATCTCCTTCCCGGAAGAAACAAGCCGTGAAGAACTGGAAAAATCGGGCCTTCTTATCGCCCGGGAGCTTGCAAAAGAAGCAGAGGCATTTGAAGAGAGGTATGCAGAACACCCTTACCTGAACATGAGATACATGGGATTCGACGTTGATATAGTACCCTGCTTCGCAGTATGCTCGGCATCCGAAATCAAATCGGCAGTGGACAGGACACCCTTCCACAACATATTCGTGAAGGAGCATATCAATGACCTTCAGGAAGAGGTATTGCTATTGAAACAGTTCATGAAGGGCACCGGGGTCTATGGTTCTGAACTGCGCACCCGGGGATTCTCCGGATACCTGACCGAACTGCTGATAATACACTATGGCTCTTTCAGGGATGTCGTTTACAGCGCATGTGAATGGAAACCGGGAATGGTTATCGACCTGCTGGGGCATGGTTGTGTTGACCATAAAGAGCCGCTTGTAGTAGTGGACCCTACAGACCCCAGGCGAAATGTTGCCGCCGCACTTTCCGTGGACAGGTTTGCCAGGTTCATCGAGGCATGTAGATTATACGTTGATACACCTTCACTGGCGTTTTTTTTCCCTGAACCTCTAAAACCCCTCAGTGACAGGGAGGTCCTGGCCATTCTGGGAGAGCGCAGAAGCTCCTTTCTGGCAATTGTTTTTGGGACACCGGATATTGTGGAGGATGTGCTGTACCCACAACTTGATAAAATGGAGATGAATATAAGGGCACTGCTGGGGCAGCACGGCTTCACCGTTCTCAATAGTGGTAGCTGGGCTGGCGAGGAATCTGTTGTTCTTGTGGAAATGCTCTCATCCACCCTCCCACTTGTGAAAAGACATCAGGGTCCTCCTGTATGGATAAAAAGCCACGCAGAGATTTTCAGGTCCAGGTATGAGAAAGCAGACGAAACCTTTTCACTTTACATAGAGAACGGCAATTATATCGCAGATATCAAAAGGAAATTCCCGGCCGCAAAAGAACTTCTGGAGGAGAGGTTAATGACCTGTTCCCTGGGCAAGCAACTTACAGAAGCCGTGAAAAAAGGATACCAGGTACTTGAAAATGAGGAACTCTGCAGTATAAAATACGAGAGCTTCAGGGTATTCCTCAGGAAATGGAAAAAAGCATAGCTCAACAACATCTCAGAGCAGGCCTTCAAGCCTTTTCTGGTAAAAGAAGTACTGCTGGGCATATCCGCAGTATCTTCCGAAATACATGCGTCCCCAGTTGCCTATCTTGTTCTTTGTGACAGTACCCCCGAAGAGATCATCATGACCGTAGACTGTCCTCACAACCTTTTCCACGTGGGTGTCCACGGGGAAGGCTTCCATTTTCCCGAATGCAAAGAGAAGTATGCAGTCTGCAACCTTTTCCCCTATGCCTTCAAGGAACATCAGTCTCTGTTTAGCGGCATTGTAATCCAGTTCGAAGATCTCATCAAGTACAAGAGTCCCTTCCATCACATGTCTTGCAGCCTTGATAACCCGGCCGCCCCTGAAACCAAGCTTGCAGGCACGCATGTCATCATCACATGCATGGACGAGCGGACCCGGCCCCGGGAAACTGTAGTAGCCGTCCCCGATCTCTTCACCATAGTTGCTGCACATAATGGAAATACCCCTTTTGATGTTCGGTATGCTCCAGGCTGTTGCAAGCATGTAGGAGATAAGGCACTCCCAGGGATCCTGCCTTATAAGGCGAAGGCCCATGTACTTTCTTATGGCCCCGTCCATGAACTCATCCCTGTTGACCTCCTGCAGGATGGTCCCGAGGTCGTCATCAAAGCGGAAATAGTTCTCAAAGAAGGAAGCCGGCAATTCAGAATCTACAAGAATCTCACCGCTTTTTTGGTCCTGCTGCAGGCGTGCGACCCTGCCGTTCACTACACCTGTCCACCAGCCATCAATATAATCCCAGCGGAAGACCTGTCCGCAGTCCAGCGTATAGCCCAGGTTGAAGTTCTCACAGAAGAGTGTGTACATGGTCATGACCTGAGTTCGAGTTCTCTTAAGAATATTGCGGAAGATATTGTATCTCCAAGCCCCACCGTAGAGACAGGATCTTCGCACAGGCGTGCAGGGACAGCACATATATCATGACCGCGGTACTTACTGACAAAGGTGTTGCCGTTCGTGTTCCTGTGTTCGCATGGGATGGTGTCTCCTATTCTCTTCATCTGCAGCTTTCCAAATTCGCTTTCATCGATCTTCGAGGCAATTTCCATAATGAAATCCCTGTCACCAAGTTTACCGGAGCATGCAAAGGCAGCAGCACAGTTCACCCCGAAATGCAAACTTTCAAGTGTCTGTCCCGGCTTCATCAGTCCGCCGGGTGAGACGGATAGCACGAATTCCCTTGTATGGACCAGCAGTCTGCCATGACCCGACGTCCCGCACAGGGATATCGCCGCTTCAATGATCGCATTTGCATCCATTTTGAGTATCCCGTTTGCATCAAGCCCGTTCATATGTACGAGCATGGCAAGCTCATCCTCGTTCATGCCCATGCTGTCAACATGCGGGAACAGTCTGCCAAAAACATCATATGCCATCTGCTCCGATGAGAAATGGCCGAACTCGATATGGATATGCAGCCTGCCGTTCAGTTCCTTCCACTGTTTCAGCTGTTCTATGGACCTGTCCAGCTTTTCAGCATAGCCACTGCCATCCGGATAATCCTCCCTCAGCATATGGTAACCCGATATCAGTGCCCCGTCCATTTCATTGATATGCTCAAGGGCATAAATGCTGAACTTATCGTCTATGTACAGTTCAAAATTCAGGGGATCGAATGTAGCAATGAACCGGTTCTCCCTGGGGATTGAAATATCGTTGCCAAGAAATGTGAAACTGTTTCCTTTTCTGAAGTCAAAGACAAAGTGGATCAGATCGTTTTCATTGTTTCCGGAACAGCCTTTGTTGCGGACATCCCCCTGATCCGGGATGAATATTGCCTTTCTGGAAAAGAAGGACATCTGTAATTCGGAAGGATTTGCCACGTTTGGCACCACCCTGGATGCCCCGAGCTCGGAGAGAACATTTGCCATGATCCCCATGTTGCCACCCATCCTCAGAAAAGAGCCTTCAAGGAAATTGTCCCGAAGCCACCGGAAGACATCCCGGTCCCGGACCATCCATTCAGCACCGGTGCCGTGTTGCATGCAGAGGAAGAGCCCTGCAAAAAAATCAGGTATCGAGGATATAATACCAGGGGGCTTAAGCATTGCATCTGCTATTTCCCCTTCATAGGCCTCAGCCATCTTAGCCATCCTGGCACCTTCCACCTTGTTGATGGCATCGATATTGGCATTATAGCCGCAGAGTATGTTCATGTATCACTCCGGACATTTATTTATACCCCTGTTCATGATCCTGGTCAGCATTGCAACAAAAGTACCCGCTGAGATGGCATCGCCTATTCCCACGGTCCCAACGGGGTCTTTCACTACCTTAGTGGGTATGATCACCAGGCTGTGTCCTGAAGCATTCACACATCCGTCCTCGAAATCTTCCATGGTGCAAATTCCCTGGCGTACAAGGTAAGTGGCCAGGCTGTTGAGATTTTCATAGCCTTTCTCATATACAGGCACCCTCAGGCCCAGCTCCACATCATTTATACTGTCGATACTGCCGGTGGAGGCCTGGGTAGCAGCCAGAAGGGATGCAAAAAGGAGCGCTTCCCTGTAATCCTCCACAGAAACAGGACTGTCTTCTGAGACCAAGGATATAAAATGCCCAAGGGAATGTATATTGACCACCTGAAGCTCCAGTTCCCTGAGGAGCCGGACAGCACCTTCATAAAGGGAGATAACGCTTTTCTCATCCTTGCTGATGACGGAATAGGCAAGCTCCTCATAGCCAAGCACATTGAGGGCATTCGCGACCTCCACTGTATCAAGACCCAGAGAAGTTACATGCTTTTTCACTATATCGGTAAGTATGGCCTTGCGGATGACCCTGTTCTGTATCGATGTGAATTCAACATGTATGGGCATATCTGGATTGCACGCTTTCAGGGATTTGATCACATTTACAGCCTTTTCCACATAATGGCGATATGTTGTACCGTTGCTGTATTCCTCCCTTATCATCTGGTAGCCTGCAAGTATGGCCCCGTCGATCCCCTCCCTGATCTGTGGAAGCTTCTCATAGATTTCGCTGTCCATGTCTATGCGCAGCCAGTCCGGCCTTGATGAGATGATGAGACGGTTGTCCCTTGGAACCTCGAAACACTCGCCTGCACAGCAGACCCTGGTTCCCTTCGAGTATTCGATTATCCAGTTGACCTTGGGCTTCTGGTCCGGGTCATAGGCTTCCTTCGGGCGCTTCAGCACGAGCTTACCGTCCTCGACCACAGGATATTTCAGGTTGGGGGAATCCACAAAATAGTCTGCCTGCTCTCTGGATAGCCATGGCACATAGCTGATGATATTGTTCAGACCCAGGTTTGCCAGCAGGTTGGACATGATCCCTGCCTGTCCACCCATCCTGGCATGGTCAAACACAAGGTTGTCCATGAGCCAGTCGTTCAGATCGGTAGTGTAGGTAGGTACTTCCGCAGCCTTCCCGTCACGCATGGAGATGACCAGGCGAGCCATGAAATCAACCGGGTCCTTTATCTCACGAGGATAGTTTATCACCTGCTCATGGATAGGACCGGATCCCACGATACCTACAAGTTTCTTCACTTCCTCCTCGCTTACATGCTTGATGGCATCGATATTACTGTTATAGGCTACGAACACTCCTCTGATATCCTTTAAAGATCCCCTGATATTTGCATATGCCTCCGCGTAGTGTTTTTCCCATTCTTCGATCTTCATGATTTCACCCGGTGGGTATAGGATATAGAAGGATTTTATATATAAAGATTGAATAGGTAAAAAGTGCAGGCCTCACAAAAGACCGGTCCTCTCATCCATGCCAAACATGATGTTCATGTTCTGTATAGCCGCCCCTGAGGCGCCTTTCCACAGATTGTCAAGGCGGGAGATCACCTGTATCTGTTCATCATTGCCGTAAATGTAAAGGTCCAGGTAGTTGGTATCATTGCTTCCCTGTACATCAAAGGCATTGTCCACCAGGTCCTTCGTCTCATCCGCCGCATGGACCCGGATGAATGAGGTATCTCCATAGTATTTCCGGTAGAGTTCGTAGAAGGACTTTTTGGTCACAGGTTTTTCAAGGTCCTTCACGGACAGGGGCAGCGTGACAGCCAGTCCTCTCGGGAAACTGGAGACCACAGGCATGAAAATGGGCCTGACGTTGAGACCCGAGTGTACCATTATCTCAGGCACGTGCTTGTGGGTCAGTCCCAGGGCATACTGCCTTGGAGCTTTGTAGGCCTGCTCATCCGTAGTCTCATAGGTCTGGATCATCTTCTTCCCGCCGCCGGTATATCCGGTGATAGAGAACAACGGAACAGCAGTTTCCCTGGAAATGATACCTTCTTTCACCAGGGGATAAAGAGGGACTATTGACGCCGTTGCATGGCATCCGGGATTGGAAACCCTGTCTGAAACGGCCACCTTTTCCCTGTGCCGGGCAGAAAGTTCAGGCAGGCCGTAAGCCCATGCGTCATTTATACGATTGGCCGTGGATGCATCAAGTATCCTTGTGTTCGGATTCGTGATAAGACCCACCGTATCTTCAACCGCTTCATCTGGCAGGCACAGGAATACCATATCTGCCTCGTTGAGCAACTTAGCTCTTAATTCCCTGTCATGGCGCTTTTCATATGGAATTTCAAGTATCTCCACTTCCGGATGCTCCGCAAGACGTTCATTTACCAGCAGACCTGTGGTCCCGTGCTGTCCGTCCACGTATACCTTATACATTGTCTTCCCCGAATACTCTGATAGATAGATCGTAAAAAAAGTATCATGTCGTATACTCGGCATTGATCCTGACATAATCGTAGGTCAGATCGCAACCCCATGCAGTCGCACTCTCATGGCCCATGCCGAGATCAGTTATGATGACTATTTCATCCTGTGCCATGATGGCCTTGAGCTGAGCCAGTATATCCTCATCATTGCTGACCACCTTGCCATCCTTTACAAGTTCAACGACTTCGGTGCCACCTGAGAATGAAAGAGATATCTTCGTCTGGTCCATATCGGCACCTGAGTAGCCGGCTGCCACCACAATACGGCCCCAGTTGGGATCCTTGCCGAAGATGGCAGATTTTACCAGTGGGGAACGGACGATCGCCTTTGCAGCAAGGCGGGCGTCCTCTGTTGTGGCTGCGCCTGTTACCCTGGATTCTATGAGCCTGGTGGCACCTTCACCATCGGCAGCTATCATCTTTGCAAGCGCGATCAGTACAAGGTCAAGACCTGCCTGAAGGTCCGATGTCTCAGGTATGATGCCGGACTTGCCCGTGGCTGTCAGCAGTACCATGTCGTTGGTGCTCGTGTCACCGTCCACAACTACCATATTGAAGCTTCGGTCCACGGCAACATTAAGGCATGACTGCAATACATCCGGGCTGACTTTAGCATCAGTGTACACAAAAGCAAGCATGGTGCCCATGTTCGGCTCGATCATACCTGCACCTTTGGCAATGCCGGCTATGCGGATGCCTGAGTCCATCTCGATGGCAATTTCCTTCGGGACCGTATCGGTTGTCATGATGGCACGGGCTGCCCTCATGCTGGCACCAGCATCCACGCCCATGGAATCCAGAGCCTCATCCAGGTGTGCGCTGATCCACCCGATATCGAGCCTGCGTCCCACAACGCCTGTGGAAGCCACGCCTATCAGCTCCATATCAACACCAAGTCTTGATGCAATCTCAGATACCATCGTCTCTGCATCAGCAAGGCCCTGCTCGCCTGTGAAAGCATTTGCATTACCACTGTTCACAATAACACCTGCAAGCCTGCCTGTCCTTGTGATATGTTCTCTGGTCACCACCAGAGGGGCTGCAATGACCCTGTTCCTGGTATACACCCCGGCTGCGTTCCCTTCTGCCTGAACGACCGCCAGGCCCGTCTTCCCGGCTTTGACCCCGCCGGCACGCACGCCCCTTACAGCACAGATACCGCCTTCAATGAATTTCATATTATCCCTGTTACAGTTTACCAAGTCCGCGGATGATGTCGCCGCGTGTGACAATTCCGACAAGTTTGTTGTTTTCGACAACCGGGAGCCTGTTGATCTTATACCTGGTAATGAGCTCCGAAGCTTTCTCTATAGAATCTTCTGGAGAGACCGTGTGTACTTTCTTCTTCATGATCTCCTCCACAGATTTTGAGCCCACATCATCGAGCATGCGTTTTGTATCCTCCCAGTTGATAAGCTCCCTGATAGGCACCTCGATAACCTCGAATGGGCTCGGGAGCCAGAGACCCTTATGGTCGGGAACCTCAAGCAATTTGAGCAGGTCACCTTCGGATACTACCCCGACAACCCTGTCATCCTCTACAACAGGAAGACCGCTTATGTTGTTCTGCTTGAGCAGCCGTGCAACATCCCCGATAGTGTCCTCAGGGCCGCATACGATGACATCCGGATTCATCACATCTTTTACTTTCATGGGTATACCTATTGCTTAATTCTATTTCAGCATTGCCTACAGGCACTTACGAAGCAGGCACATCGATTCCCCACATAGTCTGAAGCAAACGATAAGACCTGTGTATATCTGTGTATATCCGATTCTTTTTGTAAAGTTATTGCTGATAATATGGTGACAAAGAGATCATAGTTCTATAATAGCTGCGCCTGGGCTGTTAAAAGAGGCAATTGTCGTTGATGAATAGAACTGAAAGATATCCTGTTTATCCTCTTAATAGATGCTTGCTGAATACCCATAGAAATCGAAAGAAAAAAATGATCAGCTGAACCACCCTCGAGTCCTCTGGCAGAACCTTACCAGCATAAGCATCACAGGAACCTCGATGAGCACGCCAACAACGGTTGCCAGGGCCACCCCGGACGACAGGCCGAAGAGTATTGTCGCTGTTGCTATCGCAACCTCGAAGTGGTTCGATGCTCCGATCATCGCCGATGGTGCTGCATCCTCATACGTGAGTTTCAGGAGCTTTGCCAGCACATATCCAAGCAGGAATATGAACACCGTCTGTATGAAAAGCGGTACTGCTATCCACAGGATTGTAAGCGGTTGCGCCAGTATCGTCTCTCCCTTGAAACTGAAGAGCAGTATCAGCGTAACAAGGAGAGCAGTTATCGTTATCGGTGTCAGCAGGTGAACAAAACTGGTATTGAACCATTCCTCACCTTTTGTGCTTATAATAAGTTTCCTGGAAATATAACCCGCTACCAGCGGAAGTGCCACATATATACCGATCGACAGGGCCAGTGCCTCCCAGGGTACCGGGAGCCTTCCAACATCAAGCAGGAAACCACCCAGGGGACCATAGAGGAAGAGCATTGTAAGAGAGTTTATCGCAACCATCACAAGTGTGTGGCAGTCGTTGCCGCGAGCCAGGTATCCCCACACAAGTACCATGGCAGTACAGGGAGCAATTCCCAGCAGGATGCAACCTGCAAGGTAACTTCTCCAGAGAGGTATCTCCAGCATCTTCACACCATCCTGCATCACAACTGTACCTTCACCATAAGTAGCACCCACGGGAAGTTCCAGTCCAAATGGCATCTTCACAAGGTCTGTTGCCTCCGGACCAATGAATCCCAGAAACAGAGTACCCAGAAAGAAAATGGATATCAGGTACATGGTGAAGGGCTTGATGGCCCAGTTGATGAAGAGTGTGAGTCCGACAGGCCTGATGTTCTGCCCGGCCTTGAGCACTTCCCCGAAATCGATCTTCACCATGATGGGGTACATCATGAAGAACAGGCAGATAGCTATAGGAATAGAAACTACCGGTGCCCCATCCACATATATTGACAGGCTGTCAAGATAGAGTGCCAGTTCAGGTGCGGATCTTCCAAGCAGAATACCTGCGATAATGCAGAGAATCACCCATACAGGAAGATACTTTTCAAAGAAAGCAAGACCTTGCGGCTGTTTTACGATGCATGCTTTTGTTGCCATGAATATGTTCCCGCATATTGTGCTTTGAAGATAGTTTTGCGGTTATCTGTAAGAACTTCAGATCGACCCACATGATATGGACTTAGAGAATATTTCAAATAAATTTGAAACAATGGCCTGCAGACATATAAAGGTTATGCATAACAACAATACAAAGCATCTTTCATGACTGATATATTTTGTATTGATGGCCACATCAACAATTGCTATTCTGTCTGATTCCGATAAGCACAGAGCATCATCCACCCAACGAAAAGGAGATCCAGTCTTTTATCTCATCCCTGACACGACGGAAAACATTCAATTGCTCATCCCGTGACCCTTCGACAGAAGCCGGGTCTTCAAAATTCCTGTGGATCATTTCTTTTGCTTCAGGATATTTGACAGGAGACCCTAATGCAGATATGTCAGGCGTGGAACAAACAGGGCATGCCTGCTTTGCCCTGTCGCAGACTGTAACCATCAGGTCAAATATATCATCCTGATATTCTTTAAGGGATTTGGAGCGCTGCCCGGAGATATCGATACCAATCTCCTTCATGACCTGAACTGCACAGGGATTGACCATTGAAGCTTCAACACCGGCGCTATATGCATCGTATCTATCCCCATACATACTCCTCAAGAGGGCTTCGGCCATCTGAGACCGGGCCGAGTTGTGGAAACATAAAAAAAGGACTTTTTTCTTTTCCCGTGATCCAGTATCTGTTGCAGCTTCTTCGTTTTTTACCATGTAATAGTCCCCGGATTGCTACTGTTGACGTACCCTGATTTTTAAGCTTTTGTCGTATCCTCAACGAATTGCACAATTCTTGTCTTTATAGAATCCCTCAATATCCGCGCTTGATCCAGTTTCTCTTCATCGGTACCTGTAAAGGATTCCGGGTCAGGATAGGGCCAGTTCAATTGCACAAATGGCCTGGAGAACAACGGGCATTCTTCTTCATATTCCCGGTCGCACACAGTGATGACATACCCGAATAACCTTCCTTCCTTGAAAAGATCCCATGTTGACTGAGTTTTCTTCCCGCTGAGATCAAAACCATCCTCTTCCATAACCTTCAGGACCAGAGGATGCAGGCTGGTAGGTCTGTAACCCGCACTCTCAACTTCGAACCTGTCCCCACCAATTCTTTTTAAGTACTCTTCAGCGATCTGGCTTCTTCCACTGTTATGCACACAGATGAACAATACTTTTATTTTATCAGCACTGTACTCCATAGGGTCGTTCTTTCTATAGATGGAAGATAAGTTTTACCTATAGAGATTATGTAATCTATTGATAGACCTGTCCTTACCTGTCCTTACCTGTCCTTAGAATTGTGCTGAAAACAGATCTGGATGAGGTAGCACATATCAGTGATTTACGGATTCTTCCGCCTGTTTCACAGAAAGCCAGGCGGCCATCTGTCCTGCACACAGCCCGCCGGAATCGGCCACCTGCCTTTTGCAGATGGCCTGGCGGCCTCCTATTTTCGGGAAGGCCCATCGACCACCTACCTTGTAGATGGTCAATCGGCCACCTACCTTGCAGATGGCCTGTCAAAGAAGATGTTCTTACCCTTGACACTCAGGGGAAGGGCCATTGCAACATCCACATCCATCATACCATAATAGCATGCTGCTGCACCCGCGCTATACAGTATCCTGTTATCCACACACAGGTCCTTTGCCTTTGCAGCCGCACATCCCACAGCAATTCCAAGGTCCATGTACTTGATCATGCAATGCGGACCTGTGAACTCCTTTTTCACCTTTTTGGCATCAAGCATTTCCCTGCAGGTCTCATAGCCGCAGGCCCCACAGTCAAGACCGCTTGCACCTGATGACTTCAAACCGATCAGGACTATTGCATCGGCATCCCTGACATTCTTTGCATCCCGTATGAGGAACTTCATGCCCTTGATCTTGCCAAGCTCTTCCATTCTGTTCGCAAGTTCGGCCTTTTCGGCATTATCAAGCATGCAGGTCACGATATCGTCAATACCCTTGCCTTTGGGTGCGGTCCTTGCAGCAACAAGGATGGTCTTTGCAAGCGATTCGATCATCTCGGTCTCAGGATTCTGTTTCATAAAGGAAGAAAAGCAACAATGATATTTAGGCATTGAGACCAGGGTCAAAGGGACAGCAAAACAATTCCCACCCTCAAAGAATTACAGGTCAAGAGTTATGATATCTGGTCGATCATGTGATGACCATGGTCATGCTCTTGGTCGTGATCATGAGCAGAACTGACCTTTTCAAAAGAAACTGCTTCCTTTTCAAGATTTATCCGGATGCAGTGGTTCACGATATGCATAAGTTCCTCTTACGGAACTTTAGTCACTGCACTGAGGAACCTGAGATGCTCTTCACAGTTGCCTTTCTCATCAAAGATCTCAACCTGAGATATCGGTGATTCTGGTGTCTTTTTAAGTACAATTGGTGCGGATGTATCTTTCAATGATGACATGTCCACATTCAAACATTATGAACTAACAATGAATCAGAACTTGGTACCCATGAAGAGAAGATCGTCGCCATTGGGATCCATAAACTGAGTGACTGGAAAAAAACATCTTCTCAGGATAGAGGTCTTATGACCTGAAACGATGATCCTATTTACTTTTTAGAATTGTAGACTATTTATTACAAAATCAAAAATTCAGAAGGTTTATATTTCACGCTCTCGTAATATCAATCAATTGTTATGATCGGTCAGGAAATGCAATAAGGGAGTGTTGCAGGTTCTTTCATACAAAAATAGCAAGAAGAATCTATCTCGGTCTGAGAAAGATAGCTTATGGAATATTTCTGAGTCCTATGATGCTGATACAATATTTGAAAGACAGATAAATGTGACCTGTACATATCCGAACCTGTCTGAATATATAGCAGGAGATACAATAGATAACAATATAATTTTTTAAAACAAATGGGGGATCTCTGTATGGATAAAATGAAAAAAGTAGGGCTTTTGGGAGCAGCCGCACTTATAGGTGCAGGACTTGCAGCGTTATCTGAGGAAAGGATAAGAGAGTTTATCAAGGAAAAGGTTGACACCGGCAAGATAAGCAAAGAGGAAGGCAAGACGTTTGTCGAGGATCTTATCAGTGAAACTAAGAGACAGAAACTCGACATCGAGAAGAATATCATCGAAAAGCTTCAGAATTCAGTTCAGATGGCAGACCAGGAGCTTGAGGAGCTGTCTGAAAAGATTAATGAATCTAAAATCGAGGAACTTGAAGCAGAGCTTGAAAGGATGAAGAGTCTCAGGAAAGCGAACAAATAATCGCTTTTTTCTTTTTAATGAAAACGGTGTAATAGATGGAAGAAGATGGAATACAGGACAAGCTTGCGGTACTGATAGACGCTGATAATGCACAGCCATCGATAATCGAAGGTTTGATGGATGAGATAGCCATCTACGGTGTTGCCAGTGTGAAGAGAATATACGGTGACTGGACTTCACCGAACCTCGTTTCATGGAAGGAGTCTCTTCTTGAGCATTCCATTCAGCCTATCCAGCAGTTCGCCTATACCACAGGCAAGAATGCCACGGACAGTTCACTTACAATCGATGCCATGGACCTCCTCTATACGGAGAAGCTAGTGTCATGTCACACATCTATTGTCGGATAAAGACGTTTCAATTTAACTCTTGCATCTGCTGTTGTAAATTGCCAATTGATTTTG
>JAFGCK010000047.1 GCA_016932675.1 Methanosarcinaceae archaeon | reverse complement strand
ATGAATAATAAAGATGAAGCGACATTCAATGAATTCAAGGAAATCTTCAACAGGTATCTGAATCCTGATGATCTCACAGACCAGGAGTTCCTTCTCAGGAACAGCATGATCCAGTTCATCAAGAACGCTTGCATTAAAAGCCTGCTTGTTTACTAGAAATACCTGACCAGATCACAGTGGTCGGCAAGGCCGGAAAACGCCCGCCGGCAAAATTTGCAGGGGCCTGTAGCCATTGCGGCCCTTCGTTGAAAGGAAACCATAAGCAAGGCCTTATGCTGTAGCCTTTTTGCAATATTGCGTACAAAACCCTTATTTGCTTTGGCCCTCTTCTTTATATTGAGACTGTTATTCCTGGTGCGGGTGTAAATATGATCGAAGAAAATGATGTTTTCGAGAAAGTGCAGAATTATTCCATGCAGTCCTGTGATGTCCCTTTGCTACTGAAAAGACTGGATCAGGATGCCAGGAGTGGAAAAATAGAAATGGGCCCTGAGGACAGGGAGTGGTTCGAAGTCTACGGGTTTGCATTGCAGCAACTTGACCTGAGAACAGGGAGGGCTGCACCTGAAACCCATTCCGGGGACTGGCGTGGCTCTGTCAAAGACTTTGGCAAGCTCAAAGCAGCGGTGGATGAAATGGAGGAAAAGGGAGTTGTCACGGAAGTGAACTGGAATGTAGCAGGCCTGGCCCTTTTCACGATCCCTGATCCTGCACTTTACAGAAGACACATCTGCTGTCTTATCAGCGCACACCTGGACAAGTTGTACAGGAACCGGTAAGCAGAAAACGTTCCTGTCTTCTTTTGGGATTTGCCATCTTAATGGATATCTTTATATAGAACTGCTTGCATTTAGATTGTTCAGCACGAGTATCCACGATACTCTATCGAGACTAACACTAACTTCTATATCGATACGCAATGGTTTGTTATTAAAGGAGGTTATAATTTGGCAGGACAGCAGCCCATGTATATTTTAGGAAACAGGAACAAAAGATCCCGAGGGAAAGATGCCCAGAGCATCAACATCCTTGCCGGGAAAGCAGTGGCAAAGGCAGTCAGGACCACCCTTGGACCCAAGGGTATGGACAAGATGCTCGTAGATGCACTCGGTGACATTGTCATTACCAATGATGGAGCAACCATACTCCGGGAAATGGATATAGAACACCCGGCAGCAAAGATGGTTGTGGAGGTTGCAAAGGCCCAGGACGACGAGGTTGGCGACGGTACGACAACTGCAGCTGTGATCACAGGAGAACTCCTTGCCAAGGCAGAGGAACTCTCTGAAAAAGGCGTTCATCCAACAATTATCGCATCAGGGTACAGGCATGCTGCAAAGAAGGCTGCCGAGATCCTCCAGACCATCACGATAGACGTTTCCAGGGATGACAGGGAAACCCTGAGGAAGATCGTCAAGACAGCCCTCACCGGAAAGGGGGCCGGAGAATACAGGGATTTCTTTGCAGACCTGGTAATCGATGCCGTACTGTCAGTTGCCGAAGAGGTAAACGGCGAGGTCCGGGTTGATGTGGACGATATCACCATAGAAAAAAGGGAAGGTGGAAGCGTCCTTGATACAGAACTCGTCCCTGGCCTCATAATCGACAAGGAACGTGTAAGGCCCAACATGCCAAAAAGAATAGAGAATGCAAAGATCATGCTGGCAAGTTTCGGAATTGAGTTCCACAAGATCGAAAAGGATGCAGAGATCAAGATCACCTCTCCTGACCAGATGCAGATGTTCGTTGACCAGGAAGAGAGAATGGTCAGGGAAATGGTTGACAGGATCGTTGCAAGCGGCGCCAATGTGGTGTTCTGCCAGAAAGCGATCGATGACCTTGCCCAGTACTACCTTGAGAAAGCCGGCGTCTACGCATGCAGGAGGATAACGAAGAGCGATCTCCAGAAACTCGCAAAAGCCACCGGAGCAACACTCTTCCAGGATGTTACAGATATAAGGCCTGAAGACCTTGGGTCTGCGGACCTTGTTGAAGAGAGAGACATCAGTGGTGCAAAGATGACCTTCCTTACAGGATGCAAGGAAGAAAAGACAGCCTCACTTATCCTTCACGGCGGTACCACCCACATCGTCGACAGCATCAAAAGCGCACTCAACGATGCGCTTTGTGTGACCGCTGTGGCCCTTGAGGACCAGAAGATAGTAGCTGGCGGCGGATCCCCTGAGATCGAGCTTGCACTCAGGCTCAGTGAATACGCAGCAACGCTCAAAGGCAGGGAACAGCTTGCAGTCGCCAAGTTTGCAGAGGCACTTGAGATCATACCCCAGACACTTGCCGAGAACGCAGGCCTTGACCCGATCGATAAGATCATCGAACTGCGTGCACAGCACGAGCAGGGCAACAAGAACGCAGGTCTTGATGTGTACACAGGCAAGATCGTTGACATGTACGAGAACAACGTCCTCGAACCACTCAGGATCAAGACCCAGGCGATCAATGCAGCCACCGAGGCAACAGTAATGATCCTGAGGATCGACGACGTGATTGCAGCAAATTCCAAGAAGGGCTCAATGCCTCCGGACATGCCACAGCCAGACATGGAGATGTAAGATCTCCTTTTTTATTGAACATGTGCCGGATCTCCGGCACTTTACCTGTTTTTGTCTTTTGCCGGACCGGTGTACCTTAGCACTTCCTTTCAATTGTAGCTTTCAGGCATACTGCAGGGAACTTCTTTGCTTACAGCAGGAGGAAGTCTTTTTATATTATGTAAACCATTGATCGATGATTGGTTGACAATATTCTGTTTCCCTTTGTTCATAAGGGTGCGGCAGCGATCACTGCAGATGATGCATTCATCGTAAGCAACATCTGAATACACGAAATACAGGAGAAGGACAGTGAACGGCAGTTACGACCCCCACTCAGGAAGCGATATCCGGAAAATGGCACTTGCATCCCTTTTCGCAGCGCTGGTATCGGTGGGTGCCTATGCACGGATACCGGTTCCGTTCAGCCCCGTACCCATAACTCTGCAGGTGTTCTTCATATTCCTTGCAGCTGCTATGCTCGGCGCACGGTGGGGTACCTTAAGTGTCATTGTGTACCTGCTCCTTGGAATAATCGGCCTGCCTGTCTTCTCCGGGGGTTCATCGGGACTGGGTATACTGCTCGGACCCACAGGAGGATACCTGGTGGGTTTTGTAATGGCTGCCTTTCTTATCGGCATCCTTTCAGGAAAAAAAGGGACATCCAGTGTTCTTTTAAATGCCATGTTCATGCTTGCAGGACTGTGTATTATATACGTGGCCGGGATCTCCTTCCTTGCGTATGCCGCAGGCATCACATTTGAGAATGCCATCAGGCTGGGTGTTCTCCCGTTCCTGCCCGCAGACCTGCTGAAGGTAGTCCTTGCATCGGTAATTGCTTCAAAGTACTCGATATGAAAGATCGCCATGATAGAGATCACAAAGTTAAATCATACCTACCCTGACGGAAAACTTGCTCTGGACTCTGTAGACCTGTGCATAGAGAAAGGAGAGTTCATTGTGATCGCCGGCAATAACGGCAGCGGCAAATCGACACTCGTGCGCCATATGAACGCTTTACTTCTGCCGGGATCCGGCTCTGTGAAGGTCAACGGCCTCCTGACCTCAGAAAAATCAGATCTTCCGCAGATCCGCAGGACCGTGGGGCTGGTCTTCCAGGATCCCGATTCCCAGTTCGTTGGTATGACAGTGGAAGAGGATCTGGCCTTTGGCCTTGAGAACACTGGAGTTCCCCCCGAAAAGATGAGAAGGCTTGTGGATAAGGCTTTAAGCTCAATGGGACTTTCCGGTCATAAGAAGTCCTCACCCCGCTCGCTGAGCGGAGGACAGAGACAAAAGGTTGCTATTGCAGGTGTCATTGTAATGGGACCTGAATACATGGTCTTCGATGAGGTCACCTCTATGCTTGACCTCCCCTCAAGACAGGCTTTACTTGAGATAATAAAGGACATCAACAAAAAAGGGACCGCTGTGATCTATGTCACGCACAGGCTTGATGAAGCCGTTGACGCCGACCGCCTGATCATCATGGATTCCGGAAGGATCGTTATTGACGGTAAACCGGCAGAAGTGTTCATGCGCCCGGACCTTGTCCGGGGATACGGCCTGGAGCTGCCGCCCTTGATAGAACTCTCAAGGAGGCTCTCAGATGCAGGCATCATCAGCAGGATAGCACTTTCAGGGGACGAGCTTGTAGAGGAATTATGCCTATCGATGTAAAGGAACTGAGCTATTCCTATAACCCCGGTACAGCTCTTGAAAAAAGGGCACTGCAGAACATCAGCGTATCTATCAACAGAGGGGAATTCGTATTGATCGGAGGAGATACAGGCTCAGGGAAATCCACCCTTATAAGGCACTTCAACGGCCTGCTCAGACCCATTTGTGGCCATGTGACCGTAGGAGGGATGCAGGCACATGAAAAACATGTAAAGGCAAAGGTAGGCATAGTTTTTCAGTTCCCCCAGGACCAGCTCTTTGGCAGGACAGTATACGAGGATGTGGCCTTTGGGCCATCTAATTTTGGGATCAGGGGCGAGGAACTGGAAGAAAGGGTCGCTGAAGCCCTGGAACTTGTCGGCATCAGGGAAGAATTGTACAATGTTCCACCCTTTAGCCTGAGCGGAGGAGAAATGAGATTGGTGGCCATTGCCGGCGTGCTTTCAATGAGACCTGATCACCTTGTAATGGATGAGCCTCTTGCCGGGCTCGACCCCGGGAATAAGCATTCGCTGCTACGTATCCTGAAAGAGCTTCACTCGCAGGGCATCTCTGTGATCATTGTCTCCCACAGGATATCCGATCTGCTCCCACTCGCGGATAAGGTGATCTGGATGGAGGACGGGAGGATATCATTTGAAGGCAGACCGCAGGACTTCATAGATTCCGGACACTCCCTACCTCCCGCAATCACTTCCCTTATGAAGGATCTCAGGCAGAGGGGTATTGATGTGAGAGACGATATTTTCACCATAGAAGATGCGTTCAATGAAATATGCCGTGTGAAAAGGGAAAAAATGGTGCATCGGCAATGAGAAGCCTCTTTTTCACCTATATACCCGGCAGCTCCCCGCTTCACATACTGGACCCGAGGACAAAGATAGTCGCTGTGATGATAGCCAGCATTGTCATTTTCAGATCATCTTCCCTTACCGGGATAATGTGCATTGGAACAGTTCTTTTGATACTGTTCCTGATCTCAGGGGTATCTTACAGGGTAGCCCTGGCTTCGGTCAGGCCCATGATGGTGTTTCTGGCGATCATTTTCCTTATGCAGCTGTTCATGACAGGGGAAAACGCAATATTCAAACTGTCTGGATTCAAGGCAACATGGGAAGGACTGCACACCGGAACACTGCTGATCACAAGATTTGTTTATCTGCTTCTCTTCGCCTCTCTCCTCACGGCGACCACTGCGCCTTCCATGCTCACCGTCGGTATCGAGCGTCTGTTGCGCCCTTTACCACTAAGAAAAACAGGGATATCATCCTTTGACCTGGCAACCATGATGTCCCTGTCCATCCATTTTGTCCCTCTGCTGCACGAAAAGTTCGAACATCTCATGGATGCGCAGGTGTCCCGTGGCCTTGATCTTAAGCATGATCCTTTCAGGACAGTTCATTCCCTCTCGGTCCCTATGATAAGAACCGCATTAAGGTCCTCAGAAGAGGTCGCATTTGCAATGGAAAGCCGTTGTTATCAGGGGATTAGCAGAACATCGCTCTTCGATCCGGCCATCCAAAAAAAGGACTTTCTTGCTTTATCATCCTTCATAGCTCTTATGTGGCTGATCCTCCTGCTTGCCTGAGCATCGGTCCTCTTTTACGAAGCGAATTTAAGGAAATCTGGTCCTGCAGATATAAATAAATGTACATATGTACATATTTCTATGAAAAATCCCACGGAGCATTTGTGTGCCGATGAAAGGACAATATCGAAAATGCTGAATAACCTGCCTTCTGAAAAAGACCTCAGCAGGATATGCGACATACTCGGTGCCATGAACTCCGGGACCCGCCTGAAGACATTGTACCTCTTATTAGAGGGCGAAATGTGTGTAAGGGAACTTGCGATGGCACTGCAGGTATCCCAGCCTACCATATCCCACAGCCTGAGAACGCTCAGGCAACTTGACCTTGTGAGGGTCAGGAAAGAAGGCAGATTCGCGGTCTACTACCTGGCAGACGAACATGTGAGCACTTTCCTTGAGATGTTCAGGCAGCATGCAGGAGAGTATAAATGATGTCAGCCACAGATACGATCTGGTCTGCTCTGACCGGGATCTCCCTGGAATCCTGGAAACTCTTCCTGGAGATGGCACCCTATCTCTTCTTCGGATTCACCATTGCAGGTCTGTTCCACATATTCGTGCCCGAGACACATATAATGAGATATCTGGGAAGCTCCGCAGGAAAGGTCAGCTCAGCCCTGAATGCAACCCTGGTGGGGATACCCATCCCCCTGTGCTCATGCGGAGTAGTGCCTGCCGCGATCTCCCTTCAAAAGAGAGGCGCTACAAAGGGCGCGACCCTTTCCTTCCTGATATCCACTCCTGAGACCGGTGTGGACTCCATAGCGATCACCTATGCACTGCTTGACCCGATAATGACAGTTTTTCGCCCACTGGCGACTCTTATCACAGCCCTCTCCGCAGGGATCGCGGAGAACCTGCTGGAGGGAGAAGGGACCACGGTCCATGGGGGCAATACTGCCGGAAAGAAGACGGAACCGGGAAGGAACGCAATCATGCTTCGGCCATCCGATGCATGCAATGACAGTTCATGTTCCTGCCACGTTCCTTCAGGAGAAGAAAAGGAACTATCAGGGATGGAGCGTCTTAAAGAGGGGATCAGATATACCTACGTAGAACTAATGGGCGATATCTCAAAATGGCTGCTGGCAGGCATCCTTATCGCAGGCGTTATCTCCTATGCAGTACCCTATGAGCTTGTTGGAACATATCTTGGGGGAGGTATAGCTTCAATGGTCCTGATGCTGCTCGTGGGTATCCCTGTCTATATCTGTGCGACCGCATCGACCCCCCTGGCCGCTGCACTGATAGCAAAAGGCATGAGCCCGGGCACAGCTTTTGTTTTTCTGCTTGCAGGACCAGCCACCAACGCAACAACTATAACCATGGTAACAAAATTCCTCGGCAAAAGAAGTGCGGCAATTTATCTTATGACCATAGCTGTATGTTCCCTGATATTCGGCCTGGTCCTTGACCTCATATATGTCAGGCTGGGAATAGAAGCGGTATCTATTGTAGGCAGTGCAAGCGAGATACTCCCGCATCAGATCAAAACGGCATTTGCACTACTACTCATTCCAATGATGATCTATGGAATTTATCGGCATTGAAACAAAACTGACAGTATAAGAGCCAATACTAGAGCTAATACTCATCTTTATGCAGTTCCTTTGACAGTTTCTCTGCAATTTTCCCTTTGAACTCATCTATTTCAAAATCCACATTCTCATCATTGATGGCGCGCTTTTCACCCACCTGTCCATCTGCATCGGATTCCGCCGGAATGGCCACTATCTTTCCAAGGGTTCCGTTTTTGAGAACCTTGCCTTTTCCCCACATGAAATCATTTTTTTCTTTCATTGTGACACCACAACCATGGCTGGATTGTTGTTCCCCACAAGTAATATATATGCCTTTTCTAACTATATACGTTTTTTGACATAAGAAGCTTTGAAAGATCAGACACCTTAAACCGGACCATACCCGGGATCTCTTTTTCCAAGCAGCACCTCGGTGGATTTGACTATTGCAAAAACATGATCACCCGGCCTGATATCCAGTTTTTCCACGGCTTCAGAGGTGATTATGGACGTAAGGGATGTGGGTTCGATCTCAATCCTTATCTTTGACACCAGGCCTTCTTTTTCTACTGTGATGACCTTTCCGGGGATCTTATTGCGTGCCGAGAGCTTGAGGCCGATGTTTTGCCAGAGCCCTTCGTCTTTCATTGTCCCATCGATGAACTCCCTGTGGATCTCATACTCACTGATGAGCTTTCTGCCTTCGTCGGTGAGAAAAGTACCCTGTTCTTTTCCACCGCGCACAGTCCTGACAACATCCCTGCCGAGCCTTTCGTTCATGGTATTGAGCACCTTCCAGGCATGCTTGTAGGATATATCCATCTTCTGGCATGCTTTCCTTAGGGACCCCTCCTCATCAATAGCCCTGAGAAGGGCAACTTTTCCTGCGCCTATTATCGGTTTCCCATCCTCTGCCAGCCAGACCTTTGTTTTAGTTTCCACATTTTCACCAAACAGCAGATTTCATTTCAAGTCCTCTTCTTCGAAAAGGAATAATTCGTCAATACTTATTCGCAGGCATCTTGCAACCTTATAGGCAAGTTTTAGTGAAGGGTTATATTTCCCTTTTTCCAGAAAACCTATGGTCTCCCTCCTGACTCCGACCTTTCTGGCAAGGTCCTCCTGGGTCATATCGTACCTGGCCCTCAGCTCCTTTATCCTGGTCTTCATCTTTTTCACCGGAAATTCAGGTCTATTAAACATCCCCTTTCCTGAAAAGGTACCATTGTATACCTTTTGCAGTTAATACCATGGTGAACATGAGAATTGCCAGTACCTGTTCCACTGTCATTTTAACTGATCCGGACTCCTCAACCCAGAATAGCAGGGATATCAGAACGAATGTGACAAACCAGGAATATGAAAGCCCGTAAGCCCCGATCTTTATTGACCTCTCATCCTTTACAGGACCACTGCGATACCTTTTTGCTTTTATGAATATGACAAAGAGAATGATAGCACCTATATTTGCCAGGATGATACCGGCCTGCTGGTACTCTTCGGACATTACGATCAATATGACACCTGCCATGATGAGCATAAAAGCAAGTGAATAACTGAGCCTGATGTGTTTTTCCAGTTTTTCCATAATTTCACCATACATTATTCTAACATAATGATGGATATTGATATTATT
>JAFGCK010000046.1 GCA_016932675.1 Methanosarcinaceae archaeon | reverse complement strand
CACTATCCTTCGATCTGCTTTTTCAGTCTTTGGGCCTTAGATGCTATTTCTTTTCTGGAGTAGGCTCTTGCTATCATCTCAACAGCATCAAGGTTTCTCACCACGTTGTCCAGATACCCAAATACATCCCCGGGATATGCGGTTATTCCGTAAAGGTTCTCAAGTTTTTTTACAATACCTGCCGGGTCGTATCCTTCTGTACGTATCGATATGATCTTTTCAGAGAACTTATGCTCTGCACAACCACAGTATGGTGAATCCTTGCAGCTGCATGTAAGAAAATCCGATGCGAATTCGAAAAGCTGGTCCCGAAGGCTTATATCCAGTTTATCCAAATTCTCACCTTCAAAGAGTATATCAAGAGAAGCACCCTGGAATACCCGGGAAGGCAGGTTGATGTTCAGAGCAGCTGATATCCTGGAGGCATATTTGAAATACGCTGCTTCAAAGAACTCCAGATTGGACACGGTCATCAGGGGATCCTGGTCCATCAATACGGCATCACGTATCAAAAATGCCCTTGAGATAGAAAGGAAATGACCTGCAGCGATCCTTCCAAAACGTGTCAGTGAGATAGTATCCCCTTTCCTGTGAAGGAATTTATATCGCTCAAGCCTTTTTAACAGGTCATCCACATCGTAATCTGCAAGCATGTTCCCGTGTATTCTCTGCAGGTCACTCGCGGAAGATGTGATAGCCGCCGTTGCCAGGATCTCCTCGATCTTCTCCTCTTCGCCATAATCGACCCCAGTGTGCATCATTTCACCCTTGAGCAGTTTCAGGGCCACTGCATCCTCTGTGTCACCCTGGTCGCCAGTATATCTCTTGTTCGGCACTGCAAGCAAAACCACTTCGCCTCTGTCGTGGTAATCCGGCCTTCCTGCACGTCCCAGCATCTGCAGGAACTCCTGCATATTGAGCCACTCAATACCCATAGCAAGGGACTCGAAGATCACCTGCGAGGCAGGGAAGTCCACCCCTGCAGCCAGGGCAGCCGTCGTCACCACCACAGGAAGCTTTCCTTTCCCGAAACTGATCTCGACCTTCTTGCGCTGGTCACTGGTAAGACCTGCGTGGTAGGGAGCCGAATACATAGGAAGGGCCTCGGATATACGATGGCAGTTGCGTCTTGAGTTCGTGAAGATTATTGTCTGGCCCCTGTGGCCTTTTGAAGAGACTTTGCTGAACTCGTCCCTGACAAGCCTGGTCATTATCCTTATTTTGGAATGTTCGGGGCAGAGTATAAGATGCCTCTCAATGGGAACGGGACGGTATTCATATTCTATTAGTTGTGCACCAAGCTGTTTTGCCATAAGAGCCGGCTTTGCAACCGTTGCGGAGAGATAGATGAACTGTGCACCGGGTGCCACATACCTGAGCCTTGCGATAACACCATCAAGTCGATGGCCACGCTCTGCATCCTCTATAGTATGAACCTCGTCCACGACTACAGTGCCTATATGCCCCAGCAGGTCAGCACTGCCGGTCCTGAGTATATAGTCGATACCCTCATATGTCCCAACGATGATATCAGAATCAAGGGTCTTTCTTGACCTGTCGTTCCTGGAAACCTTTATGCGGGCACTTCCAACCCTTATGGATGTCTGTATGCCCAGATCAGGATATCTTCCTGTGAACTGTTCATATTTCTGGTTTGCAAGGGCCACAAGGGGCACCAGGTAGAGAAGCTTTCCCTTTTTCCGGAGGATATTCTCAATACCGGCAAGCTCTCCTATCAGGGTCTTCCCTGTTGCTGTCACAGAGGTCACAAGCTGGTCCTGCCCCCTTAGAAGACCGCTTTGAACTGAAAGTGATTGCACTGGCAGGAGTGTGTCCGACTTCTTTAATAGGAGATCCCTGAATTTCCGGTGTACAGGAAGATCCTTTATCCTGGTGCCGGAAATATCCCCGCTTGCAGCGATCGAATCAAATCGTGTGAGCTCATGGTCCAGCTCTTCCGGTCTCAGCATGAGCAGGGTGCGGTCAAGGTCCCTTGTCTTAAGCAGGACGGATTCCAGTCTTTCGCGGGCTTCATCACTGTAACATACCTGTGAGCTCATGAGCACCCTGGAAAGCTCCTCCTTTGCGCATTCCTCGCATATCCTCTCCCGGTGATAGCGTACTGAGCGTCTGTTTAAGAAATTGAACATGTTCTTCAAAAGGCAGAACCTGCATACATTAACGACATCCGCCTTTAACTGGAAGCCCCGCAGCATATTAACGACAGTTGATATCTGTTCTTTATTCCCCTCCCCTGATATCATGATACGATCGGCACTGCGCAGAAGATCCGTTATCTCTGATGGTGGATGAAGCTCTTCCTTATTATCAGTTTTAACCCTGAATTTGTGGGGCCTTGGTCCGCTGGATGTGTCCGTAATCATAAGCTCTCCCACGAATAACGGTTTTTTCTTCCTGTCCTTTATGGGCAGAACCATTATTTTTGCCCTTTCGGCAATAATTAAGATCCAGAGAGTCATCTGCGTTCCCAGATAGTAGAGTGTGTATAAATAGTATTGGATTTATAAAATCCAAAAGCTAAAATATAAAAAAGGATATATTAGTTGTTGCTCACAGGGGCTGGAAGATTTTGATAGACAACACTATTGCTGCAAGTACTGTCGCTTCAGATGAACAGGCTGAAGATTATGGAGAGACAGCGTCATTGTATGACAGTCTCAAAAGACCGGCCTCAAATATAATATCCCGGGACGGCATGATCTTGCTTTCAACAGGCATACAGGTGCTTGACAGGAACCTTGGTGGAGGGTTGCCTGCCGGTTCATTATCCTATTTCTCAGCTGACCCGCGCTCTATGTCCGAGGTGTTCCTTTACCAGTTCACTCAATCACGCAAGACATTCTATTTTACTACTGGCCGCAAGCCCAAATACGTTCTTAATGATATCATCAACCTTGGCTTCGATCCGGGGAACATAATCTTTGTTGATATATACAGTGAATATTACTTCAGTTCATGTGGTGAAATAGCCGAAGGTACCAGGAACGAGTATATGGACGCCAGGATCATTGAGTTCACCGAATACAACCTCCAGAACATTGCAAATGATTCGACTGATGAAATAATCAATATCATTATCGATTCATTCTCA
The DNA here is from genome assembly GCA_016932675.1 of Methanosarcinaceae archaeon. Taxonomy (GTDB): domain Archaea; phylum Halobacteriota; class Methanosarcinia; order Methanosarcinales; family Methanosarcinaceae; genus Methanolobus. Next base: position 11,495 of record JAFGCK010000046.1, on the reverse strand, counting down.
TTTTTCCTGAACCTGCACGTAAATCCAGGCATCATTCGCCAGCTCACAAATGTGATATATGAGATCACAAAAGAGATACAGTGCCTCACCTATCTGTATAGTCATAAAGGCAGCAATTCGGAAAAGATGGATAACGAGACCTTTGCTGCCGTTGATGTTATATTCGACTCTTCACTAGAAAAGGGATCTGATAAGCTTGTCAGTAAACTTGCCATCCCGAAGATCAGAGGCATGGTTCCAAACGCTGATATCATCAAGTTCAAGATTGGGGAAGGCGTGCAGATCGACACCTCGAGGGACATAGCCTGAATATTGATGACCGGTACAGAACTGCATGCATCACAGGCAGGCATCAATGGTTGAGTGCCTGCAATTGCAACTCCGGTCTTCGGGAAGCTGTCCGATCGTCTCGACCACAATATCGAAAAGCAACTTATTCTTATCTTCCAGGACATCTAAGACCTCGGATGTGGTTATCTTTTTCTCACCAAGCCCGCAGGCATTGTTGGTAACAATGCATACCGAGGCATAGCAGAGGCCCTGTTCCCTTGCCAGTACGACTTCAGGTACCCCGGTCATTCCAACAATATCCCCAAATTGGCTCATCATCCTGATCTCTGTCCTCGTCTCAAATCTCGGACCTTCTGTGCAGACATAGACACCTTCTGAAAAAACGAGGTTCTTTTTTTTCAGTACATCTTTGATAACCTGCCTTATCTGCGGGCAATAAGGTTCCGTCATATCGACATGTACTGTTCTGTCATTGTAGAATGTAGATACCCTGCTTTTTGTATGATCAAGAAAATCCTCAGCCAGAACGATACTGCCAATGGGATGATTTTTCATCGTACCCACAGAGTTCAAGGATATGATCCTCTCGACCCCAAGCTGTTTGATCGCCATGACAATGGCCCTGTAATTTATCCTGTGCGGGGGGACATGCTCAACTCCTCCGACATGCCTGTGTACAATGACGATATTTCTGCCAGCAGCCCTGGAAAAGTGAGCATTGACATTGCCAAAGGACGTTTCAATAAGGCGGGTTTCGTAACCTTTGGGCAGAAAAGCTTTCACGCCACCGATGACAGCGAAAGTCGGTGCATTCCCTTCAGAACTCATAGTTTTAACCTTCTGCATCTGCTGAATCTGCCGTACCTTTCTTCTCTTCTATCCTGACATTTGTTGATATCTTTATTCCAAGCAATGCTATTATAATGGCAGCCACGATCGAGTAAACGAAGTACTGCACTCCAGTATGCCTGTCCAGGGAATCAATACCGATGATCGGATTTATGGACATCAGGTACGTACTTGCGCCCCAGAAGAGCATTCCCATGGAAATCGCAAAGAAGGCAGGTACTATATACCTGAAAGCGGACCTGCCGCTTTTCCTGGAATCGATGATCTTGCCTATATCTGCAAACAGGATCGCTACTGTGTACAGCCACACGGTCGAATTTATGTATATAGTTACCAGAGGAACTATTCCGTAATACCAGATGCCTTCACTCGTATGAAGTTCCCAGACATTTATGAGCCCCAGAATAGTTGCAAGCAAAAAAACAATACATGCGATAGCATAGGTAACGAAGGTCATTCTCCCGGAATAGAAAGAATCTTTCATACGTTCCCAGAATGCCGAGACAGAATCGCCGAAACCACGGTACAGCATATAGAGACCCACTGCTGCAAGTATTCCTATGATCGCACCCTGCGGATAGTCGATCAGAAGGAAAAATGCATATATCAATGAAGCAAGCCCAACGGGCACGAAGAATGTCTGGGATATCTTGGGATCATTGAACGCATGTTTGATGATATAGTAGGTGCTTTCCAGATTTGCACTCTGCATAACAACTATGCGCTTGACAGAATCGATCTTGACCCTGGACTGCACTATCGGCAAAAGTGTTTCATCCTCTGCACCGTCAGAAATGAAAATTGCAGATTCGGCTTTGAACTTCTTGAGGAGCATTTCCAGCTGGTTCGCTATCTTCTGGTCGGATATGATGCCAACGTTCCTGTCGCCTGCAAGTGTGACTATCTCCGCATCGATGCCTTTTGCCGTCAGGTCATCAAGTACCCTGATACCTCCGAAAATAGTGTTGGTATCCGAATCCTCGGGATCTGCTGTGCCAAGTTTAACCGCAGCTTCGATATTTGCTTCCCTGCCTATCAGAGGCCCCCGGATGTTGGCTTTTTCTCCCAGATCATTATCTCTGTCTATACACAGGATCAGTGTTTGCATATAATTCCATTTCCTATTTAGTAGGAAAATATAAATAGATTCTCATAAAATCGTGACCGTGAAAGACCTTACCAAACATGAACACATCATGATAGTTCATGATAATATACCTTCAGATAATTCCCTCGATCAATCTTCTTGCCCACATAAGTTTCTTTTTCTTGATATCTGTGACATTCTCGTCATCGAGATAAAAACCCAGTAATTTGACCGCAGATGCGCCAAATTCCTTTGCAAGGAACACACACCTGTCACCATCGCTGAAACCCCCGAAGTTGTACAGATTATCAAGAGGAGCTGACTGAGTACTCCCTATTACACAGGTTAGCAGTGGTATATATCTCTCCAGCTTATCAATATTGTCCCCATGTGCATGCACAACCATGACCGCACCTCTTTCATTTGCCATTATCTCTTTTTCCACATCCCCGTCAAGATCTGTCACTATGATGTCCGGTACTATCCCCCTGTCGACCAGGCTTGCAGTGGCACCGTCAGCTGCAATGATAACATAGCCTGTAGTGTCCGTCCTGTCAAGTTCATCTCCAAGACACGGAGCATTACCACACACAAGAACACTTTTTCCGCATATCAGCTTTTCAATGAGGGATATATCTGCTGCCCTGGCCGGGTCCAGCATCCGGGAGAGGATGATAGCCGCATGTTCATCCTCTTCCCTGCTAAAACCCATATCCGCGAGAATGCTCTGATAGATAGGTTCCCAGAGTTCAAAGTCCATACTTCATATCTTCCCTTCATTCCCCTTTGTAGGGGGAGATTCCAATGCTGATGGCTACACCCTCAACATCCCAATCCTTGGACAATGTGCCTGCAGAATCAACATCGAGTCCGATTACCTGCACTTTTGTTCTTGTCTCCCTGGCAATGTACTGCTCAAGGTCAAGTACCAGGTCAAGTACCCTCTGATCCTCTATCCTGATATGTGCCTTGATGGATTCATCAACCGCAAGGTCAAGTTCCTTACGCATATCCTGTACCCGGCGGATGACTTCCCTGGCAAATCCTTCAGACTCGATCTCACGTGTCAGTTTTGCATCCACATAAACAGTACCTGCATCAAACTCTGCACTGGCCGTCATTTCCGGCAGGCTTTCCTGGAAATTGACCATATCCGGTACCAAGGTCACCTTAGTGCCTCCGGCGATCTCCAGTTCATATCTCCCTGCAACTGACAGGGCTTTCTTAAGCTCCATGGAATCGGCTTGCCTGATCGAAGCTATGACCTTGCCCGCATCTCCTTTGAATGCCGGGCCAATTGTAGCTGGATTGGGAATTGCTTCAAAGCCCAGTTCATCCCATGATTCGCCGATCCCGGTAACGATGACATCCTTGGAATTGGTCTGGTCCATGAGTACGGACCTGAGACTGAGTACTGCATCAGCCGCTTCTTCCCTGGATGGTGCTATCACTATACGGGACACAGGCCATCTTAGTTTTCTTCCAACCTTCTGGCGCGCATTGGAAGATGATTCAACAATTGACCTGACCAGGTCCATGTGTACTTCCAGTTCCCTGTCAACAAGTGACCCGTCAACAACTGGCCAGTCGTTCATATGAACGGATTCGGGTGCATCTGTATAGACATTTCTCACAAGGTTCTGGTACATCTCCTCGGCCAGGTGAGGCATAAAGGGTGCAATGACCTTTGCAAGCGTGACGAATACCTCATACAGTACCCGGTATACCGCGATCTTGTCAGGGTCATCCGCCTCCACCCAGGTCCTTGGCCTGATAAGCTGTATATACCACCTTGAAAGGTCCTCAAGCACGAACTCGTTGATGGCACGTATCCCCCTGTGAAGAGTATACCTGTCCATAGCACCGTCGATATCATTTATCAATGACTGGGACCTTGAAAGTATCCACCTGTCCTCTTTACGCATATGCGGTTTGACCGATTCGAGTGTAACCTTTGAAGGATCGAAATCGTCCAGCACCATATAAGGTAGCGGGAAGCGGTAAACATTCCAGAGGATGTTCAATGTCCTGTTTATATTCCCGAGTTCATCGCTGACGAACTTAAGGTCGTCCCAGGGAGCACTTGAAGAAAGTACAAAACTTCTCAGAGTGTCGGCACCATACTTTTCAATGACGTCACCTGGTGCTACAACATTACCAAGGCTCTTTGACATTTTCTTGCTTTCGCTGTCCAGGGTGAAACCATGCATCAGAACGCTCCTGTATGGTGCCTTCCCAAAGGCTACCATACTGGCACCAAGCTGTGAATAGAACCAGCCACGAGTCTGGTCCTGGCCCTCAGTGATGAAGTCAGCAGGCCACCATTTATCGAATTCTTCCTTTTTCTGCGGGAAACGCAGGGTTGCCCAGGAAGCCACGGCCGAATCGAACCAGACGTCAAAGACGTCTTCAATACGCAGCATACTGCCGCCACATTCACAGTCAAGCAGTACTTCATCCACATATGGCCTGTGAAGCTCGATATCTTCTGTTTTACCGGACATCTCAAGGAGTTCGTTCTTGGTGCCTACTACATGCATCCTGCCACAGTTCTTACACTTCCAGACAGGTATCGGTATCCCCCAGTACCTCTGACGGGATACGCACCAGTCCCTTGCACCCTCTATCCAGTCCCTGAACCTTGCTGAACCTGCCCATTCAGGATACCAGTCCACCTTTTCTATCTCAGAGAGCATCTGCTCCCTGAGTTCACCGATCCTGATGAACCATTGTTCGGTTGCAAGGTAGATGATAGGCGTCTTACAGCGCCAGCAGTGTCCATATCTGTGAGTGATGCTGCCTTCAGCAAGCAATCTGTCGCGTTCAAGCAGATCTTCGACTACGACCCTGTTAGCCTCACGGATATGCATTCCGGCATACTCCCCTGCCGCTTCGGTATAGCGCCCGTCAGGACCTACCGGACAGAATATCGGAAGACCGTTCTTTTTCCCCACTTCAAAGTCATCCATACCATGTCCGGGAGCAATATGCACACAACCGGTATTCTCAGCGGTCACGAAATCTGCAAGGTAGATGCCATGCTCCATGGCAGCCTGTTCGGGCACCAGGTCAGAGAGAGGGCTTTCATATGAAATGGAAGTGAGGTCTTCCCCAAGCATTGTGTCAAGCACTTCATAGTCCACATACCTGCCTTTGCGGAGCACATCTTCCACAAGCTGGGATGCGATTATCAGGATCTCCTCTTTACCGTCGGCGGCAACAGCCTTTACCTTTGAATATTCAAAGGATGGATGCACTGCAACCGCCACGTTGGAAGGAATGGTCCATGGCGTTGTTGTCCAGATAACGATGAAGGTGTTCTCCTCGCCTTTTACCCTGAATTTGACGAATATCGAAGGATCTGTCCTGTCTTCATACTCTACCTCGGAATCCGCAATGGCCGTTTCACACCTTGGACACCAGTTGACCACTCGTTTACCCTGCTCAAGCAGTTTCTTTTCCTGCGCCTGCTTGAGGGTCCACCAGGCAGCCTCTATGTACTCATCACGGAGTGTCATGTAGGGATCGTTCCAATTCAGCCAGGCTCCCAACATCCGGAACTGCTCAGTCATCTCATCCTTCTGGCTCAGGGCGAACTCTTTGCATTTCTCGATGAATTTACCTACACCGTACTTCTCAATATCTTTCTTGGAGGTAAAACCAAGTATACCTTCAACTTTTACCTCGATGGGCAGGCCATGCATATCCCAGCCTGCACGGTCAAGTATATCGTAACCGTTCATTGAACGGTAACGCAGTATAGAGTCCTTGATGATCTTGTTCCATGCGGTACCAAGGTGAATGTGGCCTGTAGTATAAGGCGGGCCGTCAACAAAAAAGAACCTCTTTCCTCCTTTTCTGCGCTCACGTACTTTTGAGTAGGCATCTGTTTTTTCCCAGAGGTCATGGATCTTCTTTTCCAGTTTCACCGGATCATATTGATTGGTAATCTCCTCTATCATATAAGGTTCTCCTTGCTCAGTTTCGATCTGGATTATGCTACTGCAATATTTAATTTAAACGTATTGCATTGTTTTTCTGGCCTGGCAGCCACTCACTGTTCTAGCAAATTGAGAATGAAGAATTATTTAAAGCAGGTAAATAAGCAAAATTCATATAGAACGGAAAGATCATAAAAACACAAATATATGAAAGAAGATCAGACTTCTTTCACAATACGGAAACCGATCTCATCCATCTGGCTGCCAGGACCGATCTCATCCCGGTCTGCAGAGCGGCAGTCAACTTCGTCGCTTGCCCAGCTGCCGCCTCGGAACACACGCCTGCCCACACCATCTGTCCATTCACTTCCATCAGTGGGAGCTTTGAAATAATTGCTGTGGTATTCGTCCTGAACCCATTCGGCAACGTTACCATGCATATCGTAGAGACCCCATGGATTTGGTTCTTTGAGACCCACAGGATTTGTCTTATCCTCTGAGTTATCGTCATACCACGCATAGTATGCCAGTTCTGCAGAGTCATCGCCGAAAGAAAAGGCAGAGGTTGTTCCGGCACGGGCTGCATATTCCCATTCTGCTTCAGTTGGCAACCTATATTTATCCGTGTCTTCCAGCCTGTTGAGGGCTTCTATGAACTTGTTAGCATTGTTCCAAGAGATCTTCTCAGCCGGAAGGTCGTCACCTTCAAAATAAAAAGGCTCAGTATCCATTACTTTTATCCATTCTTTCTGTGTGACTTCGTAAACACCCATATAGAAATCATTTTCGATGCTTACCGTATGCTGAGGCCTTTCATCGTTATCACTATAGGCTTCATCCTCAGGAGAGCCCATTATGAAATCTCCGGCAGGGATCTTCACGAACTCCATTCCAATGGAATTTATGAATGTACTATCATCAAGAGTTTCTTCAACGGCAGTTTCTGTTAAAATATCATCCTGGTCAGTGTCCTGCTCCATTTCTGCAGTTTCTTCGGAATCAGAACATCCTGATGTCATTAATGTAACTGCCAGCAGAGCACATATCAACAAAATGACCGATATTTTTTTTAACAAATCATCACCTCATGATCATTCTATAGTACATTAAGATCCACTATATGATAAGTTTTACTTCAAAAATATCAGTAGATAGAACTGGAATTCAGATAGCTTGACAGACCAAAAACCGTTTGAAGATGCAGCCGGCATTCCTGCCATCAACAATAGTTCCCTGAATAGAATGATAATGTGCACAAGGACCAATACCGGGATCGTGTGTTCTTTACAGGAGTATCAGTATATGTTTTAAGCAGAATGTGGAAACACATTTTTGGGATGAAGGACCATTGATGTCTGAAAGGATTGTAGATCGGGTGTGGCTTATTTATGAAATCCACATTCTACTGTTGATCGTTTTTACTGCCACACTAAGGTACAGCTCCTTAATTTCGTAATAAGTTTTAATCACATGAGATATAAATATTCCTATACTGAAAAATATCACACTCATGATGATGATAAAACCAGTCAGGGATCAGAAACCGAAGAACTGACAAAAAGAAACTGAAAATAGGCCGGATGTACGCTCTTAATTGTTATCCTTTATACCCAAAGATCGTGAACTTGCTACCCTTTCCAACCCCACTTCCCACCAAGATGATACCGCCCTGCATTTCAACAAGCTTCTTAAAAAGTGCAAGCCCAAGTCCTGTTCCTTCGTATTTGCGTGAGTGGGATCGCGCCTTAAAGGTCATCAGCTTCCAAAGCTATGAACCATGCTGAAATATCGGCTATCATAGATCCTATTTCAACACGATGCTTCCGGTTAGGTTCTGTCTGTTTCCTTCGAAGAACAGCTTCAGCAACATCCTGTTATGAGGAAAAACAAAATTCCTATGGATAATTGGGCACAACGAATATATAGAGTAAGCACATTTATGACATGCTTTAAGATAGAACTGTTTTGTTAAACGTATGGCATTTGATTGTATACATTGTACATTTCCTTTACCGTTATGTTTTCAAGCTTAGTTAGGTCTTTTTAAGCTCATACCAAAATGGATGTGAAATATTTGTTCAACAGAAATGAATCTACCGCACCGGTCGAAGCCGGTGAGAAGTATGACGTAACAATTGAAGACATTGCCCGAGAGGGAGACGGGATTGCCAGAGTCAGCGGTTTTGTGATCTTTGTTCCCGGTACACAGGTCGGAGATGAAGTTACAATAGAAGTTACAAAAGTAATGCGCAAATTCGCATTCGGCCAGCTCGCATAATACTGCAGCCAGGATCTGATCTGAAGGACGAAGTCCTTCATAACTATTTTTTTAGATATTATTATAGAGATCGAGCCTTCAACTGAGGGTCGACCGGATCACCTGAATTCACCAGGACATTATTGCATCCTGACGATACTCAAAATTCATGAGGAAGTTAAATGAGCTTTAAACTCATTACTTCAGATAGCCTTTGTTCTCCAGCCAGTTGACTTGCGGTCTTGTGTATTTCCAGATGACATCAGCCTTTTCATCCTGGAAGGACCATGGCGTGGCTATTACAATATCACCCTCATGAACCCACATTCTCTTCTTCTTTGAACCGGGTATCCTGCCCATACGTACATTCCCGTCCATACACTGCAATCTTACCCGGTTTGCTCCAAGAAGGATCGAAACCGTTGCCAGAACTTCATTTTTGTCCTTGCGTGGTACCCTCACGCGCACCACTTCAGGCGTCCCATCAGACCTACTGCCTGCGTTACTCTTTCTTTTCCTGCTGTTATAGTTAGCCAGATTAATACCTCAATTTATCTCAGATCATTTGTCTTGTGTTCTTTTATTGTTCCATTCAAATGGACGTTCTTTTATTGTTGTACATATTCAAACGCACATACACAAAAAAAACATCCGGATTAAATGACCGGTGTCCGCATTTATTAAAAAACAAGGATGAATTCTAATACTAATATGCAGACTATCTCCTGCATACCTATAAAGCTCACCATATATAAGTTGAATCGTAAAGAGATAAAGACCGGAAACCTTTCCGGCATTGTACAGACAGTCTAAAGTCACCTGTTCTCTTCGGAAAGCATCAGTTTTACAAGGCCTGCTGCTATGTCGATGGAAGTATAATCCTCTTCCAGCAAGGTCTCCACCCAGTGCACATACTTTCCAAGGTGTCCCTCATCAATGGTGTCCTTCACTTTCTGGGAAAGCAGGTTAGCCTTGAAATCCTCTGCATCACTTCTGGAAGGGACATTCTTGTGACTGATCTTTACCTTTGTGTATTTCTGGATATTCTTGAGCTTGTACATCTCCTTGCCTGCCACAAAAGTGAAGGCAAGCCCCTGCCTTCCGGCCCGGCCGGTCCTTCCGATACGATGTACATATGACTCCTCATCCTGCGGCATGTCATAATTGAACACAAGTTCTATGTTCTCCACATCTATACCACGTGCAGCCACATCGGTCGCAACAAGGGTTTCAATATCCCCTTTCCTGAAACCGGACATGACCCTTTCCCTTTGCTGCTGCTTCATATCACCATGAAGGCCGTCAGCCAGGTAACCTCTTGTCTTCAGCTTCTCTACAAGCAGGTCCACACCCATTTTAGTATTACAGAACACAAGTGAGGATTTTACATCATATATATCTATCAGCCTGCACAGAATTTCAGGTTTTGTATGCGGCTTGACCTCGAAATAGGCCTGTTCCACATGAGGTACTGTAAGCTTTTTGTGAATGGTCTTTATAAGCTGCGGATCTGTCTGGTACCTTTTGGTGAGCTTCATTATAGGACCGGGCATTGTAGCTGAAAAGAGAATGGTCTGCCTTGTAGTAGGAATTTTGCTGAGGATAAATTCGATGTCTTCCCGGAAACCCATATCAAGCATTTCATCAGCCTCGTCCAGTACAACCATTGACACACCTCCGATGTTCAATGTCCCGCGTTCGATATGATCCATTATCCTGCCAGGCGTCCCAATGACCACCTGCGCACCCCTGCGCAGGGCCCTGATCTGCCTTTCAATGCTCTGGCCGCCATACACAGGCAGGATCTTTATCTTTTTATACCTGGAAAGTTTGTTTAACTCGTCTGCAACCTGGTTTGCAAGCTCTCTTGTTGGACAGAGCACAAGAACCTGTACCCTGTTGATATCCTGCTCGATCATCTCCAGGGCAGGTATTCCGAATGCTGCTGTTTTCCCGGTGCCGGTCTGTGCCTGGCCTATAACATCCCTGCCTTCCATTATATAGGGAATGGCCTGGGCCTGGATCGGGGTTGGTTCTTCAAAACCAAGATCCTCAATTCCTTTTTCCATGTTTTCTGACAGTTGAAGATCCCTGAAGGTTATGGATTTCATAATCATAATTTCCTTTTAATAGTTTATTTTTGATATGCAAAAGTACAAGCGAACAGTAAAGACTACATCGTTGCTTTGTATTCTCAGTGACTGGTCAAATATCTAATTATAAATGTTCCAAGTTGCTTTGCCTGCCAAAGCAAAAAAGATCAACGCACCTTCTAGTGCAACAACTCAATTAAGCCTATCGGTGAACGATCCCGAAAATAGATCTCAATTAATACGGACAAAAAGAATATCATGAACCCATTCTATTCGTTTTCTTATACTGGTTGCACTTATAGCTGGCAGATGACATTTTATGTATAGGGCAGGAATATTGAGATACTGATCTGAGAAGATAATCATATAGCTTCAGACTTTTTAGACAGATTTCATCAGTTTGCCCAGAAAAGCTGCTAGGATAGTGCAGCAGCTATCAGATTTGTGATATACATAAGAGGAAGATATCCTTTGCCGATCCTGATCCAGGGATAGTAGTCAACAAATCCCGGGTTCCATTCCGAGAACCTGACGACCGGATTCACAATAAACCAGGTGAAGTCCTCAATCACGAGTCCGGAGAAGTATGCACTGGCAAGTGTGCCGAACAGGCGGGTGTCCCAGCCATGGACCACAAGAGGCAGGGTCAGCAGCACGGGCCATATCACAAAAAACAGATAAAAATGGTAGGCTGTAAGGGATATATTCTCAGTGAACCTTATCTACCAGCCGAATTTTCCATGATTGCCTGCATTCCTGCCCTCGACATATGCTTCCCAGAAAGCCGTCGCTATCATTGCACCCCATATCCAGCCAAAGATAAGCTAAATTTTCATGATAAAAATCGTTTTTTCTCATATTTGTTTTTTGGACCTGCCTTCTATTACGTTTTTACCTATTTGGGTCATTATATACGTAGACCGAAAGTCAATACATATATATAATTAAATTATATATAATAATAAAATATAATTGTT
>JAFGCK010000045.1 GCA_016932675.1 Methanosarcinaceae archaeon | reverse complement strand
ATTTCACGTCTGGGAGAGATTGTTGATCTGGGAGTGGATTTCGACATAATTAAAAAAAGCGGCTCCTGGTTCAGCTATGGCGATACAAAACTTGGTCAGGGCCGTGATGCTGTAAAACAGATAATTAAGGATAACCCGGAACTTTATGACGAGCTTAAAACGAAAATCACCGAAGCTCTTAAAAAGAATTAAATTCATATAAACCATTTTCTGGCATGAGAAGATCTTCTGCTATCCTGATGATCGCTGTATTCTTTTTATCAGTTGCATGCGACAAGAAGACATCTTTTACTGATGAGCTCCCTTCAACCACAATTGACAACAGCCTGACAGAAGAGGAGAAGGCGGCAGGAGTAATGACTCCTGAGATTATGTGGAAGTTTGGCAGGCTTGGCTCTTTCTCTCTGTCACCTGACGGCGCATCTGTCCTCTATACGGTTACTAACATTGATCTTGAGACCGAAGCCAGAGAGACCAACATCTACAAGATATCATCCTCGGGGGGCGAACCTGTCCGCATGACTAATGACGGTGGTAACTCCCCGGTGTGGTTCGGCAACAGAAATAAAATTGCCTATAGCAAAGGGGGCAGCCTGATAACCATGAATACAGATGGCTCAGATAAACAAGAAGTTACCGGACTGTCCGATTTTGAGATATTCAGTATCTCCCCGGCAGAAGACAAGATCTGGTTCACCAGGAGAGTCAAGCTTGAACAGACAGCAAATGAGAAACATAATCTTCCCAATGCAAAGGTCAGGATAATTAACGACCTAATGTACCGTCACTGGAACTACTGGAGCGATTACTCATACAGCCATATATTTGTAGCCTCATTCAACGGTGAAAAGGTTTCGGACATCAAGGATATCATGGAAGGACAGAGGTACGAATCACCCCTGGCACCATTTTTCGACGAGAGTGAGATTACCTGGAGCCCCGACGGCAGATATATTGCCTACACATGTAAGCGACTAACAGGAAAGGAATATGCAAGAAGTACCAATTCCGATATTTTTCTCTACGAAATTGAGACAGGCAGGGAAGTTAATATTTCTGCAGGGAACATGGGTTACGACAGATGCCCCGTTTTTTCTCCCGACGGATCCAGAATAGCCTATCAGAGTATGCTAAGAGACGGCTATGAATCAGACCTCGACCGTCTTTTTGTATACGATATCAGTAGTGGCACACGCAACTGGATTTCAAAAGGATGGGATTTCAACGTTCAAAGTATCAACTGGGCCGACAATCAGAATATCTTCTTCAGCTCACCTCACCTGGGAACAACGCAGATCTTTAAAGTAAATACTGCAGCCGGTGAAGTAGAAAAAGTAACTGAAGGAATACACGATCTTAACCCGTTAAGTTTAGTATCAGGAGTACTTGTATCAGGACTTGCTTCAATGTCGATGGCTCCGGAAATTGCAAGGGTTGATATGTCGACAGGCGATGTTAACCAGATAACCTTTATCAATAAGGAAATATATGAATCGATAAAAATGGGAAGGGTTGAGGAGAGGTATATAAGTACAAGAGACTACATGGATCTGCAGGTGTGGGTGATCTATCCTCCCGATTTCGATCCGTCAAAGAAGTATCCTGCCCTTCTTTTTTGCAAGGGCGGGCCGCAGGGTCCTCTCGGGCAGAGCTGGTCATACCGTTGGAACTATCAGATGATGGCATCCAGAGGGTATATTGTGATAGCACCTAACAGGAGGGGTAACTCTGGTTTTGGAAGCGAATGGAGAGAACAGATTTCCGGTGATTATGGCGGGGCAAACATGCGTGATTATCTCGATGCAACTGATGCCATGGCTAAAGAACCCTTCGTCGATGCTGAAAGGATGGGAGCAGTCGGGGCAAGCTACGGAGGTTTTTCTGTGTTCTATCTTGCCGGTATTCATGGTGGAAGATACAAAGCCTTCATCTCACACTGCGGGATGTTCAACTTCACAAGCTGGTACGGAAGTACCGAAGAGTTGTGGTTTCCCGATAAGGATATAGAAGGACCTTACTGGAATATGCCCAGAAGCTACAACTTCTCACCTCACCTTATGGTAGAGAACTGGGATACTCCTATGCTGATAATAACAGGAGCGAACGACTTCAGGATACCTTACACCCAAAGCCTTGAAGCATTCCAGGCTGCCCAGCTTCTCGGAATCCCAAGCAGGTTGCTTTTCTTCGAGGACGAAACACACTTTGTGCTGAAACCCCATAACTCGGTGATATGGCAGAGGGAATTCTTCGAGTGGCTCGACACTTACCTTCAATGATACAAAAGGTTTAGTATTGTGTCGACTTTAACATTAAGAGGATTGGTTCCGTCGATCCAGTTAATAGTTAACCCTTTTCGTTCCATGCTCCTGAACCAGGTCATCTGCCGCTTGGCAAACTTATGAATTGCCGTTTCCAGCAACCGGAACATCTCATCATAAGCAAGCCTGCCCTGAAGGTGCAATGTAATATACTTATATTCAAGGCCGTAGTATAAAAGCGTCTCGGTATCAACACCTTTCTCAATTAAAAGTCTCACCTCATCTATCATCCCTCCATCAAGACGGTCCCTGAGTCGCCTGGTGATTCTTGCCCGCCTCTCCTCCCTGCTGAAGAGAATACCTGCAATGACACTCTTTATTCCAGGCAATCGACAGGTCCCGTATTGCTTCGATGCATGATACTTTTCAATTTCGATGGCCCTTATTGTCCGTTCCCTCTCCTTAAGATCAGTTATATTATGAGGTTTTCTGTAAGCGGAAAGTAAATCATCCAGTTCATTCATGCTCTTTAATTCAAGTTCCCGCCTGAGATCTTCATCCCTGGGTACTTCCATCATCCGGTATGATGATACTATACTGTCAATGTACATTCCGGAGCCACCGCATACTACCGGAAAGATATCTTTTTTCTTCAGGCTCATGTACACTTCTGTAAAATCTCTCTGATATTCATAGACACTGTATTTCCAGCCTGGTTCAGCAATATCAATTAGATGATACGGTATCGTTCTTCCATTCACAT
>JAFGCK010000044.1 GCA_016932675.1 Methanosarcinaceae archaeon | reverse complement strand
ATTCCAATTTGATTTTGCTTATCTAAAGCAAACTTTTTGATATTAATAGCGGCATTAATATCCCTATAGTGCTTGTTTTTGCATTCCGGACACTGCCATTCCCTATCTGCAAGTGTTAATTTTCCGTTGTGGAATCCGCACACATTACAGATTTTAGTTGATGGCTCAAATCGTCCTATGCGGAGTATTGTTTTTCCAAGCCATTTTGCCTTATATTCCAGCATGGTTACAAAAGAACTCCATGAAGCATCTGCTATGCTTTGTGCAAGACAATGGTTTTTCAACATACCGCCAACATTCAATGTTTCCAGTGCTACCGCTTGGTTCTCGCTTATGAGCTTAGAGGATAACTTATGTTGAAAATCATTTCTCTGGTTGCTGATTCTTTCATGTGCCTTTGATACTGCAAGTCTGGCTTTTGCTTTGTTCTTTGAACCTTTTTGCTTCCTTGATAATCTTCTTTGAAGGGCTGCAAGACACTTCATTGATTTTTTGAGATATTTGGGATTCTCTATTTTCTCTCCGTTGGAAAGAACAGCGAAATCTTTTATCCCCACATCAATACCAACTGTTGTCTTTTTGTTGAATATGGATTTAACAGGTAATTCTTGTTCATCATCTACAAGGATACTGATGTAGAATTTTTCTGTCGGTGTTTGAGATACCGTTGCAGTTTTTTCAATACCATTGTACTTACGATGTAGTTTTGTTTTTATCCATCCGATTTTAGGAAGTTTTACTTTGTTAGCATCAAAATCCACTTTGTAGAACTGAGGTACTGAAAACGATTGCACCGGATTCTTCTTTGACTTGAAATGAGGGAATCCTTTTTTCTCCCTGAAAAACTTAGTAAATGCGTTTTCGAGATTAAGAGTAGCACCCTGTAATGATTGAGAATTTACGTCCTTTAGCCACTCATGTTCCTCTTTCAGGCCGGTCAGCATTTTATTAAGAGAGAATCTTGATATTGCTTTTCCGGCCTGCTCGTATGACCTGATTTTGTTTTCTAAAGCCCAATTATAGACGAACCTGCATGCGCCGAAATGCCGAGAGAACTGCTCATGCTGCTCTTTTGTAGGATACATTCTATATTTGTAGGCTTTTAACATACAATACTCATATATATATATTTAACGCTTATATAGTTTGTGTTAAGTTGCAGAGGAACGTCGTTTTGGAGAATAGACGTAATTCATCCACATGTTTCATTTCGAAGAAATGAAACTCCCATTAAATCTCAGATTTAAGGCGAGTTTGAAAACGGTGGTTTTCTTACTCCAACGTGATAAAAATGAAGATGAAAAAAGAAGAAAGCAGGCCTTAGGCCTGTTTCCTGAATACGAAGAGCTTTATTATGTAGATACAGAGAACGATGATCACAATGTTGTATATCGATCTGAACAGGGACACATATTGCCATTCGAACCAGGTTCTTATGACATCCTCCATGGAAAAATAAAGCTGTATTGTTGCCATGAAGATCAAAAACACTGTGATGCCGAACACGCTCCACCTGAAATACTCTTCAGGTGTTCTCTTTTTCGCCCCCACGATCCCGGTAATTGCAGCATGTCCTTTATTCATGTTCTCCTCCTGATCCATGCTTGTACCAGATCCTGTGATTTCCCCGCCTTTTGTAGTATTCTCTTCACTCATTCTTCACACTCCTGCTTTTTCTCATGATAACTATCAATGCTGACAACAGGGCGATAGCTGCCATTAGCATTCCGAATCCGGGAGCTTCTTCGCCCACTTCTTCACACACTTCAGGGGATTCGTCGTAACTTTCCTCCATAACAAAGTCGCTGGTCTGGATATTCTTTGTCTGGACGACCTCTTCCCTGTCGATATACTTTTCAGGGTTCAACTGTACGTAATCCTCCCCTGTCATGACCAGGATATCACCGTCCCAGACGCTGATCTCTACCACATAGTTGTAGTTGTCAGGGACCTTCAGGCTGACAGTCCGGATGGCCGTAGCTTCCGGTTCTATTTTGCCTGAACTTGTCCATTCCTTGTCTGCAAGGAGCCTCGCATCTATCTCCCTTGCCCTGACAAGCACCCTGTAATCATCTGTGGTCTTTGATCCCTCATTTTTCAGGTAGATGTCGCTCTCAATGAGAACCTTCCCGGATGTCACATTCTTGACCATGAAGTCTATTCCGGTGATCTGGATGCCGACTTCCTGGAGGTCTGTTGGCATGCCATCAAGGTTGCGGACAGTTATTGAGGAGCTTGCCATTTTCCGGTCGTCCTCGTAAAGAATGAATCTCAGGTTGTAAGTCCCGTCCCTGGGAAGCCTGACTGTCTGGCTTACGGCAGCAGTGCTATCTTTTTCAATGGTCCCTACTTCCTTTTCCTGAGATGCTTCAAGCAGTCCTGTCTGCTCTTTGGTGGCTTTGAGTACCAGTTTAATGTTCCCTTTGCTGTCCGCCCCCCGGTTCTCGATGCAGGCAGTGACGTTCAGGTCGATATAGGAGCTTTTGACACTACCGGCAGACATCTCTATATCCGTGATCCTGTAGCTGCTTCCTTCTTCAAAGTCCTTTATGCATCCGCAGGACATGGCAAAAGAAGCAGTGATGAGCAGAATGAGAATAAGACGTATCCCTGTGTCTCTTTTTCTCATGTTCGTTCCTCTGCAGGAATGTACCGGGATACTATTTAAACATTAATAGATAAATGATTATGTAAAATAATAAATAAATGTGAGGGTCACCGGATCCCTGTTCAGTACCTGCGGGATGAAATACCTCATCTGTATTTAAGGCGTTTTGTGGAAGAAGTTCCGGTCAATCCGGGCAGATGCAGGGTTTTTTGCCGCAGCTGGGGCATTTATCAGGATATTTTTCCAGGAAGGCTGCCTCGAGGTCTATGCCGTAGAGGTTTGCCAGGGCCCCCACCCAGGCAAAGCAATCCGCAAGCTCTTCCCTGATGTTCTCACTATCGTCCCTGCGGATGGCCTCGGCCAGCTCTCCTACCTCCTCCACGAGCCAGAGCATGGTTGCAGTGTTTCCGCGCCTTCTGTCATTATGCTCATAGAGCTCGCACATGAGCTGCTGGAACTCTGCTATCTGCACCCTGTCACCTTCAGAGCCTTACAGGAATGCCCTTTTCTCTCAGGTATTCCTTGACGTCGCTGATAGTGTATTCGCCGAAGTGGAATATGCTTGCTGCAAGGGCGGCATCGGCCTTTCCCTTTACAAAGCCCTCGTATATGTGCTCGGGGTTTCCCACCCCGCCGGATGCGATGATGGGTATCTCCAGCTCTTCTGAGAGCTTTTTTGTGATGGGTATATCGAAACCGTCGTAGGTGCCGTCCCTGTCCATGCTGGTGAGCAGGATCTCCCCTGAACCCAGTTCTTCTACCTTTTTTGCCCACTGTACAGCATCGATGCCTGTGGGCTGGCGCCCGCCGTAGATGACAACCTCATACCACGCAGGAGTGCCGTCCTCCAGCTCGAGTATGGTCCTGTCGGGATCATCCCCGACATTGGTGTTCCTCTTGCAGTCGATGGCTGTGACGATGCACTGGGATCCGAAGATATCAGAGGATTCTTTGATCAGCTGCGGTTTCTTCACTGCAGCTGTGTTGATGGATACCTTATCGGCACCTGCACGCAGTATCTGGCGGATGTCCTCAATGGAGCTTATGCCACCGCCCACTGTAAGGGGAATAAAGACCTCGTTGGCTGTCCTCTCGATGACGTCTATCATGGTTCCACGTCCCTCATGAGAGGCTGTGATATCCAGAAAGACAAGTTCGTCCGCACCCTGTTCGTTATACCTTTTGGCAAGTTCCACAGGGTCGCCTGCTTTGCGAAGGTCTACGAACTCGATACCCTTGACAACCGTTCCCCCGGCCTCGTCAAGCGTTACGTCAAGACATGGTATGATCCTTTTTGTGAGCATGTATGTTTTGTCCTTTTCAGTGTGTTTGTTGTTGTTCGTATCTGCCAGTGAAGCTGACAGGTGGTATATTTAATATGAAGGCATCGATTCTTTATTAAATATTTGTTGTGTGATCATCTGTTAAGGACAGGTGGAGATCCTCTTCAACAGGTATTTCCAAAATGCCATCTGGATGACATTCTGCGTATAAATCCCCTATTCACAACAACAGCACCGCAATAACCCCTGCCAGAAAAACCCCGTCAAAGGTCCCCGCCCCGCCAATACTGGCCACGGGAGCCCCTATCCTGCTTATTGTCTTCAGGTTAAGGAGGTCGGCGCCGATGAGGGTGCCCATGGTGCCGCTCACGTAGGCTGTGATGAAAAGCAGGTCGCGGTTTGCTCCGGCCATGGAGACTATAAGCATGGAGCTCAGTGCAGCCGAGAGGGGTGGGATGAGTGCGGGTGAGACTATACCTACGCCTTTCACGGGGCGGGCGACCAGTTTGCTTATGATGGCGACGACGGCTGTTGCATAGATCGAGTAGATGATGGCTTCGGGGAAAAGGGTCAGCAGGTACAGTGAGACCATGGAGGGTATCACTGCACCGCCGACGTTGACGGCGAGAGTGGTCTTTGTCTTGAAGTTCTCCTTGAAGGGGACGCGGTAGGAGACACCAAAGACCTTCACATAGCGGTGATTCTCTACGGGTATCTCGGACTCGATGGTCTTCAGGGGGATATTGATATTGCTTCCCAGAAGGGATAGGAAGAGCAGCATGAAGGCATCGCTCCAGGAGAATCCTATCCTCGCGAACGCCGTGCTGGCAAGGCCGAAGAAGAGGATGGAAATACTGAATGCGATCAGCATCACCATTATTACCGTGAAAAAGAACTTCAGGGGGTTATAGAATATCCTGTGCCTCATGAAAGTACTTCTCTTGGTCCTAATACGCGTTTTTTGCTGCACATGGCCGTCTATTCAAAATCGTCAACGGACTTTGAGAGCTGGAAACTCTCCTTGTTGATAGAATCGTCCGTGAAGATGTCCCGGTTGATAAGTATTGGGGCATTCTGCCGCAGGGCAATGGCGATACAATCGCTCGGACGGGCATCGAACTCAACACTGCTGCCGTTCTTGTTAAGCCTCAGCCTCGCATAATAGATATTGTCGATCTTCTCGTCGATAAAGACGCTCTCTACCCTTGTCCCGAGCCTTTCCAGCATGGTGACGATAAGGTCGTGTGTCATGGGCCGTGGCATGGTCTCATTCCTCAGCACCGAGTTAATGGAAAGCGCCTCGGAGTTGCCAATATGTATCGGCATGAGCGAGCCTTCTTCGTCCTCAAGCATCACAGCGGGAACAGATCTTCCCAGGATATTTACCATGAAGACACCCTTGATGGTGACTTCCATTAAGTTTGTATCAGAGTTCATATGATCTACAGTATTTGGTTTTGTTCGTGGTCCATTGATAAATTAACTAGCGTCACTACTTAAGATTTTCTTTCCCGAAGCCTCCACCCCCCGGAGTCTCTATGACGAAGATATCGCCTGCATTCAGGGCACACCCGGCCTTTCCCCCCAGTTCAATAATGTTCCCATCCTTTTTAACGATATAGTTGCATCCGGTCTTCCCGTCCTCCCCGCCCTCAAGTCCCATGGGTGCCACCTTCCTGTGGCCTGAGAGTATGGTCGCATTCATGGGTTCTAAAAAGCGTATCTTCCTGGTGGCGCCACATCCACCGGAGTATTTGCCCCTTCCGCCGCTTCCCTTCCGTATTGAGAACTCCTCCAGCAGCACCGGGAAGCGCCACTCCAGCACCTCGGGGTCGGTGATCCGTGAGTTCGTCATATGCGTGTGCACCGCATCCGTTCCGTCAAAACCGTCTCCTGCTCCCGAACCTCCACAGATCGTCTCGTAGTACTGGAGCTCCGTGTTCCCGAAGGTGAAATTGTTCATGGTTCCCTGCGAGCCTGCCATCACACCCAGCGCCGCAAGGAGCGCGTCCACGATCGCCTGCGAGGTTTCCACGTTCCCTGCCACCACCGCTGCAGGATAGGATGGGTTGAGCATGCAACCTGCCGGAATGTGTATCTCCAGTGGCTTCAGGCAACCCTCGTTCAGCGGAATATCCTCCTGTACAAGTATCCTGAACACGTAGAGCACAGCCGCCCT
>JAFGCK010000043.1 GCA_016932675.1 Methanosarcinaceae archaeon | reverse complement strand
CTTGGTGCCTATGAGCGGGCTGTTACGGCTGTACTGAATGCACAGCTTATACCAATCACCTACCATTTCGTGAATTCCGTGTTAAAGGATATCAAAAGCCGGGGTATTGAAGCCAGGATGCTTATGCTCAAATGCGATGGCTCTGTCTATAACATAGAGGATGCCCTTGAAAAGCCGATCGAGACCATTTTCTCGGGACCTGCGGCCAGCCTGCTGGGTGCTTCATACCTGTCGAAGATAGAGACATGTGCGGTCATAGATGTCGGGGGTACCAGTACCGATGTTTCCATGCTTTACAAGGGAGTGCCTGAGATAAGCTCTTCTGGTGCTGTTGTCGGCGGATGGAAAACAAGAGTAAAGGCAATGAGGATGGAAACGTCGGCAACCGGCGGGGATAGTCATGTCTGGGTAATGGACGAAAGAATTAACATAGGGCCCAGGAGGGTTATCCCGCTCTGTGTCGCAGCAAGCATATATCCTGGCCTGAACAACAAGCTCAGGCATAGCAGGATAATTTCAAGGGACCAGCAGGATGAGAACTACCAGTCCACCAAGTTCTTTATTGCAATAGCCTCTGATGCAGCAGGACTCAGTGCACAGGAAAAGGAGATCCTTTCAGTTGCAGGTGAGGAGCCCGTTTCCATAAATGAGCTTGCCCAGTCCTTGAAAAGGGATCCATCTTCAGAAGCCCTGGATTCCCTTATAAACAAAAGGTTACTGCAGGCTATTGGTTTTACCCCCACCGATGCCTTGCATGTGCTGGGCCTGTACAATGAATGGGACAGCACAGCTGCTGAAATTGGAGCCATTGATCTTTCAAGATATATGCGTACAGGTAAGCAGGAATTCTGTATGTCCGTGAGGGAAAGGGTTGCAAAGAACATTGCTGCGGACCTTATGTCCTTCATTCTGCCCCATCATCCCCCGGAAGTAATCGAAGATCTTTTGAGTGGCATTTATCCTGTAAAGTTCAAGGTGGAGATCCCAGTAGTGCTTCTTGGCGGACCTGTGAAAACCTATGCCGATGTGCTGCGCATGATCATTGATGCAGAAGTCATCGTGCCGGAATTTGCGGAGGTAGGCAATGCGGTGGGAGCCCTTGCAGGCAAGGGTGTAAAGCGTATAGAGATATCGATCGTACCTGCATCAATACAAAATCCTGATGAGGATTTCCTCGTATTCTCGCCGGTTGGGAGGGAACGTTTCAGTAAGTACGAGCAGGCCGTTGATTTTGCTACACGTCTTGGAAAAGAGCTTGTCCTGGAATACGAGAAAAGATGTGGCATCCTCAGGGAAGATACCAGGATATCTGTTTCGAGAAAGACCCATTCCCCGAGCAACTGGCCCCATCCTCCCCTGGAGACAAAGATTACTGTGGTTGGCGTGGGCAATCCCATGATGGTGCTCAGGGAATAGGAAGAAGAGTGCAGTTACCCGGGAAAAATCTATAAACCATGCCTTTCAACTTGATCTGATGGACAGGTTCATCAAACTCCTTACAGCATCAAAGAACTGTGTTTTTCTCAGCGGTGCTGGCATTTCCACACTTTCAGGGATCCCGGATTTCAGGGGAAGCAACGGTATTTACAGAAAGTTTGATGCAGACAGGATATTCGATATAGATCTCTTTCGTTGCGAACCCGAGTACTTCTATTCCCATTCAAAGGATTTTATCTATAATATTGATGCGAAAGAACCGAATATCATTCATCATGTACTGGCAAAACTTGAAAGAAGGGGACTTATCAGGTCAGTAATTACACAGAACATCGATCTTCTCCATCAGAAGGCCGGTTCAAAAAACGTTATCGAGGTACATGGCTCCCCGGCGGTGAACACATGTCTTTCCTGTGGAAAGGTCTTTTCCTATGACCATGTTGCCAGGATCGTCCGGGAAGGCCGGGTGCCGGTATGTGACGAGTGCAGAGGTCTTATAAAGCCAAATATCACCTTTTTCGGAGAAATGCTTGACCAGAAGGCTATAATGAAAGCCGTGGCCGAAAGTACCCTTGCTGACCTGTTCGTGGTCATAGGTTCTTCACTGGTGGTCCATCCGGCCGCCTCTCTTCCCCTCTATTCGGTCAGGAACAATGGCAAGCTGGTGATAGTGAACAACATGCCAACTCCCCTGGATGAATATGCAGTTCTGAACTATAACGACCTGGGAACGTTCTTTGGATATATTGACTCTTACTTCAGGGATCAGAAATAGTTATCAGGACATCCTATTCATCCGTCATGTCATCTGTTCTTTTCTCAAAATAAGGTTCGCACTCAGAACAGGTTTTCCGGACAAATTACGAAAATGATTAAAAAGTGGATGGTCCTTTGCCAGCAGTGATACAAACCATCCTGATACTTTATTCCGGATAATCGAGGATGATCTCCAGCACCCCATTTATGCAGGTGGATCCGGCTGTTGCCGGGTCTACCCTGGTAGGCAACCTGATGATCTTCGACTGGCCCTCTCCTTCAATGATCACATTGATCTCAACCTGCATGTCGGAGATAAAGTATTCGATGCAATCCTCATCAACTCCCAGGTCAGCTATCAGATGTACTTTGTCACCAGTTTGCTGGACCTCGATCAAGGGATCTTGTTTCTGTATGTAGAAGTTACCTTCTGACTCCTCTTCATCGTACTGTTTCACAGGTTTCCTCCCCCCAAAACCAAAGATCTTCGGATCCTTTCCGGGTTGATCGATTATGGTGAAACCATGTATAACAGACCTGCTGCTTTTTTTCATGGCATCGTCAAAAATTCCCAGGATATGATCGATCAACTGGTCAATCGTCTCGATCTCTTTTTCATTGGACTCATCGTCATTTTTATGACGTCTTTTATCGTCCATTGTTTCATCTCCATTTAAATATGGGTTTTCTTCATTTATATGAGTATGCTTATAGCCCAAATATGTTCTATCGTATACGAACAAGTTGTATAAATAGTCTGCGCCTTCCTATAAAATAGAGGTGCACCGGTGATCCCAATCAATTATTTATTTGAGTAATAACCTCTAGAGGATTATATTGCTAATATGTCTCAACATGAGGAAAATCCAATGGTATCAAAGGAACTACCCTTTACTCAGGAAAAGATCAAGGAAATAATCGCTGAACACCCAACTCCTTTCCACCTGTACGATAAGAAAGGTATCCTTGAAAATGCCAGGAAGTTAAAAGAAGCCTTCCGTATAGTAAATGGTTTCAGGGAATATTTTGCAGTGAAAGCCTTACCGAACCCTTACATCATGAATATCCTCAAAAAGGAAGGCTTTGGTGTAGACTGCAGCTCCCTGGCAGAACTCATACTTGCAGAAAGGACAGGCATTGTCGGCGAGAACATAATGTTCAGTTCGAATGACACGCCTGCTGAGGAGTTCATGAAGGCGAAAGAGCTTGGAGCTATCATAAACCTTGATGACATCAGCCATATAGAATACCTCGAAGAGGTTGCAGGTCTGCCTGAACTGGTATGCTGCAGGTATAATCCTGGCTCGCTTAAAAAGGGAAATGCGATCATTGGGAATCCAGAGGAGGCAAAGTATGGCTTCACAAGAGAGCAGCTCTTTGAAGGTTACAGGGTGATGAAGGACAAGGGCGTTAAAAGGTTCGGGCTTCACACGATGGTTGCATCCAATGAGCTTGATCCCGGATACTTCGTTGAGACCTCGAGGATACTGTTCGAACTGGTCGCTGACCTTTCCAGAGAGCTGGACATACGCTTCGATTTCGTGAACCTTGGAGGTGGCATCGGGATCCCATACAGGCCGGAGCAGGAAGCCGTTCCCTATGAAAAGATAGCAGAAGGGGTCAGGGATGCATATGAAGCGAATATCACATCCAATGGCCTGCATCCGCTCAATGTTTATCTTGAATGCGGCAGGGTGATAACAGGTCCTTATGGTTACCTTGTAACAACTGTAAGGCACCTCAAGCACATCTACAAGGATTATGTGGGCACGGATGCCAGTATGGCCAACCTTATGCGTCCGGGCATGTACGGAGCATATCATCATATAACGGTGCCCGGCAAAGAGAATGAAGAGCCCACCCATCTCTATGATGTGACAGGTTCTCTTTGTGAGAACAATGATAAGTTCGCAATCGACAGGCTGTTGCCAGAGATAAGCAGAGGGGACATCCTGGTTATCCATGACACCGGGGCACATGGCCATGCAATGGGATTTAACTATAATGGCAAACTGCGGTCGGCTGAGATTCTGCTGAATGAAGACGGGAGTTTCAGGCAGATAAGAAGAGCTGAGACAGTGGAAGATTATTTTGCAACACTTGACTTTCAGGGCCTGGATGAGATATGATGCTGAATAAGGATACAGCTGCTTTTTGAGAGTTCGTTTTTTATTGCAATCCCTCCTATATCCTGTGAGCATCAATGAGGATCGAAACCAAAAAGCGGGTAGAACTGATAGATATCACCGATCATGTCCGCGTACATGTAAAGGAAAGTAACGTGCAGCAGGGCATCTGTGTCGTCAGTACCAGGCACACGACGACGGCTGTCATAGTGAATGAGAACGAGAACGGGCTTCGGGAGGATATACTTTCTCTTCTTGAAAGGCTTGTTCCTGAGAATGCCGGGTACCTGCATGACAGGATAGACGACAATGCCCACGCACACCTGCGGGCTGTCCTGCTTGGCAGCAGTGTGACCTTGAAAGTAAGTGATAACAGACCCTTGCTGGGTACATGGCAGAGTGTCTTTTTCGTAGAGCTTGACGGCCCCAGGACCAGGACTGTTGATATTACGGCGATCGGTAAACAGTAATGACAGGAAGCAGTCTTTCAACAATAGAAAATGATAGTTGATGGCCTGCTCAGTCGGCAGGTGAATAGTAGCATCTTTTAGGAGAGCAGACAGTGCCTGTGTCTTTCAGGTATTTTATTATCCTGCTGACCTCTTTGCTTTCTATACCTGTCACCTTTGCAATATCGCCTGGTCTTAGTGGCTTTCCTGCGCTTTTGAGTGCTTCTAGTACCCTGTCTTCATTGTCCGTCATCTTTACCTCCTTTTTGATTCAGAATGCATTCTTTATTTTTTCAGCAAGTTCAGCTATGTTCTTTTTATCCGGATGGGTTTCAACGATAGTGTGCATAGAACCTCCATTATCATCTTCCCGCCGGGGAATGATATGGACATGGACGTGAGGCACACTCTGGCCTGCAATTTCACCATTATTGATACCTATGTTCAGACCGGGGACATCCAGTATCATTTCCACGGTCTTTGCAACACGGTTCACCGATCCGAAAAGTTTTGATGCATCCGATTCCTCCATATCTGTGAAGCTCGGGATGTGTTTTTTCGGAAGAACGATAGTATGGCCTTCGGAGCAGGGATAGATATCCAGAAAGGCATATACGAAATCGTCTTCGTATACTTTATATGAGGGGATCTCCCCGGAAACGATCTTACAGAACAGACAATCCATGCATATCACCTGTATATTGCTTATGGGATTATGAATATATCAATTATGAAGTTGGGAATCCGGTTATTTATCATTGTTGGACCGGGATATGGATATGAGGGTGAGCAGGTTTGCCAGCCGGGTCCCGGGCATGCATTACAATGTTTTTGTCTTCCTGATGAAATGCAGATTACCTTTCCGTTGAAGGGAATGTATCCCTCACCATTTCCCGGATACAGGTATAGCTGATGGTTATATAAACATTTAAGTGGATGGTACAACAATGTCCGGATGTTTTGCCCGGATACAGGAAGGTGCCTGGGGTGTACAGAGGACCAGAGGTCATAAGGATCGATACGGATGCCGAAGGAATTGTGGTCGAAAGGCCGAACAGGTTTCTCTGTATTGTAAATATCACAAAGCCGCAGATCCAGGAGGCTGAAATGGTGCATGTGCATGACCCCGGAAGACTTAAGGACATACTCTATCCTGGAAAACGTGTCCTTCTCAGAAAAGCAAAGGGCGGGAAGAGAAAGACCGGATGGGACCTCATAGCCGGCAATGTAAGGGGTGAATGGGTGCTTGTTAACTCTGCCTGGCACCGCAGCATTTCGGAATGGATTGTCAGGAGCGGGATAGTTCCTTTTTTCAATGGTGTTGACGCAATTCTGCCGGAACAGAAGTATGGGGGTAGCAGACTTGATTTTCTCCTTATTGAAAATGAAGGACGTATCTGGGTGGAAGTAAAGGGATGCACGTTTGCCCGGAATGGCATTGCATTATTCCCGGATGCACCTACCATACGCGGAAGAAGGCATCTTGAAGAACTGATAAAGGTCAGGGATGAAGGACACAAAGCGGCATTGATGGTCCTGATATTCCGGCAGGATGCGGAACAGTTTGCAGCAGATAGTGAAATGGACCCTGGTTTCGCTAAGACGTTCGAAAAGGCCGTCGACGCAGGTGTGAAGGTATTCCCGCTTCAGTTCAGTTTTAAAGATAACACTATCTTTTTCTGCTCATTGCTTCCCGTATTTCAAAAAGAATGAACGATCACCTGTTTTCCTTCTTTCTTTTTCCATTATTCCTGTCATTGATAGATGGATCTCCACACCAGGCATCGATCACCAGATCATCTGCACTCTTAGTATCATCTGTTTGAACAGATGCCTCGCACCAGTCCTTTATTTGATCTTCCACGGAAGGAAGTTCAATGTCCTTTTTTTGTTTTTCTTTTTTTCTTTCCTTTGTATCCATCTGTCCTCTCCCCTTTGAATACATGGCTATGGCTCAAATCCTTTTATCGTCCTGTTATTTCAGCTGACCTTATCTCTATGGTCCTGCCCCACATGTGTATGCTCACCATATTATCCAGCGGATATGCTGTGAAGCAGATCTTAAGACCTTCTTTCTTTAATTCTTCATCAAGGTTCACAGGATCATAATGTGTACCGTTTTTGTCTGTTATCCCATAGAAACCGCCTTCAAGCTCTATATAGTTCACAGATCCGTTCGCTTTGATCAGTTTATCCTCTGGTATCACGTTTATGGTCAGGTAGAACACCCTTTCATTTCCTGTGACGTTCTCCCAGGGGCGCTGATAGACAGCCGCTATCGTCTGTTCTTCATCTCCTGTGACCTCGAATATCCATTTATGGGTCCCACCGGCTCCTGTCATTTCGTCATCCGTGCCCGCTTCATAGAGATCATCGGCCAGTAAAAGCCCGGGACTTGCAGAAAGGTTCCATGAATAGCCTGTGCTGGGATTCTCTTCGAGAACGACTATGAGTGTATCTCCCTGAATAGCATTCGCAGTACTTCCACTATCATTTTCAAAGAACATGACAGTTATGGGTTCAACACCGTCGCCATTGTCACCCGTGACCTCCTCTTCGCCTGTAATATCATTCTCACCGTCGGTATCCGGCTGTTCGCTCTCTTTCCACTGTTCGTCGGCACCTGGTATCTCACCACTGTCCATCTCATTCTCAGTGTCAGTGCATCCCGATATCAGGACGAAGGACAAGGACAATACAGTGATAAGGAGCAAAAACCCCCGCTTATTCTCTTTCATCCGCCATTCCTCCTAATTTAAAAAATGCGTTTTGAATATTTATGTATATGTCCTGGATACAGGTCCTGAATATTCATGTTTGTATTAAGTAAAGGATCACAGTCATTGATTTATACTAG
>JAFGCK010000004.1 GCA_016932675.1 Methanosarcinaceae archaeon | reverse complement strand
ATGAAGCCCTGCAGTATGCAAGGGACAGGTTCGGGGCCGAAACCGAATACTTCTCTGCCAGTGGGAAGAACATTAAGTTCTGCATCCACTGCGATTACTGTGTGCGCACCAAAAAGGGATGTGTGCACAAGGACGACATTGTTGAGCTTTATGACAAAATGCTATGGGCAGATGCCTGGATCATTGGCACTCCGGTATATCAGGGCACGCTCAGTGCCCAGACAAAGACAATACTTGACAGGTGCCGTGCGGTTGTTGCGCGGGATCCGAAGGCATTCATGAATAAGGTTGGAGCGGCGGCGGCTGTTGGCGGGGACAGGATCGGAGGCCAGGAACCCGCTATCCAGGACATCCATGCTTTTTATGTTATCAATGAGATGATACCTGTGGGTGGAGGATCGTTTGGCTCCAACTTTGGCGGCACTTTCTGGTCCCAGGACAGGGGGGCAGAAGGGGCAGCAGAAGATTCCGAGGGTATAAGGAGCCTTCACAGGACCATGAAAAAATTAATGGAAACCACACAATTGATGAAAAGGGTACAGGAGAGGTGAGCTCCCTGAAATTCGAGGCAGCGGTAACTGAAATATTGCCGCGGAGCAGGAACGTGAAGAGTTTCAGGTTCAAAAGGCCCGAAGGTTTTGATTTTAAGGCAGGGCAGTATATAGTGGTGACCATTGCTGTTCAAGGAGAGGATGTAAGCAAGCCGTTCAGCCTCTCAAGCAGTCCCACTGAAGAAGGTCATATAGAATTCACAAAAAAACTGACAGGTCACGTTTTCTCCAATGCTCTTGACTCCCTGGAAGTGGGTGATGTGATGATGATCAGCGGACCTTACGGTAAGATGAGCTTTGAAGGGGAGCACGAAAGGATAGCTCTCCTGAGCGGGGGCATAGGCATCACTCCCATGAGAAGCATCTGCAAGTACTGTACTGACATGGGACTTGACACCGATGTGATACTGATATGCAGTGACCGCAGCGAGGAAGATATGGTGTTCCAGGCAGAACTGGATGAAATGATCTGCCAGAACCATGGCCTGCATGTTTTCCAGACCCTTACAAGGGCGTCTGATGCCTGGAAAGGCACCCGGGGGAGGATAAATGCGGCTATCATAGAAAACAAGGTTCCCGATTACAGGGACAGGGAATTCTTTATCTGCGGCCCTCCCGCAATGCTGGGGTCCATGTTAGAGATGCTCCATTCGATTGGTGTGGATGATAAGAAAATAAAGAAGGAATCGCTTACAGGATATTAGACCTTGTTTTGATGTATATCATTGATAATATAACATGACAGGAGGATTTGAATGAAAAGGATAGCATGGGGCATAACAGGTTCCGGAGACCTGATAAAGGAAACATATGACGTAATGGTGGATATCAAGAAGAGGACCGATATCGAAATGATGGTCTTCCTTTCCAGGGAAGGGGAGGTTGTCATGAAATGGTATCACATGTGGGATGATATACAGAGGGACTTCCCTAACTTCAAGACCGAAGGGGGGCCGAATTCCCCGTTCATAGCGGGTCCCCTCCAGGTGGGATACTATGACGCACTGATCATAGCTCCTGCTACTGCAAATTCGGTTGCGAAGATACTATACGGTATTGCAGATACCCTGGTGACCAATGCGGTTGCGCAGACCGCAAAGGGCAGTACTCCGATATACATACTGGCGGTGGACAGGGAAAGAGGTTCCGTGAAAACGGTCTCTCCGGAAGGGAGGGAAATGGAACTCAAAATGAGGGAAGTTGACGTATCGAATACCGAGAAACTTGCGCAGATGGAAAACATCACTATCCTGCAAAGTCCACATGACATATACGACATAGTAGGGATCAAAAAGAAATAGCCGGGTGCACCAGATCATCCGGGGATGCCTCAGAAGAAGGTGTAACCTTCCAGATAATAGGCAGGAGGCAATGATCCCATTTTTTCTTCCAGGCCGGGAACTGCCCTTGCTGCAGCAAAAGCTGCCAGCATGCTGTCAAGTGCATCTCCGCCCGGATTGCTGATGAGCAGGTCCCTTATTGTGGAAGTCACAATGACCCCACGTTCTTCCATCATTTTCAGGATGTATTCCCTTGATTCTTTTTCACGGGCGGACCTCCCTTTATAAGGAATGTAGAGTCCTTCGCTTTTCAATGTTGATGCGGGACATATCTCCATGAGCCAGGGCTTGCCTTCCACAGGTTCCTGCATGGGTATCATTCTGGCACTATCCTCCATGAGAAGGGGCAGGAGCACATCACGTATGCCATAGTATGTCTGCCGGTAAAGCCTGAGGTTGTAAACACAAAAAGGTGCCCTGACCTCAGTATCTGTACGGCGTTTCAGTTCCTTCTGCAGGGGAGAGTTCCTCCTCATTTCGCTGCGGAAAATCTCGGGGGAAGGGTATCTGCGGGCAAACCCTGCTACAAAGGATGTCCAGTCGCCGGTGAAAAGCAGTTCCTGGGGCAGGCTGAAGGGAAAATCCATTCCGAAGACAGCGTCTGCATTGCCGCTGATAAGAGACCTCAATGCTGCAAGGCATGTATCCCTATCCCTATTCTTACCCGGCACGATGTCTTTTAGCGGGCAGGAACTCAGGACACGGAGGGACTTATCCTCTGAAACGGCCTCACTGATCCATATCTTTTTGCATGCTGTCTCTGAACCACTGAAGTCAACACCGTATATCCGGTGCCTCACCCCGGTTCGGCTCATAGGACATGCCTTCAGTTTTGCCGCTTACCGGATATGAAATCAAGCGTCATCTGATAGGCCTGATCGTCGGTGAACTGCTCTGGCGGATGCTTCATGAAATAAGAAGACGGGGAGTAAAGTATACCGCCGGTTCCACGGTCAAGGGCAAGTTTACAGCATCTGATGGCATCAATGACAACGCCTGCAGAATTGGGTGAATCCTCCACCGAAAGTCGCAATTCAATGTTCATAGGAACATCACCAAAGAGCTTACCTTCCATCCTCAGGAAACATACTTTGTTGTCGTTCTGCCATGGAACGTAATCGCTTGGTCCGACGTGGATGTTGTCATCTTCTATCCTCTGGGCGACCACCGACTGCACGGCCTCTGTCTTTGATTCCTTCTTGGAAGCAAGCCTGCTCCTGTTGAGCATGTTCAAAAAATCAGTGTTGCCGCCGGTGTTAAGCTGGTATGTCCTCTCAATTTTCACCCCGCGCTTTCTGAAGAGGTCTGCTAATGTCCTGTGGGTGATGGTGGCACCAAGCTGGGCCTTGATATCGTCACCTATTACTGGTATGCCTTTCTCCTTGAACCTTCTGGCCCACTGAGGGTCGCTTGCGATAAACACGGGCATGTTGTTTATGCAGGCCACACCTGCCTCGAGTGCACAATCCATGTAGAAACGGGTTGCTTCTTCAGAGCCTACAGGCAGGTAGTTCAGCAGGATCTGCGCACCGGATCCGCGCAATTCCCTGACGACATCCTCTTTATCGGGTTCCGTTTCGTCAGATAGTAAAAAGGTCCTTTTTTCATCATAGCCGGCCATGTGCTCAGAATACCCGTCCAGTACACGACCCATTTTTACCTTTGTGCCGCTCACTGGAACATCCGGACAGAAAACAGCAGTGCAGTTAGGCAGTTCAAAAATGGCTTCAGATACATCTTTTCCAACCTTTCTCTTGTCAATATCAAAGGCTGAGACTACTTCTATATCAAAGGGCTTGTAACCGCCGATATCCCAGTGCATCAATCCAATTGCATCACTTTCATTTTTGGATCTGTAATACTCAATACCCTGAATAAGAGAACTTGCACAATTGCCGATTCCCGCAATTGCTATCCTGATCTTGTCCATTCAATTACCTCTGCCAAAACAATAGTTTTTAAAATTCCGGGAATAAATTAAATATAAACTCTCTAATGTACAATTCTAAATAAAAAGTTTTCTAAATAATGAGTGGTGCCGCCTTTTTTCTGAAGAGGTCTGATATCGGGAGCTATGTTCACAGGACATACCTTCGTAAGTTATATTAAGCCTTAATCAGATAAGCTCATTAGTGGGCTTTGTTCTTTGGTATGGCAGACAAACACCAACATCATGCCGACTTGAATAATGACATTCACATGTCAGGGGATATTCGTATGAAAGATGTTCTACACGAAATCGCAGATGAACTAGACAGGCTGGAATCGATGGATGACGCGATTGCAATGGCTATCGAACTGGAAGAAGAGGGGAGGGAGTACTACCTGGAAAAGGCATCTGCCATGGAGCATGCTACAGGCACTGATATTTACATGTTCCTGGCTGATGAGGAGAAGAAACACGCAGATTATCTCAGGCATCTCCGGGAATCCAGTAAGGTCCCGGTTGTTGAATTTACATACCCTGATTTCAAGGCTTCCTTTAAAGAGGAATTTTCTGACAAATTACTTGAAGAGATCGGGATACTGCTCGGAGCTCTCAGATTTGAACATAAGAGCGAGTTCTTCTATGAAGAGCTTGCAAAAAGGGCCACCGATGAAGAACAGAAAAAGTTCTTCAAGGACATGGAAGATGTCGAGAGGAGTCATTACAGGATAATAGAGGAACTTCTCGAATATGCTACCCAGTTCAGGATGCAGACATAGGCAGGAGGATCTTTTATGGATGAATATGAACCATTGAAAGTAGCCGAAGGCGTTTACTGGGTAGGCGTAGTTGACTGGAACCTGAGGGACTTCCATGGCTATGAGACCCCAAAGGGCGGGAGCTACAATGCTTACCTCATAGTTGATGAGAAGATCGCACTTATAGACACTGTGAAAGCTCCCTTTGCAGGAGAGATGATAAAGCGCATTAGCAGGATAGTGGACCCCTCCCGGATCGACTATGTGATATCCAACCATGTTGAGATGGACCACTCCAGTTCCATACCAGCTATCATGGAGATTGCACCGAAGGCAAAGTTGTTTGCGTCATCCAAAGGAAAGACCGGCCTTTACGAGTATTATAAAGAAGATGGTTTTGAGGACTGGGACCTGCAGGTCGTTGGCACCGGGGATGAACTCTCTCTTGGAAAGAAGACACTGATGTTCATCGAGGCGACCATGCTCCACTGGCCTGACAGTATGCAGACATATATGAAGGAAGACAGGATACTGTTCTCCAACGACGGCTTTGGCCAGCACATTGCCACTTCCAAACGCTTTGACGATGAGGTTGAGGACGTACTTGAAGACGCAGCCATCTATTATGCCAACATACTGCTTCCGTTCAGTTCCCAGGTACTTAAGTACATAGACAGGGTCAATGGGCTGGGCATAGGCATAGACATGATCGCGCCTGGCCATGGGGTTATATGGAGAAAGGACCCCGCAAGGGTTATCGAAGCCTATGGCCGGTGGGCAAAAGGGGAGACATTTGCCAAGGTCCTGGTCATTTACGACACCATGTGGGGCAGCACTGAGAAAATGGCCATGGAGATGGTCGAAGGTGCAAGGTCCGCAGGTGTTGAGGTCAGGCTGCGGCACCTGAGGAAGAATGACTGGAGCATGACCCTGAAAGAGGTCATGGAAGCTCCTGTCATTGCCATCGGGTCACCTACAATGAACAATAAGATGTTCTATACGGTGTCAGGTTTCCTTAACTATATGACAGGACTGCGTCCCAGGGGTAAGAAATACTTCCTTTTCGGCTCATATGGCTGGGGAGGAGGAGCTGTCAAGGGCATGGAAAAGGAAATCGCGTCTGCGAAATTCGAACTTGCAGGGGAAAGCCTGCAGGTCAAGTTCAGGCCTTTTGAGGATGACCTTGATAGGTGCAGGGCTATAGGGCAGAAACTCGCAGGTATGGCAAAGGATATGGCAAAATATTAAATTCATGTGAACAGTTTATTCCATGTAAGGTCTATTTAAAACAGAAGTGGT
>JAFGCK010000003.1 GCA_016932675.1 Methanosarcinaceae archaeon | reverse complement strand
TATAATGAAATGGGCCGCAATATGACTGCTATCAGAATAAATGAAGACATAATAATCGTTGATATGGGTATTCGCCTGGACAGGGTCCAGATACATGAGGATGTGGACATAGACCGCATGCACTCCCTTGAACTTATAGAGATGGGAGCTATTCCGGATGATACTATAATGAATGAGGTCAAAGGGAATGTGCGGGCTATAGTCTGCACACACGGTCATCTTGACCACATAGGTGCGATATCAAAACTCGCACATCGCTACACTGCGCCAATAATCGCAACACCTTACACCACTGCACTGATAAAGCACCTTATAGAATCTGAGAGGAAGTTCGGTGTTAAGAACAATATCGTTGCATTAAAGGCAGGTGACACAATAGAGATCACCGATGATATTTCGGTCGAGTTCGTTAATACGCAACACAGTATCATAGATACCGTATTTGTAGTAATACACACACCAAGCGGGAGTATTGTATATGCCTGTGACTTCAAACTGGACAGGACACCTACTATAGGCGAGCTTCCTGATTTTGAGAGACTTAAGCAGCTGGGGAAGGAAGGGGTCATTGCACTCATAACCGAAAGTACTAATGCGGGCAGGAATGGAAAGGCACCTTCCGAGATGATCGCACACATGATGCTCAGGGATGTCCTTCTTGGCACAGAGGAAGCAGACGTGGGTATGATCGTCACGACATTTGCCTCCCATATAGCCCGTATGAATTCCATAGTACAGTTTGCTGGCGAGATGGGCAGGATACCAGTACTTATGGGAAGGTCCATGGAACGCTATGTAGGAACCGCTCACCAGCTAGGATATATAGACCTTCCAGAGACAGTAGAGATCTACGGGAATCGCAGGGAGATAGACAACGCACTGAAAAAGATCATGGAAAAAGGCAAGGACAAGTACCTTCCGGTAGTCACCGGCCATCAGGGTGAGCCAGGTGCGGTGCTTAGCAGGATCGCAAACGGGGAAACACCTTTCAAGGTAGAGACAGGTGACAGGGTGATCTTCTCAGCAAACGTGATACCAAACCCCATGACACAGGCAAACCGCTATTCACTTGAGACAAAGCTTAAGATGAAAGGGGCAAGGATCTACGATGATGTCCATGTTTCCGGACATGCGTACAGGGAGGACCACTGGGAATTGCTGAGGATGCTCAGACCAGAACATGTGATCCCTGCTCACGGAACGATACAGATGCATAGTGAGTATATCCAGATGGCAGAAGATGCCGGTTACTCCCTTGGCGACACATTACATCTGCTACGCAATGGTGAAGAACTGTATATAGAAGATGAATGATTGTAATTAAAGACCAGAGAAACTGCGAGAATGAGTATGGATCTGATTGGAGAGATAAAAAAAAGGTCTGTGCATGTTGACAAAGCTATCGAAGAGTATCTCCCTGTCACCAGACCCATAGAACTTTACAAGGCAGCCCGTTATCTTCCGGATGCCGGTGGAAAAAGACTTCGGCCTGCCATTGTGATGCTCACTGCTGAATCGGTAGGCTCTGAACCTGGCAAAGTGATCCCTGCTGCTGTGGCTGTGGAACTTGTACATAATTTCACACTTGTACATGACGACATAATGGATAAGGATGACATACGCCGCGGAATGCCGGCAGTACATGTGAAATGGGGGGAAGCAGGAGCCATACTTGCAGGAGATACACTTTACTCAAGGGCTTTTGAGATCCTCACGCGTGCCGAAGGGAAACCGGAAAATATCCTGAGATGTATCGACATACTGTCCAAGACCTGCAGGGATATCTGTGAGGGACAATGGTTGGATGTCGAATTTGAGGATCGCATGGATGTTACCGAAGAGGAATACATCGAGATGATAGAAAAGAAGACCGGTGTCCTCTATGCTGCTTCATGTCAGATCGGTGCCATCCTCGGTGGAGCATCCGATGAAGTTGCTGATGCTCTTTATGAATTTGGAAGGCTGATAGGTATTGCTTTTCAGATATACGATGATGTTATCGATATGATCACTCCTGAAGAGATCCTCGGGAAGGTAAGGGGAAGCGACCTCATGGAAGGTAAAAAGACGCTTATCGCGATCCATGCTCTGAACAGCGGGGTCCAGCTCGATATTTTTGGCAGAGGGGATGCCAGCAACGAAGAGATCAGCAATGCGGTCCACATGCTCGAAGATTCCGGATCCATCGAGTATGCCAGAAACCTGGCAGTCTCATATATCGCCCGAAGCAAGGAAATGCTTGATGTCCTTGAAGATTCTGAATCAAAGGAGATTCTCATGGCTATTGCAGACTATATGATCCAGAGGTCATACTGAACTTGCTATGCAGATAGAAGCAAGTTCATCTTATTTTCTTCACCATCGGACATGATCCTGAATAAGGCATTCAGGTTTTCATAGTCAGGACCGATGGTTTAAGACCCTTTGAAAAATAAAAAGGCACTGTGAAACAAAGGCACTGTGAAACGGCCGATCAAAAAGAAATTATACGAATAGGCCGTATCAACCAATCTATTCCCTGCCCTCGATAACAGCCTGTGCTGCTGCCAGCCTTGCTATTGGTACACGGTACGGTGAGCAGCTCACATAATCCAGTCCGATCCTGTAACCGAACTTCACGGAACCTGGCTCTCCTCCATGTTCCCCACATATACCTATCTTGATATCGGGTCTTGTGGAGCGTCCCTTTTCTATGCCGGTCTTTACCAGTTCACCAACACCTTCCTGGTCAAGGACTGCAAAGGGGTCGTTCTCGAGGATACCATCTGAAATATAGAAAGGAAGGAACTTGCCAGCATCGTCCCTGCTGAAACCAAAGGTTGTCTGTGTAAGGTCATTGGTACCAAAAGAAAAGAATTCTGCTTCCTGAGCGATCTGGTCAGCTGTCAATGAGGCCCTTGGAAGCTCGATCATGGTACCCACAAGGTAATCCATCCTGACACCCTTCTCATTCAACACTGCCTCGACAACATTCACCACATGCTTTTTGACCGATCTGAACTCATTGACATGGCATATCAGAGGTATCATGATCTCAGGGACGATATCAATACCCTCAAGTTTGAGCTCACATGCAGCCTCTACGATCGCCTGGACCTGCATCTCATATATCTCAGGGTAAGTGATGCCAAGACGGCAACCCCTGTGTCCCAGCATGGGGTTTATCTCTGTCAGGGATTCGACACGTTCCATTTCTTTCCTGAGTTTCCCGATCAAATCGCTGTGATCACTGGATGGGTCCGCCTCGAGTGTCCTTAGTTTATCCGCAAGCTCTTCGTGTTTTGGAAGGAACTCATGTAATGGGGGATCAAGCAGGCGGATGGTTACCGGATAACCTTCCATTGCCCGGAAAATACCAATAAAATCCTCCTTCTGCATGGGGAGGAGCTTATTAAGGCATTTCCTTCGGACATTCTCATCCTCTGCCATGATCATTTCCCTTACAACAGGAATCCTGTCCTCACCAAAGAACATGTGCTCGGTCCTGCACAGACCAATACCTTCCGCACCGAACTCCTTGGCAACAAGTGCATCATGCGGAGTGTCGGCATTTGTCCTTACTCCCATTTTACGGACCTCATCAGCCCATTTGAGCAGTGTTTCCAGTTCTCCGGTGACACCTGGCGTGATAAGATTGACCTTTCCGGGAATGACACTTCCCCTTGCGCCATCGATCGAAATGTAGTCTCCTTCCCTTATATGAATATCACCAACACTGAAAACCTTTGCATGCATATCGATACTGATAGCACCACAGCCTGCAACACATGGCTTTCCCATACCTCTGGCAACTACCGCTGCATGTGAGGTCATGCCACCGCGAACCGTGAGTATACCCTGGGCAGCATCCATTCCGCCGATATCCTCGGGTGAGGTCTCGGTCCTTACCAGAATTACCTTTTCATTTGATGCCGCCATCGCTTCAGCATGCTCGGCGGTGAATACAACCTTGCCTACTGCAGCACCGGGTGACGCAGGCAGGCCAGTGGCAATTACCTCATATTCGGAATCA
The DNA here is from genome assembly GCA_016932675.1 of Methanosarcinaceae archaeon. Taxonomy (GTDB): domain Archaea; phylum Halobacteriota; class Methanosarcinia; order Methanosarcinales; family Methanosarcinaceae; genus Methanolobus. The sequence continues at coordinate 1,147 of JAFGCK010000003.1, read as the reverse complement.
GGATCGATCATGGGATGCAGCAACTGGTCGATCTGTTCCGGCTGGATCCTTGTCAAAGCCGTCTCCCTGTCGATCAGACCTTCGTTGACCATGTCCACAGCGATATTCAGGGCAGCTGATGCAGTCCTTTTGCCGGTTCTGGTCTGGAGCATGTACAGCTTGCCTTCCTCAATGGTGAACTCAATGTCCTGCATGTCCTTGAAGTGATACTCAAGTTTCTGATAGATTTCTTCAAGCTGTGCATAGGCGTCAGGCATTGTCTGCTTCAGGGTTGCTATGGGCTGCGGGGTCCTGATACCGGCCACCACGTCCTCGCCCTGGGCATTGATGAGATATTCACCGAAGAATTCCTTCTTACCGGTTGCCGGATCTCTTGTGAAAGCAACGCCTGTACCGGAAGTATCACCCATGTTACCGTAAACCATCGACTGTACATTGACCGCGGTGCCCCAGTCCATAGGGATGTTGTTGAGCTTCCTGTATGTGATGGCCCGCTGGTTGTTCCATGAATTGAAAACCGCATCTATTGCCATCTGGAGTTGCTCGCGCGGGTCCTGTGCAAAATCCTTGCCGGTGTTCCTGCGGATTATATCTTTGAAATCTTCCACCAGTTCCCTGAGGGTACCGGCATCCAGTTCTGTGTCCTGATCAACAGATAGCTGCCTTTTTTTTGCCTCAAGCACCGCTTCGAATTCCTCGTGCTTTATTCCCAGTACCACATCCCCGAACATTGAGAGGAACCTGCGATAACTGTCGTATGCGAACCTTTCATTACCTGTTCTTCTTGCAAGCCCTTCCACTGTACTGTCATTGAGGCCCAGGTTCAGGACAGTATCCATCATACCTGGCATGGAGACACGTGCACCTGACCTTACTGAGAGCAGTAATGGATTCTCGTTGTCCCCGAATTTCTTACTGTTCACTCTTTCAAGCATCTCGATCGCATTATTGATCTGATCGGTCACACCTTCAGGATATGCTCCATTTTTAAGATAGAGCACACAGACCTCAGTTGTGATAGTAAAGCCGGGAGGAACCGGAATTCCCAGGTTGGCCATCTCTGCAAGGTTGGCACCTTTGCCGCCCAGCAGATCTTTCATACTGCCGTGCCCGTCGGCCTTTCCGTTCATAAAGCGGTAAACATATT
>JAFGCK010000042.1 GCA_016932675.1 Methanosarcinaceae archaeon | reverse complement strand
TCCTCCTGAAATATATATGGCCTGAATCTGGCAATTTGGGCCTGCGATGGCAATTCACTGCTTAGTTTGAACACGGCTTCAAAGAACCGAAATGACACCAACCTGTACTTCTCAAAACAATATCAAATAGTTAAAAAAAGAAAACGGTTTTTACAGAGAGCACTTTCATTGTTTATGTCTGAGATTCAAAGAAGAGCATGTGTGTTTGAACACTAAATGTAACTTGATGAACCTGTCGAGGCAATACATGCAATCCAAACGAAGATTTATACCAGGTTAAAGATATTGTTTTAACGGCCGGTCATAAAGTGCAATCTACGGAAGATTCGGCATTATCTCCTCCCATGAATTTTTTCAGCTGGCTGAGTTTTTCTGGTTTCCCCAGTACAATCAGTATATCTCCTGACAGAAGCTGTGTGTCGCCTGCCGGGTTCTCAATAATCGTGTCATCCCTGCGGATGGCCAGTACCGTTGCACCGTGTATATTCCGCAGGTCCACATTTTTTAGCGTCTGCCCGTGGAGGATACAATCGTCCTTGATCCTGAAAGAGATCACATCTACGCCAGGCAGGCTCTCTTTGAGATTTAAAACATCATTCCTGCTATTCATCGAATGCTGTCTCAACATCGAATAACCGTTAGCCCGTATCTCCCTTGTGAATGCGTAGATGTCCTCTTCAGGCACCAGGTACTTTTTAAGAAGACGGCTGAATATCTCTACAGATGTCTCATATTCCTCGGGGATGACCTCATCGGCACCCAGCTTGCGAAGAGTTGCGATCTCATTCATATAGCGGGTCCTCGCAATGATATATATCTCGGGGTTCATCCTTTTTGCAACATCTATAATTGTCCTGGTGGCGATGAAATCAGATATTCCGACCACCAGTATCCTGGCAGACATTATATTGGCGGAAGCAAGGACCACTTCATGTGTTGCATCCCCATAGTATATCCTCTCCCCACGCTCTCTTTCGTGGCGCACAGTTTCAGGATTGGTCTCAATGATCACATAGGGAATGTCAGCAGTCTTTGCAGCGTTGGAAACAGTTTTTCCGTTGAAGCCATAGCCTATGATGATAAGATGGTCGTTCAACTCTTCTCCCTCATCTATCGGTTCCATATTTTTTGAGTAGAGGCCATTTATAAGTAGGGGATGCTTCGTCCTTTCAAGTACACTTCTTGAAAAATCATGGGAAGATGTCATAACAAAGGGAGTAGCTGCCATGGTAACTATAGAGACCGCGAGGAAGGTCTGGTACAGGCTGTCATCCAGCAATCCGTACTCACGTCCGGAACTTGAAAGGATGAAAGAGAATTCTCCCACCTGGGAAAGTGTGAGTCCGGTTATGATAGCCGTTCTGAGCGGATATCCCAGTATGAATGTGACTAATCCGGATGCTGAGGATTTCACCAGGATCACAACAACTGCCAGTGCAAGCAGGACAGCGATGTTGTCCAGGAAGAAACCGACATCCAGCAGCATTCCTATGGATACGAAGAAGAAGCTTATGAAAACATCCTTGAAAGGCATCATATTACCGATCGCCTGATGGCTGTATTCCGATTCCGATATGATCAGACCTGCCAGGAATGCTCCCAGGGCCAGTGACAGTCCCGCCATGGAAGTGAGCCAGGCAGTTCCGAATACCGTGAAAATGATGGTCAGAAGGAAAAGTTCCCGATTCCTGGTCCTGGCGATCCTGAAGAGCAATGCAGGCATTATCCACCTTGCACTGGCGATCACAAACAGCATGATGCCAATACCTTTAAGCAGAAAGGTGGCAGCACTGTCACCAGATTCCGATGGCACGCCAGCCATGATGGGCGTCAGCAGTATCATCGGAACAATTACTATGTCCTGGAAGATCAGTATACCAAGGGATATCTTACCGTGGGGAGTATACGTTTCTCCCTTTTCCTGGAGCAGTTTGAGCACGATGGCAGTACTGCTGAGGGATACAAGGAATCCCAGGAAAATAGCGGTACTGGAACTGTAACCCATGTAAAGCGAGATGTAATACACCAGTACAATGGTGATCAGCACCTGCAGGCCCCCGCCCAAGAGCACGCATCTTTTGATATCCCATAGTTCCTTGATGGACATCTCAACACCGATAGTGAACAGCAGCAGGATTATTCCTATCTCTGCCAGTATCTCGACCTGTTCTACCTCATTGATAATACCAAGCATATGAGGGCCTGCTACAATTCCCGTCATAAGAAAACCAAGGACAGGTGACAGGCGAATCCTGTGGAACAACAGCAGGATCAATATAGATAAACCGAAGATTATCTCAATGTCGGTGAACAATGTAAGGTCCATATCACTGGTCATTTTTATCAATGTTTAATCTGATTGTTATTTCAAAAACGTTTTGTACACAAACAAAAATTAACTTTTCATGATCACTTCAACATTGAGTGGGTAAACCAATCTCCCTGATCCCTGTTATGTTTACATGAAATATAAACCTGATAGTATTTTCTCATCTCAGCATATTGCTTGCATGCAAGACCGGAACTTATGTAAAAAAATCAGATTTCGGCCAGTGGTCAATTGCCCACACAATGTTGAAGAGGGCCAGGAATATCTTTGTGCCTGAATTTCAAAGTTGGGTCGCAGATACCCGGGCTTTTGCGGCAATAGCAGGAAGTCAGATGAATAGACACTGGCAGCATCAGAACTAATTTATATTATGAAGCCCAGCTATACGTAGGCAAGGTGGTGTAATCACTACTATAGGGCTTTTTGCATTCAATTATGCGTTGATGATTTGGAGAATGGACATGTTCCCATCGATCCCCCTACATGAACCCGTGCTGATCTTTTCGTTGTCGATGCTTGTTTTCCTTATAGCACCTCTTCTATTCAAATCATTCAGGTTACCGGGGATGATCGGTATAATCCTTGCCGGTGCACTGATCGGGCCCAATGCGCTGCATATACTGGACAGGGATGAGACCATTGTGCTTCTTGGCGAGATAGGCCTTGTTTACCTGATGTTCATTGCAGGGCTGGAGATCAATATCAACAAGTTCATTGAGAAGATAGACAGGAGTCTGGTCTTTGGTACATTATCATTTTTAATTCCACAGCTTGCAGGCACCGCTGCAGGATATTACGTATTGGGCCTGTCCTTCACTGAAGCCGTCCTTTTTGCTTCCGTGTTTGCTTCACAGACCTTACTTGCATATCCGGTCATCAAGAAACTTGGCATCGTCAACAATGAGGCCATTACTGCAGCGATAGGTGCTACTTTACTTACCGATACAATGACCCTGATGATCCTTGCTGTTGTGACCTCTTCTCTGGACGGGAGTCTTGATATGTTCTTCTGGATCAGGTTGCTTCTAGGGATGGCTGTTTTCTTTTTAGGCTCGTTGCTCATTGTACCCCGCATTGCACGATGGTTCTTCGGCAAACTTACAGAAGAGAGTTATTTTGAATTCCTTTTTGTGCTGGCCATAGCATTTATACTTGCATATCTTGCGGAAATTGCGGGAATCGAACCCATTATCGGATCTTTTCTTGCCGGGCTTTTACTTAACCGTTTAATTCCAAATACCAGCCCTCTCATGAACAGGATAGAGTTCGCAGGGAACGCATTGTTCATACCTTTCTTCCTTCTTTCAGTAGGAATGCTTACAAATATCCATTCTTTCCTTGAAGGAGGGGACCAGCTCACCCTGGGACTCTGGATGATAGGCGTTATGTTCTTTGCAAAGTTAGGAGCTGCATGGATTACAGGGAAAATGTACCGTTATAACGGGGACCAGATAATGAGCATGTTCGGTTTGTCTATAGGGCATGCTGCGGCAGCACTTGCAATTGTGCTGGTCGGCTTTGAAGCCGGTCTTTTCAATGAGAGTATGATAAATGCCGTAATGATAATGATACTTGCTGTCGGAGTGATAAGTCCTCAGATCGTTGAGACATATGGTAACAGGGTTTCCCTTACGGACAGTATCACATGCAAGCCTCTGGAAGCAGATGCCCGTATACTGGTTTCTTTTTCAACGCAATCTACCTACAAGCAACTTTTAATGGACCTGGCCCTGATGATCCGGGAGAAAAGATCCAGTGAACCGTTGCACGTACTTTCTGTTGTAAAACACAATGCTTATGATTCAGAAAAGAAGGTTGCAGAAGCCGAGAAAATGCTTCTGGAGACCATTAATTATGCTGCATGTGCTGAAGTTCCTGTAAAAACCCATGTACGTCTTGGATACAACGTAGCTTCTGGTATAATGGGAGCGGTCCTTGAGAACAGGATCTCAGCCATCGTGATAGGCTGGGACGGTGTCCATTCTCCAAAGGAAAGTATTCTTGGTTCGGTTATTGACCAGGTGCTCAGGGGAACTAAGAAACTTGTGCTTGTTTCAATGATAAGAAATCCTCTGTGCAATACGAAGGGGATCACTCTTATAATCCCTCATGGTATGGACCATAATTCTGGTTTTTGTACCCTGGCGGATTACATAAAAAAGATAGCTGAATCTACATCAGCACCCCTGAAAGCTATGGTGGTGAGCGAGGATCCCGCAAAATATAAAGAATTTTTCAATGGATCGGGTTCTGATATTTCCATCACATTCGAAGGTATGGAAAAATGGAAAGCTCTCGTAGATTCTCTGAGTGCAAGAGGTACAGGTCAAGATGAGCTGATAATAATTGCAAGTACTCGCCGGGATACGCCCGGGTGGCATTCAATATTACAGGTGCTTCCAAAACGCATTACTACATTTTTCAAAGGCAATCTGATAATTGCTTATCCACCATTCGAAGAAGAATATGACGATAAAGCCGGTCACAATCAATTCCTTCTCCGATAAATTTACGATATAGTGTAGGAAAAATAACCAGAGATAATACTCAGGAATATTGGAAACATATTTATTATCAGGAAATTCATTTCATGCGAATATTGAACAAAGCCTTTGATTATGTTTTCTGTTTCACTTCAACATCTTGTAAGTAAGTCCTGTTTCAGTATTTATCTTATTATCCTCCATTTTATCTTCCACCTCCTGACTTACTTCAAAGATTGCACTTCCAGCTGAATATTTAACTTTCGTCTAAGACATTCTGCGACTTACAATACAAGCCCTGCAGTTTTTTCCATCTGCTTCTCTCCGGGATCGTTCTGTTCTTTCGATAATGATCTGCAATTAAAAAACACACGGTTTCGCACTTTTTCCCCCGAATCAGAGAAACTTTAGAAATCGTCGTCTCCCATTAAACCTGAATAGCCAGGAACGACAGCAAACAAAGTGCCGCATGTTTTGCGACAGTATGATTTTCTTTTATCCGGAAGGCTGACATGAAAGGGTTGATTGTATCCGCATATTTCAAAGAGATTATCATCCTCAATATCTGCTATTGCTCTACTGTTGCCGGCCAGGCCATTTGTGTTGCCCTATTATTGTTCAGTAAAAACAGTACATGCCAGCATTCTGTGTAAATACATGTAAATACATGTGTATACATCATGATGCGTATTTTCATATACCGCAATATAGAAAATGATATGCAAAGAAGTTAGAAAAATAACATGAATAAACCTGTTGTGAGAAGATAAAATTGTGAGAAGATAAAATGCTCTTCTCACAAAAACAAAGGGTAATTCGTGTGATCTAATTTAAAGAAATTAAGATACAATCGGGGTACTCTCTGTATCAAACGGGTTTGTCCGCATTGCAAGAGAGAACAGATATGGATAACTCTTCTTGTTATATCTCATATAAGAAAACCATTGTTTTGCAAGTAATGCATATACTCTATTGATATCTCCTGTTAAGTGATATGTGTCTGTCTTTGGGAGACAAGAGACATCACCTCTGCAATCCAGTTCTTCTGTGAGATGGAAGACTGTTCTCAGGAGTTCGGTAAATTCCTCATGCTCAAGCATTGTGGGATTTTCAAGAAGTCGAACAAGGAAGTCCCTTTTGCTTACCAAAAAAGTCCTTAAATGCCCAAAATTGATTTTTTCTGTATCCACTTTATAATTCATCTTACTCATCGATTTGACAAGATTCTCAAAATCCCTGTCTGTCCAATCAGAATCGATCATGAATTGCTTCCTGTATTTGTCCAGGTCGGGGTCAGCATCCGATATATATTCCAGAAGCTTTATGCCAACCTCACTGAAAAACACGCCTATCACCATATTGAGTTTCTCAAACCTGTGCTCCTTATCCATTTTATCCAGGAAATGATGGATGATCATAGATATAAGAAGAACTTCAAACGGTGCAAAAGCAATATCACCCAGCAGGTAAATAAAAATGTGATGTGGATCATTAAAGATCAGGTAATGGGCATAATAAAGTATTCCCGATAAAAAAACTAAAGCCACACCAAACATAACATACTTATGATTTTTTTCCATAACAACACCACTCAATAATAAAAAAAAGTGAAAGCATTTCCTGTTCCGATATCCGGAAAGAAAATGCCTGATCTTATTCCTGAATTAAGGAATTAGTCTCTTCTCTGCATAAGTTCAAGATCTTCCATGACTGCCTGCAGGTCATCCTCGTGCTCGATCTCATCGGTGAGGATCTGTAGCACGATGTCGTAGGTAACAGGGTCCTTGTCTTTGACCTTTTCAAGAATGTTACTGTAAACCTGGATAGCACACTGCTCTCCCTTGATGTTCTGCTCAAGGATCTTCTTTACGAAGGGATCCTCCGGAGACTCATATCCACAGTTTGTGATCCTGTCCCATTCCTTTGGAGAGAGCACAGGTGTTCCTCCAAGCTGGACGATCCTGTTGGACAGCATGTCTGCATGGCGCAGTTCATCATTTGCGTGTTCTACAAGTTCAGCTGCAGCAGCCTCCCTCATAGGGCCTTTGATGACTTTTGCCCCCACCCAGTACTGGTAGTATGCCAGCCACTCATCTGCAAGGGCTTTGTTCAGTAAGTCTGTCAGTTCATTAACATCTAATCTGAGTATTTCCACTCCTTTTGTTCCCATAATGATCACCTATTGTTAATGTGTTTGATTTGTATTTAAGATTGTTTCCTGAGGCACATGAACCAGTCAAGGCAATACTTGCCTTCTTCTTCAGTCTCAACCCTTTCCTTAGCAGTTCCGCACGATCCTGGTGGCGGGATTATAACATCATCGCCTGGCTGCCAGTTGGCAGGGGTTGCGATGTTCTCTGCATCGGATTTCTGCATTGCAAGTATAATCCTCTTTATCTCATCCATGTTCCTTCCGTTGGACAGTGGGTAATAGAGGATGGTCCTTATCTTTGCCTTTGGATCCATGATGAAAACTGCTCTGACGGCCTGTGTTGTGGAGGCATTTGGCTGCAGCATTCCGAATTTCTTCGCAACTTCCATCTTAAGGTCTTCAATGACAGGGAAGGTAACTTCAACGTCCTTCATCCCCCTGTACTCGATCTTCTCTTTGATTGTGCGCAGCCATGCAATGTGCGCATAGATACTGTCTATGGACAGACCAATAAGTTCAGTGTTCAGTTCCCTGAATTCTTCCTGCATGGTTGCGAATGTCATGAACTCGGTTGTACACACAGGCGTGAAGTCTGCAGGGTGACTGAACAAAACTACCCACTTCCCCTTGTAATCTTTAGGGAAATCGATCTCTCCGTTGGTTGTCACTGCTTTAAAACTTGGTGCATCGTCGCCTATAAGGGGCATTGTCACTATTCCTTCTTCCATATTACTTCATCTCCTTACATTTTTTACAAATTCCGTAAAAGTTAGTGTCTGTTGATTCTACTTTAAAGTTGTCGATCTTCCCTGCTATTTTCATAGCATATTCTCTAAGTTCTTCTGATTGGAAATCTATTATTTCTCCGCACTCTATGCATATTGCGTGGTGGTGTGGTTCTAAATTGGACTCGAACCTTGAAACCCCCTTGACATTCACCTCCTTGATCAGTCCCTTCTCAGCCAGGAACTTCAGGTTGTTGTAAACAGTTGCCTTGCTGATACGTGTCAGTTTTTTTCTTACTCCTTCATAGACATCATCTACAGATGGATGACCATCAAATCCCTTGAGGAATTCCAGGATCTCGATCCGCTGGTTCGTATATTTGATGTCTGACTGATCCATGTTTGACCACTGTTCGCTTTTATGATTTTTACCGGATATTATGTAAGAATCGATTCTTAATAAGAATTATTATTATTTAAACTTTGTTCTCATTTAATATATAGACCTGTTCAGCCATCATTTAGTATTGCTAAAAACAAAAAATATTTTGACCTGAAAGGGATTTCAGATCAACAGAGACCTATCCATCTGTAATATTAAGACCCTTTACTGAAAGGCTCAAAGGCAACCATAACGATTATCTGGGGATCCACGACCTGGCATATGAGGGATATATTTCCTCTCCACAGAGATCGGCAGATAGAGGATAGCTAATTAGAATTTAAGCTTAAAAACCTGTTTCTTTTTCATTAAAGCCGGTGATCTTCCAGTTCTCTTTCAGGACACGGATTTACACCGATCAACACAGATTCAAAATAAAACCGGAAGCTAAAACCGGCAAACGGCAAAATCCGCGTAAATCCTGTGTTGATCCGTGTCTGGATACTTGCAGCTCTTATATTTGGAATTATTGGAGCAATTGCCTATTACTTCCTTGGAAAGAAAAAATAAATATTAATGCATAAATTTTTTTTATTTTTTATAGTTCAATTACCAACAAAAAAACTACCTTTTTATTTTATTTTATTTTGTTTTATTTCATTTCATTTTAGTTCAAAAGTATCCTTTGATCCTGATTCTCAATCACAAACCCGCAGTTCCTTCCACCACCTACCCAGATCATCTGGCACTCCAGATAATCCCTTCAATGTGAACCACCTGCCTTCACACACTTTTCCCGGTTATCCTGGTAAGCAATCATATTTCCCTGAGGATACGGAATCCAAGGTAGTAGTTCCTGTGGTGCGGGTGGGAGTAGAGGCGGTCTGCTGACCGGCATAGCCTGGCGCAGTAGCAGCTACCGCCACGCAAGACCCGGTACGAGCTAAGATCGGCTTTTTTCTCACCAGAACAAAAAAGCCTGGAGAGTAATCCCTTTTTTTTAGATTTTGAACTTACATGATTCTCCCAGGCACTGCCATCTTTTGGTGCATTTTCATAAGTGTCATGCCAGTTGTCCTGTACCCATTCCCAGACATTCCCATGCATGTCACAGATCCCCCATGGATTGGGTTTCTTTTGACCAACGACCTGAGTGCTGTTCCTTAGAACATGATCCTTATTCTTATCCCATTCTTTATAGGTATCATAACCACTGTACCAGGCAAACTCATCCAGTTTCGATGAAGCCTCTCCAATGGAATGTTTTGTAGTTTTGCCGGACCTGCAGGCGTATTCCCACTCAGCCTCTGATGGCAGACGATACTTGTCCGTACCTTCCTTTGCATTCAACTTTTTAACGAACTCCTGGGCATCGTTCCATGAAACACTCTCCACTGGCCTGTCATCACCTTTAAAATATGAAGGATTACGTCCCATCACAGCCTTCCACTCTTTCTGGGTAACAGGATACTTACCAAGCTGAAAAGGCCCTGGAATTGTAACTTTGTGAACAGGTTTCTCTGAATCATACTTGTTTGAACCCATCATGAGCTCACCTGCAGGAATTGTCATAAATTGCATGCCAATGGAATTTGTGAAATCTGCTTTTTGGAGTTTTTCCGGGTCTTCACGTACCCTCCATAAGCTGTCCTCTCTCCCTTGCCCCTCCTTCCCCAGCCCGGTTCTTGCCTCCTCATCCGCATAGGCAATACTGGCATGCTGGTCCTCTATGGCCACATTCCCATCGCATGTGCCATCCATATTGCACATGTCAAGCAGGTTGCTATGACGGACAGGCGGGTCTTTGATATGTACGTTCACAGCCATGTCCCTGCCGCTGGCCCTGTCCTCTATTATCTTCTTCAGGTCACGACCGACCTCAGCAAGAATTCCTGTCAGCGCCCCGGCACTGCGGGTGGCTGCGAAGATTTCCATGGTGTGATTTTCGCTATGAACAGATATACTGATAGCGATATCGTGCTTTGTGCCCTTTGCCCTGCCGTAGTACCATGTCTCACAGGTTCTGCCATCGTAGGTTTGCAGTGTGCAGATGTGTCGCACATCATGTTTCTCCACGGCCTCACGGGCAAAGTCGGTCAGTTCCTTCACGTCAAAACCACTTTGAACCTCGCACGCCCGACTGCCCCTGGCGGGAAGGTCAACGATAAACCCCTTAAGCCTGACGATATTGATATTCTGATCGGTTTCCATTATAGGACAGACCACACTTATTTCCACCGGCTCCATGAAGACCGGGGACATATTGCCTTCATGGTCAGTATAGCAGACCTGGCATTTTATATCTGCAGCTTTGATGCATGTTAGAGGCTCGAAAAGGAGAGTTAATGTTTTTGATCCGTTGCCGCTGATATTACCCAGCAAGAACTTTCCGTTCTTGAAAGTAAAATCATCATATCCTGCAATATACAGCAAGTTCTCGTCAAATATAAGATCGAGCGTAACATCGTTGATAACATATGGGCTCTCATTACTAACCGACACCTTGAACCAGATATAACCCTGATAGAATTCCGTTTCCCTTGTTATGCTTACAGGAGAGCCCAATGAAGAACACCATTATATGTATACAAGCTTAAAAGTAGTTTTTCATACATCATATTTGTTTTGATTTTTATTTGCTCTGCCTTTGTGTCTACAATCTTTCGTTGTTGATATCATTGTGTTTTAACTGAAATGTGGCTCATAATTTCGGTTTTCTATGAGGATGCGGACATGTCAAACATGATTTTCCAGGGCGACTTGCTTGCGAATAAAATCATTACATTTCATTATACCAGTCCCATTTAAGTTTCAATCCTTGTTTTAGTGGATCTTGATTGCGAATGTGAGCATATCACCCCAAGCCTTCCATTTCATGAAAGTTTCAATCCTTGTTTTAGTGGATCTTGCTTGCGAATTAAAGCCCCGCTTTTTATCGTAGATCGGGAAATTACGTTTCAATCCTTGTTTTAGTGGATCTTGCTTGCGAATTCTTTATATACCCATGTCGGAGTAAGACCCAAATGGTTTCAATCCTTGTTTTAGTGGATCTTGCTTGCGAATTTGGTATTTCCAGCTTCCGCAGTGCAAACATATAAGTTTCAATCCTTGTTTTAGTGGATCTTGCTTGCGAATTGAATAGGAGCCTGAAATAATAGAACACATTATCTAGTTTCAATCCTTGTTTTAGTGGATCTTGCTTGCGAATTCTAAAGTTGAGCTGTTGCCAGGATTACATGTGCTGTTTCAATCCTTGTTTTAGTGGATCTTGCTTGCGAATGAATATATGAAACGCCGCCGGGAATTTAAGGAAATACGTTTCAATCCTTGTTTTAGTGGATCTTGCTTGCGAATAAAAACAAACAGTTGAATGTTAAAGTAAAAAAATTTGGTTTCAATCCTTGTTTTAGTGGATCTTGCTTGCGAATTTGGTATT
>JAFGCK010000041.1 GCA_016932675.1 Methanosarcinaceae archaeon | reverse complement strand
TTAATAGGGATGACCGTTAATCTTGGTATTAGGGAAAAGAAGGATCTTCAAGCCTTTGCTGAGTGAAGAAACTACAAGGACCCTATTAAAAAAGGAACCTGATAGGAAGTCTGGTGGGATAGCGCGGATTTGAACCGCAGTCCAAGCGTCCCAAACGCTCGAGGATGGACCAAGCTACCCTACTATCCCATTCAGAAGGGTAGCACTCCAATATACCTTTTCAGATAAATACTTTGCGTGAAGAAAAGCGTTTCTGCAAAGGATAACTGGCATTCACAAAAAGAATGATGATGAGAACTACTGATCTCCAGCCCTGTCAAAGGACCAGCTCCCAAGGGCCATCATCGCAGATGCGAAAATAATGATAACGACCAGGGAACGTATCAGAGGCACTTCGGAAATGCCAAGAAGCGACCATCGCATGGCCTCTATGCCATATGTTAAAGGATTCAGGCGCACCGGGATACCAAGCCATGAGGGGAGGTTCTCCATAGGATAGAATGCGGTGCTGGCCATGAGCATCGGGAAGGTCAGGAAGGTCATGACCATCTGGAAGCCCTCGTGGGAATCGATCCTGGATGCGATGGCCATACCAAGTCCGATGAAACCAAGCCCCATGACGAACATGACCAGTATACAGAACAATTGCCCTGGCACCGAAATATAGTTCACACCAATGTGACCGCTGATCACCATCAGCAATGTTCCCTGTATCATGGCGGTGCTGACTCCCCCCGCAGCTTTGCCAAGGGCGGTAAAGATCCGGCTTACAGGTGCCACAAGTATCTCTTTCAGGAAGCCGAACTCCCTGTCCCAGATAATGGATACGCCACCCATGAGGGAAGAGAAGAGGACGGACATGCCAATAATGCCCGGAGCCATGTAGTCTATGTACCTGCCACTGCGCAGGGTCATTGCACTTCCAAGGGCCGAACCCATTATGACAAGGAAGAAAAGCGGGGTTGCAAGGGAACCGATGATACGGGAACGGGACCTTTTGTAGCGAAGCATCTCCCTGAGCCACAGCGTATAGACCGTGTTCAGACAGTGCTTCGCTTCGCTAATGTCCATCCTATCCCCAGCGGCTGTAAACCTCGTTATCTATCCCCATAAGGTCAAGGGCCCGCCCCGCCATGGCATTGACAAGGTCATCTATGGTCTTCGGCCTGGAATAGAAGCCGGGACAGGCCGGTAGGATGATCGCACCCGCCCTCTCAAGTTTGAGCATGTTCTCAAGATGGATCTGGTTAAGAGGGGTCTCCCGTGGCATGAGGATCAGTTTTCTCCTCTCTTTGAGACACACGTCCGCTGCACGCCCCAGAAGATTATCGGACATTCCTCCTGCGATCTCCCCAAGTGTCTTCATGCTGCAGGGGGCAACTACCATCCCTGCGAACCTGTATGAGCCGCTTGCAACAGGTGAGGTGAACTCGCCTTCGCTGTAGACATGGGTTGCCAGATCCTCTACCTCTACCACGGAATACCCGGTCTCGATCTCTATGATCTGCCTTGCGGCCCTTGTTATCACCAGGTGTGTGACCACATCCATATTTGAAAGTATCTCCAGCAACCTTATCCCGTACATGGACCCGGATGCACCACTTATACCAATAACTATTTCCATTCTATTCCTCCCGCAGGACCTTTGCAAGCCCATCTATCATCTCTTTAGAGAGAGTGACGATCTCTTCTATCTCCTTTCCCGTAATATCGTCCACATGTATGCCAGCCAGAAAAACAGTTGCCGAGCGGCTGGCATCACTGAGCTTCCTTGCGCCAAGCAATGCGATCCCGTCTTCCCTGTGGCCCGGCACTGTCATCACCGATGACGAAGCACGCCCGGAAAACCTGTCATATACCCCCAATGCAACGGCTCCTATGTGAACCCTGCCGCCGGTAAGCCTTACAAGAAGATCCTCTCCCGTCCATTCCCATTCAAGAAGAAGGTCCGCCCTGCCAGTCTGTCTACTGATACGATGCACCTCAACCCTCCAGATCGGTCAGACGGAACTGCTTCACGGTCTTTCTGACATCAAAGAGATCCCTGGCAGCCTTCCCCACATCATCGCGGTGTTCCCTGGTGGTATAGACTCCCATCTTCCAGTTGTCCCTGTGGGCCTGCTCAAGGGTTGCCACAACATGTGAGCACTCGTCCAGGCGCAGCATACGCCCGTTCATCTTGACCAGGGCTTTCATCTCGACTATCTCGGGGTCACGGGGGATATCGATCAGTACTTCCCTGCTGTCAATGCCAACCATGTCGGCGATCTCGGCTTCGATCCGCCTTACATGCTTCCTGTGTCTGAGCACACCTTCACCGACCTCATTAAAACCAACATACAATGCCCTTTTATAGAGTTCCCTGTTATCAAGCCGGCCTGCAAGCTCGCCGGCATAGCCATCGTTGTTGCGTATCATTTCACGGATCCTGAAATCATCCATCCTCCTCAGCTCAAAGGGATCAAGGAGCTCATGTTGTATCAGATCGTCCACGGCCCTTGTGAACATCGTTTCCGCGATCCGGGAAACGTGGTGATAGTAAACCGATGGATGCATCAGGAACCTTGAGACCAGCAGGGATTCTGCGGCCTTTACCCCGCCTTCGCTAACCACGAGCTTGTTCTCATAGAAACGGAGCTCATTGATGAGCCGCATGTGGTCCACAAGCCCGAAGGCCACTCCCGTATAATGGGAGTCCCTTACAAGATAGTCCATCTTGTCCACATCGATCTCACTGTTGAGTATCTTGCCAAGATCGGTCTTACCCTGTATATGATTCTCGACCTTTGACGGACTGATGCCATGTTCATCAAGGATATCCGATACTTCGGTCCCTTTGATCATGTCCCTGATATCTTCGTGACCCTGCCGCGTATAATGCCTGACCAGCCCCTCGGTGACGTGTGAGAAGGGAGCATGCCCTATATCGTGGAGAAGTGCAGCAACTTTAAGTTCATCCTTCTCATCGTCGCTGACCGTATCAATTGCTGAGGTCAGAATACCGGCAAGATGCATGACTCCGAGTGAGTGCTCAAAACGAGTGTGGTTGGCCCCAGGATAAACAAGGTTTGAGAGCCCCAGCTGACTTATCCGCCGCAGACGCTGCATAGGAGGAGAGTCAACAAGTGACAGTGTCAGATCATCAAGTTCGATGTAACCATGAATAGGATCACGGATGACCTTCATAAGCTTAAACTCCGCATATCATATTTTCCTGAACGATATTCTGTACACAGCAGGACCTCATATCAAACTACCGGCAAAAACCCGTAATTTGCGGATATTATGTCGTTCCTGATAGAAAGTGTTTTTGAAAGAGGGCTTTCTTCGCTTATTCACAGGATATTGAAGCTCCATTATATTGTTACCTGGTTCCTTCCCGGAAATTCCCGGCTCCCATGTCAAAAACTTTATCTGCTCATATCTCATACATGAGATACTACTCAAATTTGAGATGCGTGTTGTCGGCCATGTATACAATTACATCCCTGAAAAGTCTTGCACTGCTTGATGCTATCGAAAAACCTGTAAAGATATCCTCCAGCGAGTTCATGCACCATATATCCGCAAGTTCCAAGACTGCTGCAAGGGTACTCAAGCAGCTTGAGGAAGAGGGATATATCGGAAGGCAGCTTGTTGCAGGCGGACAGATGGTCCAGCTCACAGAGGCGGGCGTCGGGATCCTCAAAAGGGAGTATACGGATTACCAGCAGATATTCTGCAGGGAACATGCAGACCTGGAGCTCTACGGACATGTGATCACGGGACTGGGTGAAGGACAGTACTACATTGCAAAGGAAGGCTATATGTCCCAGTTCAGGGACAGGCTTGGTTTCAAGCCCTTCCCGGGAACGCTTAACATAAGGCTTACGGATCAGAGTGCACAGATGCGTGACAGCATGGATATGGTCCAGCCTCTGCTGATACATGGTTTTAATGATGGGGAACGAAGCTATGGAGGGGTGAAGTGTTATCCTGTGGAGATAGAAGGGATAAAGGGGGCTGTCATCGTACCTGACAGGACCCACTACCCTGCAGACCTCCTTGAGATAATCGCACCTGTGAAATTACGGGAAATACCTGGATTAAGCGATGGCGACGAAGTCAGGGTAGTGATCAGGAAACCTCAGAGATGCAGGTGATAATATGGATTCAGGTGCAAACGGATACAGTGAGAATATACGAAGAGCTATCACTGCTCTTCAGAATGGTGAGATGATACTGCTCTTCGATCTGGAAGGGCGCGAAGAAGAAACAGATTTCACTATTGCGGCAACAGCTGTTACACCTGCTGATGTGAGATGGATGCGCAAGGATGCCGGAGGTCTGATCTGTGTAGCCCTGGATCCAAATGCATCTGAGAAGCTTGGCCTTCCATTCATGGCAGATATTGTACGGGAAGCGAACCAGTGCAGCACAGCACTGAGGGGGATCGTGGAAAAGGGCGGTGACCTCAAATACGATTCACGTTCATCCTTTTCTATCTGGGTGAATCACAGGGACACAAGGACCGGGATCCCCGACAATGACCGTGCACTGACAATAAACAAGCTTGGAGAGACTGTCAGCAGGACACTTCAGGGGCAGGATGTATTCTTCGGCGCAGAGTTCAGGACTCCCGGCCATGTTGCAACCCTGCGTGCAGCAAAGAGACTTGTCCAGGAACGTATGGGACAGACGGAGCTTTCCATTGCACTTGCGAAGATCGCAGGCATAACACCTGCAATGGTGGTCTGTGAGATGCTTGATGATAGGACCGGCAGGGCTCTTGAGAAAGACGATGCCAGGCAGTATGGGAATGACCATGAACTTGTCTTTGTAGAAGGCAAGGAGGTCGTTGAGGCATATGGCCTGTGGTTGAACCAACAGTCTCGGAAAAACTAAAATACTGTTATGTATATCTAGTTACAATCCTGCGGGA
>JAFGCK010000040.1 GCA_016932675.1 Methanosarcinaceae archaeon | reverse complement strand
TACGGCAAATCGGCAATGCTGTCCGAGCGTGCCGTCTGTTCCGATAAGACTGCCCTCGCCCTGGAGATCCGGCATGATAAGGTTTACAGGGGCAGGACTATGGAGGTAGGGGGTTCCATAGATGTGAGTGGTGTCAATGTGGCCACCTATCCGAATTTTCATACTGTGGGTTCAACTGCCTTCTACTGGGAAAATGATGTGGGTACCCGCATACTTGTTACAGGCGACGTGAAGGATGCCTCGCAGCTTCCTGAGTGCGATGTGCTCATTACCGAGGCCAGTTACGGGGATCCCGGGGATGCCACATGTTATTTTGACGACGATGTCGAAGGCTTCACAAGTGCGCTGCAGGACAATACATGTGTTGCCTTTGGTGCCTATGCCTTCGGCAAGGCACAGAGGGCCGTGGAACTGATGCGCAGCAGCGGATACAATGGAGCGGTGGAAATGGAAGAGAAGTCCCTGCAACTGACACGCAGCCTGCTGGACAACGCCGGCGAGCTTGCATGTCTTGGCGGGTCATGCGGAGACCATGTCTGCATCGTCCCTCCCTGGGACCTTGACAGGCTGCCCCCCGATATGCCCAGGTATGTCATGACAGGACGGGCTGATTACCGTTATCCTGTCATACAGATCAGTGATCACCTGGATGCCAGGGGACTGACCCGGATGGTCAGGGACCTTTACCCTGAATTCACGGTGGTGTATCACCCGGCCGGCCACAGGCCGGCAAGATTTGCCTCTCACCTGAAATCCATTGGCTTCAACGCCATCCCTCTCGACAGGATAAGCAATGTCCTGAGCAATGAGTTTATCTAGTTACCCTCTGTTACTGTGCAGGATAAAAGTTTATATAACTAACAGTTTTCTATAGTACCCGGATATCCAACCTATTCAGGAGATTATTAATTGTCAAAACCGTCCAAGAAGAATCAACCTAAGGCTGCTTCCGTGAAGATGCCTGCCGAAGCCGCCCATACAGAAGAGGGCGGATCTGCCGGAAAGGTTGCTTATAGGCCAAAGACTCCAGAGGAAAGAAAAAAGGCGCATGTCGAAGGTATCATCAAGACCGCAGTAGCAGCTATACTCGGTATCATAGCTGGTATACTGGCCAACATTGCCTATGGTGCAGGCACCGATACCAAATGGTATGCCGTGCTCATTATCGTTGCCGGCATTGCGTATTATATCCAGAGGGTGGTCTTCCCGCTCATCAGGATAAGCGCAAAGGAATTCGGGTTCAAAGACTGGTTCTATGTGGAGTTCATTGTCATAGACTTCTGCCTTGTGACATGGACGATAGTCCTGAATTGACCGTTATATCTTTTACATGCATTTTATTTTCAGTTACAGGGATCCCACATGCGAATAGCCATACTCAACAAAGACAGATGCCAGCCAAGACGCTGCAGTCACGAATGTGAGAAATACTGCCCCCGTGTGAGAACTGGCGACGAGACCATTGTTTTTCAGGATGATGGTAAACCCTTCATCTCGGAGGAGCTCTGCGTTGGCTGCGGCATATGTGTCAATAAATGCCCGTTCGATGCCATCATGATCATCGGGCTTCCTGAAGAGCTCACCGAGCCCACACACAGGTACGGCCCAAATGCCTTCGCCCTTTACGGGCTACCGGTTCCACAGGTCGGAAGGGTCACGGGTATACTGGGGCCCAACGGTATCGGCAAAAGTACTGCCGTACAGATACTGTCCGGAACCCTTGTCCCCAATTTCGGTGAGGGCACAGGTGACTGGGAAAAAGTGCTGGAACATTACTCTGGCACAAATCTGTACGATTATTTCAGCAACGTGGTCGACGGCAATATAAAAGTATCACAGAAGCCCCAGTATGTGGACCTCATACCAAAGGCATTCAAGGGCAAGACAAGCGAACTACTTGAGAGGACCGATGAGCGTGGCGTCCTCAGGGAACTCATCGAGAGGCTTGGTCTCTCCCATATCATCGACAGGAAGATCTCAGAACTCAGCGGGGGGGAGCTACAGAGGGTCGCCATTGCTGCCTGTGCGGCCAAAGATGCGGATTTCTATTTCTTCGATGAGATAAGTCCCTACCTGGATATCTACCAGCGTATAAATTCGGCCCAGCTTATCCAGGAGATCGCAAAGGAAAAGGCAGTACTTGTGGTGGAGCACGACCTTGCAATACTCGATATGCTGGCCGATGTCGTGCATGTGGCATACGGCCAGCCGGGAGCATATGGTGTCATAACCTATCCCAAGGGGGTGCGCGTGGGTATCAACCAGTATCTGAAGGGCTACCTGCCCGAGGAGAACGTGCGTATCCGTCCAGAGGCCATCAGGTTCGAGGTCCACCCTCCAAGGGTGGAAACAGATGTTAGAACCCTTGTGGAGTATGGCAGTTTTTCCAAGAGATACGATGATGCTTTCTGCCTTGAGACCGAAGCAGGCTCCCTGAAAGAGGGTGAAGTGCTCGGTATAGTAGGTCCCAATGGCATCGGCAAGTCCACGTTCGTTAAGATGCTGGCAGGTGAGATCGAGCCGGACGAGGGCAAGCTGGGCCTGGACATCTCCATCTCCTACAAGCCTCAGTACATAAAGGGCGACAGCTCCACGCAGGTGCAGTATTTCCTGCGTGGTATCTCCTCAAAGTTCGATACCAGTTATTTCCAGTCAGAGGTGGCCAAACCTCTCCAGCTTGAGACTCTCTACGAGCGCTCCCTTACCGAGCTGAGTGGCGGTGAGCTGCAGAGGGTCGCCATTGCAGCATGCCTTTGCCGTGATGCTGACATGTACATCCTCGATGAGCCCAGTGCCCACCTGGATGTGGAGCAGCGTTCCATGAGCACCAGGGTCATCAAGAGGTTCGCAGAGAACAACAGCAAGACAGCAATGGTAGTCGACCATGATATCTATATGATCGACATGCTCAGCGAGCGCCTTATCGTCTTTGAGGGTGAACCTGCGGTCTACGGCAAGGCGCACCGGCCAGCCAGCATGCAGGATGGCATGAACAGGTTCCTTGAGAACCTGGACATCACTTTCAGGCGTGATGAGGATACCTCACGTCCGCGTGTCAACAAACCCCACTCAAGGCTTGACAGGGAGCAGAAGGCCAAAAAGGAGTACTACTACCATAACCTGGAGTAGGGCTTCCCGGTTTTTTTGGCAGGCTGCCTGCGGACACTGGCAATATTTCGATGGCCGGGAAATGAAAAATCATCTTTCGATCATCAGAGCTCGCTTTTCATGATCTCATAAAAGAGCTCCCTGGCATATCTCTCTCTCCACGGGTAATGTCCGCAGTCCTTCAGCAGTACGAAGTGGAAATCCTTCAGTGTTCTTGACAGTGGCTTTTTGACACCTTCAAAGGGATGGGGGTCTTGATCACCATGTATTGCCAGCACAGGACATCTTATGTCCTTTCCCATGTTGAGCAGTTTACCGCTTCTTCTCAGGTAACTTGCTTCATTCCAGATGCTCCTGTTAACATCGTGGTTGAATCCGGCTGTGTTTTCCGTTGATGGTAAAAGATTAAAGGAATCTGCAGATGAGATAAGTTCCCCGAACCTTGCAAACACATAATTCTTATTCTTCACGGAGGGATCGTTCATCTTTGCGCTAAGATGAAGGTACTCTTCCATCTTGTTCTCGCTCATGCGTTCCAGCCGTTTCTGCATGATCTGGGGAGCATAGCTCTCTTCAAATGGCCCGCTGGAAACCAGGATCAGTTTTCTGACATAGGCCGGGTACCGTGCGGCAAACATAAATGCAAGCCATGCGCCCCAGGAATGCCCTGCCAGCGACACAGGCAGTTTTCCGTGCTTTTTAAGTATAGCCTTCAGTTCATGTACCTGCCCATCGATGCTCATACAGGTCTGCAGCGGTTCAAGTACTCCTGTTTCAGATATTTTTGAGATCTCCCTTGCCATCTCTGCCACGCTTCCCGGTGCCCCGGGCCCTCCATGTATCACGGCAATATCATAGGGTGCAGTTCCGTATTTTCTGGTGTTCGTGTTCATTCCCGTAGTTTCTTCCCGGACCTTCAGGGATCTGCACTTTTATAGGTCTGATGCAGATATCCCCATATACGGAGGTAATTCCTCCTTTATACTTTGTCCTCTTCCAGTTGCCTGTTTTTGGCAACCTTATAGGCATCATGGATGTTGTAAAGCCAGAATATGATGTATATAAGAACAGGGATTATCAGGTATGATGCCACTATAAGGATGAACGCAACAGCGAAATAGTAGGTCCCTTTGCCGGTCTCCCCGTTGTTCAGCTGTCCCAGTCCGGGGAAGATCAATGAGAACAATGCAGATCTCCACGGTTCTGGTCTGCTTTTTCCGATGCCCGAATTATCATCATGTGTTAAGATCTTGTCTTCTTCCATGTAAATCCCCCGGATACGTTTCAGTTCCTTCAAATAAAGGTATTCTTCTCAACCGCGCTTTGCAAGGATCTCTTTTGCTTTCAGGACACTCCTGTTCAGCATACCCCGTATCTGTGCAGGCGATCTGTTCTTCTGTGATCCTGCCAATTTCTTCTTGCCGCTCTTAAGGTACCAGGTAAGGAACTCTGTGTAGATGATAATACCGAGAAGTGTAGACCAGACAGTCACCAGTATATGGAAATTATTGACCGGGACAAGACCGTCTGCGAACAGGAAATGCCGGTATGAAAGGAAGGCCAGGGTAGTCCCGGGCAGGATGATGACCGCAAGCAGGGGGACTACCAGCAGTATCAGCATGGATAGCCTGGATGAGACCATCACCAGTATGAAAAGCACTGTAAGGGCGAATGTAGCAAAAAGCATTGCCGAACCGATGAATGCAAGAAATTCCATTGATACCCTCTTATATCATTGATCTATTCATATACTTTGTTTATATATAGGTATGCCACTGCCGGTATGATCGCAAGCGTGCAGAACAATGTTATGAACGCTGATACCATGAATCCCGCAGCTTTCAAGCGGCCGATATCGGGTTTTTCAGGTTCGTATCCGGTTTCCGTGTACTCTCCTGCATCTTCTGTGTATGTCATTTCTTCATAGCACTTTTCTTCCTGGCTGCTTCCTGGCATATCCTCTACATAGAGCAGCATCTCTTCTGAAACAGAACTGCCCTGCTGTTCGTTCTCGTCTGTGAAATCAACCGTGGCTGCCGGAAGCCTTAGTTGTCCTGTCTCTTCA
Source organism: Methanosarcinaceae archaeon (assembly GCA_016932675.1). GTDB lineage: Archaea > Halobacteriota > Methanosarcinia > Methanosarcinales > Methanosarcinaceae > Methanolobus. The sequence continues at coordinate 6,162 of JAFGCK010000040.1, read as the reverse complement.
GTGACCAGTGTATAGATGATCTGTTCTGACCCCCCGGCCTCAAGTGTTCCTTCCCAGTTGTTCTGTCCCCGGACCAGTGAGAACTGTGGGGGGATCTCATCGGAAAGGACCGCATCGACTTTCCTGTCTCCTATGTTCACCATGTTCACAGTTATTTTTATTTCCTCGCCCGGCAATGCGTAGTTCGGGGAAAGGTATTTTTCAACAGTGACCATCGAGCCATGGATCTGGAAAACTTCCTCTACAGGGCCGGATTCTATTGTGTAGGTCTTCCCACCGTCTTTCCATTGTACGACTGCGTTTCTGAATGTGAAATTCCCGGGGGTCGTGGGCTTTGCATAATAGCTGATCTCTTTGACAGAATTCGCTTCGACAAGCACGGCCCATTCTGTACTCTCCAGGTCATAGGGGATAAGTGAGGGGTCAAGTTCATCTGTTACCGTCACAGCTTTTGGGAAACCGGCAGTGTTTTTGAGCAGGATGCTGATCCTGAAATACTCGTCTGTGCCGAAATCCCGGTCCATTGTTAGCTTTTCCAGTTTCTCGATGCTCTTGCTGGCGGAAATATACGGACGTACCCTTAACTCTGTTTGCACGGATCCCGAATATTGATTGCCCTTATAGTCATAGCCGGTTACTTCCGATACAATGCTTATATTGCCTGCAACAGGTGTTACCGGTGCGGATATGGGGATCATGAACTTCTTCGCCTTTGCAGGGTCCAGCCCCGCATGCTGTATCTTTTCTTCCTGCACATCTGCTTCGGAGGAGCTCGTGCACACTATCAGGCCGTGAAGGGGGATAGTGCCGTTATTGCCGACCATTAGCTGGTATTCTATGTTCTCGCCGGAATCGTAGGTGCTTTTGCCGGTCAGGATATCTGTCTTTATCTCAGGTTTTCCGGGCCTGAGCGTTTCCAGGAGAACTTCCCGGCTTTTCCTGTTGACGTAGATAACATGCAGCATGAACTCTTCTGAGAATTTCCTGTGGTCGCCCGAGAGGTATATGTCCTCTGTTAAACCCTCGTCGCTCCCGGCAACGATCGTTGCCCCCTCCTCTGTGACGCCGGCCACCTGTAAAGTGTAGCCGCCGTCCTCTATGATGTCGCCGACCCCAAGGGAGGTCTTCGCTATGCTTGTGATCCAGACCTGCTCATATCTCTGTCTGTATGCCTCCAGCGAAACAATGCCTTCACTGATGGCCAGTACATCTATCTTCAGCTCATCGTTATAGACCTGCTCGCTGTTTGCTGCTGCGTCTACGTAAAAGGATTCCTTGAAATCCTTGTTGATATAGACCAGCAGTATGGCAGAAGGCTGGCCATTGTTCATGTCCACGGTATGCACCTTTACGGTGAACCCGTCAAGTTCGGCTCTCTCTCCTGGTCTAAGTTCATACATCCCTTTGAATATCCAGATGTTCTCATAGTGAATATCGTGGGCATCGGCTGATGATGAAAGAAAGGACAGGATCAATATCAGGACTACCAGTTTCCGTGCGGCCATCATCATAACCATTTATGTATTTTTATCTTTTAAATGTTATTGTATTCTTGCTGACGGTCACACGCATTACAACATACAGCGCGATAACTGCCAGGGAATAGATAAATATCCATATACCTGACTCAAGATAGCCTATGCTCTCAATGGAGAGGCGTGTGACAAGATTCAGGGGTGAGTTCGTAAAGAGGTATGAAACCATGAAAAGAAAGATCAGTATCATGGAGTACAACAACTGAGATACGCCCCTGTCCCGGAAGTTCAGGGCTATGATGCTGCTTAAAAGGACAAGTATCAGTCCTGTGAGTGTTACCACCAGCAGGATATGGAAAGGGTTGCTTATCCTTATCCAGTTCATTTTCAGGAGCAGTATCCATGCAAAGGACTGGAGGGGAACGATCGCCACAGCCATAAGTATCTTTCCGCTCACTATCTCAAGGAGTGATGCTGGGGAGGCAAGCAGTAACTCCATGGTCTTCCTCTCATACTCCTCCGTTATGAAGTCGATTATAAGCCCTCCTGAAATGAACGCCGGCGTGAATACAAGCAGTGGTAAAAGTGCCACGTAGATGAATTCGAAATAGGTGGAAGAGGTATTAAGCCCTCTGTCTATGATATTGATCTCTATAGGGGAGTAGCCCGGCAAACGCCCTGTCCGGATACCACGTACCTCCTGCTCGAACTTTTCGAGAGGCTCTTTGAGTTGCATGGAGACGAGTGTTGCCGTGATCTCGGATCCTGGAAGGTAGACTTCCACATTAAGTATCTCTTCTCCTTCTGGCGGTCCGTCGGGGACGATCAGTATGGCATCCATTCTGCGTTCATAGAAATCAGTGTACGCATCCTGGAACTCGCTGTACAGGAAGGTATTGGCACTGTTCTCTTCCAGCAGATGGTACAGCCTGTCGTCTTCGCTTCCCACCACCGCAACCCTGGTGCCCTCAATTTCCATGTCTCCCATTGCAGTGGGGTCATAGAAGGAAGTAAGCCCTATTACAAGGAAGGTCGAAAAGGACGCTATGAAAAGCTGGATCAGCACTGAGAGTATGAATGTCTTTTCCTGCATGAGCTCAGCAAGCTCTTTTTTCGCAATACACCTTATCTTCCTGTAAGAGTTCGTACATTTAGCCAGAAAAGATCCCCCTCAGGATGAACATGTTATATGCGCTGTGAACTGTGGTTGCCAGGAGCACTGCTGCAAGGTATCTCCTGCTTCCCAGGCGACATATCCCCACTGAACTTAGCATTGCTGTGGAGATGTGGAGCAGCAGTGGTATCAGAAGAAGTGTCCCCATGGTCATCACAGAACCAAATGCCGAGCTTGCTATGGGGGCCAGTGTCAGTACGGCTACCGCCTTCTCCCCGACAAAGAAACCGGTTCCTGACAGGACAGCATACCGGACTGCGTTCTTAAGGGACCGCTTAGCAAGTCCCCTTTTGAACACCGTGTATATGCCTGCAGATTTTGCAATTTCCTCTGCCATTGCTGAAAGCACTATCATCGCAATGACCGAATACGGTGCGGGAAGGTTGAATAGCATGACTATCAGCATCAACTGGGTCATGTACACAAAGGGGATGGATATTATACTGAGCAGGAACACCGATCCGTATCTATATGAAAGGAAAAGCTCGAAACAGTCAAGGATCTTATCTGAAATGGGTTTCTGGGTGAAGAGGTCCTCTTCCCTGAAAATGAGGGTTCCGAATGCCAGGGCAGACAGTGCTACAAAATAGAATGGGATCGTAGAGAACATGTATGTTTCCAATGATACCGTCTCACCCTCTATCAGGCGTACTATCAGCGTGATCGGGGATATGGAACTTATTGCATGGATGTTTGCGAACATTGCCGGGAAGAACAGATAACCTGAGATCACCACCGAGAGGAACACACTTGTAAAGGTAAGTTCCTTGAAGCTCCTTGAAAGGATAGCCCCGAAAAAGGACAGTGCAAAGAATAGCAATACGACGGGGAATATGGCGGAAAGGACCGAAAGTATGCCCTGCAGAGCTTCGATGTCCCCCGGGACCCCCAGGATATGTATTGTTATGATGGTCTCTATAAGGATTGTCACTACAAGGTATGGCACCGTCTTCCCGGCTACGATATCCCTTCTTCTCAGGGGTGCGACCAGTATGAGCTCGCCCTTTTTATTTGTACGCTCGTCCATGATACTTGTGGAATAGAACTGCGAAACAAAGTATATCGGGAAAATGAACAGGAATGCATACAGGATCGCAGTGAACGGTATGGGTGGTGAGAAATGGGTTGGTGTGGAGATGGTCTGTCTCTCAAAGAAGCTGTTACCATTGTGATCATCCAGTTCCGCGACGTCTCCGGGAGGTATAAAGGAAGGACCCTGGCTGACAGACTCAGGTGTTATCCCTTCATTGCCATACTCGTCCTCACCTGCTCTGTCCTGTTTCTCTTCTGCACCTGCTTCCAGCTTCCCTGCAGTCTCCTCAGCGCTCAGTAGCTGGAAATTCTGGGGTCTCTCAATGTCATGTACAGTGACCCATACGGGATGACTGTTATTGACATCATTGTATGAGGTCAGTACTGCTTCACGATATTCCTTTATGGTGTTCTCGAGCGCACTTCCTGCTGCTGAGGATTTAGAGGTATCCCCAAAATATGCGTTGTTACCGATGATGGTAAGATCGTCTCCGTAGATGTAGAACCGGCTTGCTTCATATTCACTGACCACGCGGCTTTCAAATCTCTGGTCGTTCTCCAGGATCTGCTGAAGCCCGGGCTCGGTTGTCGATATGCTGTACATCTTCTGGTTCATGCTCATCTCGGTCAGGGAAGCGGCGTAAGAGGCAGCGATCACCAGTATCATGGAAATGATGAGCACGGCAGATGACCTTGCATCGAATTTGAGTCCTGACCTGAAGAACTCCCATTTTGCGATCGTGAACCAGCCGGGCATCAGATTTTATTATACTTTTATTATATTAATAGCTATGCAGGAAACAGTGTGCATGACCAACTTCCTAACTATTATATGTAATGAGGACATAGCACATTACCAACATCTTTTCAGATGCTTGTGGAGTTATTAAAAATGGCTGATATTTTATCGCAAACTATACCCTATACGACAATAACATTGGCAAATGTGGTATTTGCACTGGTAATCCTGATCGCAGGTATTCTGGTTGCAGGATTTCTTTCAGGAATGTTCAGAAAGCAACTTAAAAAGACAAAACTTCCGGAACTTGTTAGCGAATTTCTGGTCCGCTTCCTGCGTGCGCTGCTCTATGTGGCAGTATTGCTTGCGGTTGTGAGTACCCTTGGAGTTGACATAAGTTCTGTGGTAGTGGGTCTTTCAGCAGTAATTGGTCTTGTTCTCGGTTTCGGCATGCAGGATACATTGAACAATATGGCTGCAGGTGTATGGATAGCCACCTTAAGGCCTCTGGATAAAGGAGAGTACGTGACCGTAAATGGTCTTTCAGGCACCGTAGGTGCAGTAGGTATCATGGCAACGGAACTGCTGACACCGGATAATCAGTTGATTACAATTCCTAATAATCTTGTTTGGGATAATCCGATCATTAATTACACACGTATGCCAACACGCAGAGTTTCGGTTGATGTCGGTGTAGGCTATGGTATGGATATTCCAAAAGCTATACAGGTTGCTCTGGATGTCATCAAAGAAGACCCTCGTGTGCTTACTGACCCCGCACCGGCAGTCGTAACAACTGAGCTGGCCGATTCATCAGTGAACCTACAGCTACGTGCCTGGGTCAATACAGGTGATTTCTGGGATGTGAAGAACGACCTCACAATAGCCATCCATGGAAGGTATGGGAAGGAAAACATCGAGATACCGTTCCCACAGCTGGATGTACATCTGGATAAGTGATGGATCAGGGTTGCCGATGGCAACCATTCTTATTTTCTAAAAATTATAATACCTTTTATATATAGAGAAGGATATTATCTCCGTGTGGACCGGAAGATCATTGAGGTCAATGGATTGAAAAAAGAATATGGGAATTTCGTCGCAGTGGAGGACCTGAGCTTTTCCATCGGCAGGGGTGAGATATTCGGGATAGTTGGTCCCAATGGTGCCGGCAAAACAACAACATTGAAGATGCTCAGTGGTCTTGTCAGGCCCAGCAGCGGTGAAATTACCATGAAAGGCCTGGACATGTTCCGGGACCATGTGGAAATAAAGTCCTTTTTAGGTTTCCTTCCTGAAGAATCCCCTCTGTACGAAGGAATGTCGGTGGACGATTATCTGATGTTCTTTGCAGAACTCTATGGAATCAGCAGGGACGTGAGCAGGAAAAGGATCTCTGGCCTGCTCTTCGATCTCTCGCTCAATGCCGGCGGCAAGAAGATAGGCGACCTTTCAAAAGGCATGAAGCGCAAAGTTGCTATCGCACGCTCCCTTATAAACGATCCCGACATTCTGATCTATGATGAGCCTGCATCCGGCCTTGATCCCATGACCTCCAGGTACATAAGCGATTATGTGCGCTCCCTCAAAAAGACCGGCAAGACTATCGTTTTTACAGCACATAACCTCTATCAGGTGGAGAGCCTGTGTGACAACATCCTTATCATGAAGGACGGGAAAAAGATCATACAGGGGACAGCAGACCGCATACGGGAGGAGTATGGGAAGATACAATACCGCCT
>JAFGCK010000039.1 GCA_016932675.1 Methanosarcinaceae archaeon | reverse complement strand
GGTTTCAAGCTTCCTTTTTTCGCTTCCCTGCTGAGAAAGAAAGAAACAGGAGGTCCTGGCTCACATATCTACTTCACCCTAGGTGCCTTAATTGCAGTGGCTGTCTTCAGGGAGCAAGTTGCATATGCTGCAATACTGATGACCACCTTCGGGGACGCCAGTGCAGCACTTATAGGTAAAAGTTTCGGGAAGATCCGAATATTCGGGAATGGTAAATCCCTTGAAGGTCTAATTGCAGAATTCATCGTGGACCTTGCGATAGGCTACATCTTCCTGTCCAGCTGGGCAGCAGCGATCCTGATGGCCGGGGTAGCAACGCTTGTAGAAACTTATTTTGTGAAGGTTGATGATAACCTTGCTATTCCTGTGTTTTCAGGGTTTTCAGCAGAGCTTTACTTTTTACTGAACACTTATTTTTGATGATTTCCATCATAACCCGAATTTCAGAATATGGATTTTTTATGCCAGGCCATCACCGGGTATAATCAAATTTACTTGTCCGCAATACAATCTCATTTTTTGAAAAGATATTTATAGATCGCGAATATAGGCTATTATACACGAAAAATCTAAGCCACAACTATTAAGAGGTAGTAAATATGACATCATGGGAATACGAAATAAGATCAGTTAGGTTTGGGGAATGGGACCTCACGAAAGAGGACCTGAATGAACTTGGTGTTGATGGCTGGGAATTGGTCAAATTCTCCGGTGAGATCGATGAGAAGGGTATGGTGAAAGCCTTTTTCAAAAGGCCTCTTGACGGTCTCGAAACATAGGTCTGTGATAAACCTTATTTCCTGGTTTATACGGCCATATAGTCTCTTTTTTACATTTGCCTATAATGTTCTTTCAGATAGCATTCGGTTTCTCGAAATGCATCTCTGATCAGGATGCCGTTGGATTCTGCCTGTATCAAAGACCTGCGGGGAAATCTTAAATAAAATAAGGGAAAAGAACTTATGGGGATCGTGTGTAAATTATGTGAACACATGACAGGCCAGAGGGATAAGCAAAATTGGTGAAACCCATATTTGTAAGGAAAGAGGCACCTTATGCGGGCCGTTTTTCAGGTACCCCTCCTTACCACCGTTTTTCAATCTGTCGTTTTTCAATCACAATCGAACCGGAAAAATATGTTCCTCCAGTGAAAGTGATTTACACCTTACATGCCAGAATAATAAAAAAATGTTCCTATATATTCTTTTAAGTGCAAATTTTATTCTATATAGCTATGTTTGTTTATTTATATATTATTTTAATATATGTTTTATATATATAATATTTGAGTCAAGAAGCATTAAGATCAACATTTCAAAAAATGTTTTATAACCCAATACATTTCCCGCAAATGATAGCAAAAACATATGATCTTAAAATATGAATTTGTGTTCCGAATCTGCATTTTTATGGATCTTATTGGAAGAGGGTATGGAGTTGATCTGATCGTCCTTACCATCTGCACTTCTTTATGGAAAAGCTCATAAATGAATTACACCTTGTAGTAGAAAAAGGCATTCAAGGAACCATAAACATATACAGGCTTCCTGCATATGGTATTCTGGATATTGCCAGTGACAAAAAACAATACCTGATCAATATGAGACTCTACAGCACAAATCTTCAGGCGGAAGAAGTAAGTTTTGAGACCGCACTCGTTGCAGGACTTGCCCCGGACAGGGGTCTTTATATGCCAAGGGCACTGCCTGTTTTTTCAGGGGAAGAGCTTGACTCCATGAAAAATGAGACTTATCCTGAAATTGCATTCCAGGTATTGAAGAAGGTCCTTGAGGGTGAGATAGACGAAGAGTCCCTGAAGGGGATCACTTATGATGCCTACAACTTTGCTGTCCCCCTGGAGAAAGTGGATGATATCACCTATATCATGCGGCTTGACAGGGGTCCCACTGCATCCTTCAAGGACTTTGCTGCAAGGATGATGGCAAGACTGATGCAGTATTACCTCATGAAAGGTGACAGGCAGATAACCATACTAACAGCAACCTCAGGAGATACCGGAAGTGCGGTGGCCCATGCATTCTACGGCCTGGATAGCATAAAGGTCATCGTGCTGTTCCCACAGAATGAGGTTTCTGAGCGCCAGCGCAAGCAGATGACCACTCTTGGCAAGAACATCACGGCTTTGTCCATCGACGGTAAGTTCGATGACTGCCAGGCAATGGTAAAGCAGGCCTTTGCAGATGATGACCTCAAACACCTGAACCTCTCGTCGGCAAACTCCATAAACATTGGACGCCTTGTGCCCCAGTCCGTCTATTATTTCTACGCTTACCTGAAACTCAGAAAATATCCTGATGAGCTGATCGTTTCCATTCCATCCGGTAATTTCGGGAACATGATGGGATGTGTGCTGGCAAAGAACATGGGTGTGCCGATCAAAAAAATACTGGCCTCTGTGAATGAGAACGATGAGGTCCCTGTTTTCCTTGAAAGCGGGAAGTATTCAAAGATAGTTCCCTCAAAGAATTGCCTTTCCAACGCCATGAACGTGGGCCATCCAAGTAACCTGGCAAGACTTGTCGCAATATATGGCGGTGAGATGGATGAGAAGGGTAATATTAACAGGATGCCGGATATGGATAAACTGCGGGAGGACATATTCTCAACCTCCGTCACCGACCTGCAGACAAAAACTGTCATGAAAGAGTTCTTTGATGAATACGGTATATTGATAGAGCCTCACGGGGCAGTAGGAATAAAGGGCCTGCGGGATTACAGGGAACTCACGAAGGATAAGACCCTTGCTGTGACACTGGAAACCGCGCATCCCGCAAAGTTCCCCGAAGAGGTGAGGGCGGTAACAGGCATGGAACCCGAACTTCCCGAAAGCCTGCAAAGGACCGAGTCGGGGGAAGAACACGTGGAGCCAATGGGCACTGACTATGCCACTTTCAAGGAATACCTTGAACACAGGCTTGAATAAGCCCTTTGCTTCCTCTTCCAGAAATTCAGACCGGGATCTGATCCCCTCCTGTCCTTTTTTATGGAAAGGTTCACATGAACTGAAGCTGGCATCCGGGATGATTGCAGGAAAAAATGAAACGATCATTTACAGGCCTTTTAGTATTCCGGTCAGGCATATCTCATCATCATCATCCTCAACATATATTTTTGTGTAGATATATTTATATAGTACGAATTAGTATTAGGATTTGAGGTCATCTGGCATACACTGTCAGAATGACCACAGGCCATTCGGTGGTACGGTATGGGCTGATCGGAAAAAGCTGAAATGAAAAACGGATTACAATAAAAGAACGTTAACAGATCTATTCCCTACACTCCACCCTCCCAAAAAACACCTGGTCTGTTAACGTTCTGGCTTTTCAGCAGCATCCAGACAGGATGTAACGGAGTATGAGCGGGGAGAATTGTACCCTTTGAGTATCGGGGTTATTGTCAAAACAGGCAAAATTGGTTATTGTCAGAAAATATGGAAAGCAGTCTTTATCTGCTTTCTTATCTTTTCCTTCTTATCTTTTTCCTGAACTAAAGACTACTTTTTTGGAAAGGATATGTGATGACCCGGAAGGCCATCAAAAGGGATCGTTGATCTTCATAAGCTTTAGTAGACTATCTTCGAGATGTCCATCTCAAGGATATCCTCGGCTCCCAGGGATTTTAGCTTTGGTATAAGGAGATTGACCTCATTCTTGCTGACAACCGTCTCGACGGCGTAGTAATCGGACTTGTACAGCTGTGAGACTGTCGGCTTCTTCATGGAAGGCAGGGTTTCGATAACAGCATCCAGCCTGCCGCCGGGGACGTTCATGGCGATGAGCACCTTTCCCCTGGCTTCGATGACCGAGAGCAGGAGGGTCCTGATCTCTTCTATCTCCTGTCGTTTCACCGGGTCTTCCCAGCTTTTCCTGTTGGCAATGAGCTTGGAGGATGATTCCATGATGATATCTACTATCTTGAGGCCATTCTTGCGCAGCGTTGAGCCGGTTTCAGTAAGGTCCACCACCACGTCCATAAGGTCAGGTACCTTGGCTTCGGTAGCACCGTAAGAGAAGTGGATGTCTACCGGTATACCGCGCTCTTCAAAGAACTTCTTTGTCATCCGGGGATATTCCGTAGTCACCCTGCTGTTTGGCCTGACATCCCTTGCACTCTCGATGGAGGCATCCTTAGGCACTGCTATGACTATCTTCACGTTGCCGGCACCCTGCTTGCTGTAGGGCAGGTCCGCGACTTCCACAACATCGGATCCGGACTCGCTTACCCAGTCCAGGCCTGAGATGCCAAGGTCAAAATAACCTTCGGAAACATAGCCTGGTATCTCCTGTGG
>JAFGCK010000038.1 GCA_016932675.1 Methanosarcinaceae archaeon | reverse complement strand
TTAGTTATATTGATGGATATGATGGCTTTGTGAGATTATTTGATCATCCTGTAATGTTTCCGAATCGTGCAGGATGATAAAAGGGTCTGTAAAAAAGTTATTTCCTGTAAAAACAACCGGCAAACTAAGAACAACGCAATCATCCGCCACAGGCGGTGCATTCCTTCGCTGCCGTACAGAAGACTATTGAATTTATGTCAGTATATTTCAGTTGTCAAACTACAGACCTTTAAGTTTCAAATAGCAGGATTTTATAGGGCGGATAAAAGTTATCTTTATAAGGTAGAAAGGGAACGTGCCGCCTTCGGCGGATGTTGCCTCGTTCCCCGATAATTTCTTGCCTTCCCAATTGAGAGCAAATCCGGGATGAAAAACTGCAGTTTTTTTATTCTTTGCGTCCTTGCTCCTTTGATGAATGCAAGCCTTCATACAATAATCTCATCCAGCAGGAAAGGTGGGTAGAACACACCTTTCTCAGTGATCACCGCGGTCACGTTCTCCATAGGCGTCGCATCGAAGGCCGGGTTGTACACCTTCACTTCCGCAGGCGCTATCTGCACATCCCTGAAGAAGCGCAGCTCGTTTGCATCCCTCTGCTCGATGGTAACGTTTTCCTCCCAGTTGTCCGGGTCGAAGGTTGATATGGGGGCTGCTACATAGAATGGTATCTCATGCTCCTTTGCGAGCACAGAGAGTGTATAGGTACCTATCTTGTTGAAGACCGCATCCCCTGTGATCCTGTCGGCACCTACGATGACCTTGTCCACCATGCCCCTGCGCATAACATGACCTGACATGGAATCGCAGATGAGTGTCACATCAATATTGTCCTGCATGAGCTCCCAGGTAGTTATCCTGCCGCCCTGGTTCAGGGGCCGGGTCTCACATGCCATCACCCTGATCTGCTTGCCGGCCTCCACAGCAGAGCGGATGACCCCCAGTGCTGTTCCCCAGTCAACACAGGCCATCCTGCCAGCATTGCAGTGTGTCATGACCGTGTCACCGTCTTCCAGCAGCATGGCGCCGTACTTTCCCAGTTTCTTATTTTTCAGGATATCCTCATCGGCGATGTTCTTTGCCTCGGCAAGCACTATGTCCCTGATGCCGTCAGGGTCGTATGCATCCGATATCGCATCTATGGTCCTGTTCACGGCCCATGCAAGGTTCACTGCGGTCGGGCGTGTAGCCTTGATGGTCTTTGCGGCTACTTTCAGGTCCCTTGTCAGCTCATCCATGTTGTCAGCGCTGCTGAGGGTTGCTGCAAGGGCGATCCCGAATGCACCGGCAGCACCAAGGGCAGGTGCTCCCCTGACACGCAGGGATCTGATGGCTTCGCAGAGTGAGGCAAGTGTCCTGCACTCGATGACCCTGTACTCCATTGGCAGGAGTGTCTGGTCGATCATCACTATAGAATTTGATCCGTCGTTCCAGTCTATGGTTCTCATGATATCTGTCCAGATAAAGTCACATCATGGATAAAAATGTGAAGGTTGGCCCATGATCATCCTGGCCCTGGCAGAGCTTTGTGCCAGATGCCGGGTTGTCGGACCGGAACTTGCCGGGGGCAATTGAAAATATTCTGATGTGATGCTTCAAGTAAATATAAAAACGGGCATCGACCGGGATCCCGGTCCAGAGGTCTGTTCCTCTTTTTCGCAAACCCGGGCATCGTTTTCTTACCTTTATATAGCCTGACACAATATTACATAACATGCAAAAAACCATGCTCATCCATGACCCAGTGCACAAGACAGTGATCCTTGATGAGTTCGAGCAGATGCTTGTAAACACCAGGCATGTGCAGAGGCTCAGGAATATCCAGCAGCTCGGGCTTGTTGACAATGTCTATCCTGGTGCGAACCACACGCGTTTTGAGCACAGTATCGGGACAATGCATATGGCCTCTGTTATCGGGCGTTCCCTGGAACTTGAACAGGAGGATATCCGCAGGATAAGGGTTGCGGGGCTTTTGCACGATGTGGGGCACCCTGCATTCTCGCATGTGGTGGAAGGCGTCCTTAAAAGGGACCTGTCTCTGCAGCCGGTCATTGACGGTGTGCATCTCATCAGACATGAGGCTTTCACAAGGCAGATCATATCCGAAACCCTGCCCGGGGACAGGGCCATCGCGGAATATGTGGAAAAAGAGTTTGATAGTGATCCATACACTTTTTTCAGGGAGATCTCAATGATCGCAATCGGAGACACCTCTTCACTGGAAAGGCCATACCTTGCACAGATCATCTCGGGTGATGTGGATGCGGACCGTATAGACTTTTTGCTCAGGGATTCCTATCATACGGGTGTTTCCTTTGGAATGATCGATGTCGACCAGATAGTGCGCAGTCTTATAATAAAAAATGGAAATGTGGTGCTGGGAAGTCCGGATGGTTCGGGTTATGGCGAGGACATGGCCCTGACCGCAGCCGAGTCCATGCTTATATCCAGGGCGCACCACTACACTGCGATCATACACAATCCCAGAACACAGGCTTCACGTATGATGCTTTTGCGCGCACTCGAGGATGCTCTCAGGGAATTCGGGAGGAAGAATGGTATTCAAAGTGCCAGGGGAGAGGTGCTGCGTTTCTTCACCGAGTACAACGACGGCGACCTCCTGGGTTTTATCAGGTCGTATGCATCGGAAGCTTCCCTGCGGCTGCTTTCAGATATCCGTGACGGCAATATATTCGTGCCTGTTGCAAGGCTCAATCAGAAGATACTTGCTCCTTCTGTCAGGATGACCCTGTCTACCATTGCACGCAACGGTGTGGCCACAAAGAAGCTTGAAGACCTGATGGCAGCAGAGATGGGGGATGTGCTGGTGGATCTGAGCGTTGCCTCCGGTGTTCCGAAGAGTATGCGTATAGCCATTGGAGAAGAAGATGCTTTCTTCTACGATGAATCGGCACTTGCAAATGGCCTTGTGCGCGCGATATCACGGCAGCTGTCACTTACGGCTTTTGCTCCTCCGGATGCGGCAGGGGAAATGGACCCGTTCCTGACTGAAATAAAGCTCAGGAAAGCTGTGGAAGGGCTGTCCCCCAGGCTTTTGCATTTCATACGCACGGAGCAATATCTTCCCGTCGAGGGTGTAATATTGCTCTTTTTCGGAGTTCACCGGCTGTTTGAAAATGTGGAGGACGGTTTTATCTCGATTCCCAGGCTGCGGCATATTACCTGGCTTTACCGGACCATTGTGCATCTGCGTAAGACTGTAAGGCTTAAGAATCTCTTTGATTACTCTTTCCATGAGAGGTACGGTTTCCCGTACAGCGACAGGTTATTTGAGGATATACAGATACTTGTGGCCATGGGTATTGTTGACGAGGACCTTCGTTACTATGAGAAGGGAGGAAGGTTCCGGCAGAGTTATGAATATGTGCTGACATGGGATGGGGTCGAGTATGCAGGGGAGCTTGCAGATGCCTATAAACAGGAGTTCGGGGAGATAATGGACCATCTTGTGATGAACAGGCATTCGATACCGAGGGATATTGTCACTATCCCGCTTACCAGGTACGCATCAAGAAAACGTCAGACAGGTGTAAATTAAATGCAATCAGGCGAATTGGTTATGCTTAAGACCTCCTACAGGGGCAAGGTCAGGGAATTTATTGTAAAAGTGTCCGATGAAGAATTTCACACGGATTTCGGGATCATCGATCTTTCGGTCCTGCTGGAAAGGTCGCCAGGTGACAGTGTAACATCTCACACGGGCCAGGAGTTCACCCTGCAGCGTCCGAGGATGCGTGATCTCTTCAATCATGCGAAAAGGACCGGTGCGCCCATGATGCCCAGGGACATAGGTCCTGTGATCGCCTATACCGGGCTTAACAGGGATGATGCTGTACTTGACGCCGGCACCGGCTCAGGCATACTTGCAATGTATATGGGATCCATAGCAAAACGTGTCCTCAGTTATGAGATACGTGAGGATTTCGTGAACGTTGCAAGGCAGAACGTGTTGAATGCCGGGCTTGATAACGTGGAGATCAGGTGCGGTAATATCGTTGATGAGATACCGTTCCTTGAAGAGAGTTTTGACGTGATCACCCTGGATACCCGGGACTCAAAGGATGTAGTTCCGCATGTCAGAAAAGTATTGAACCCTGGAGGCTTCCTTGTGACATATTCCCCATTCTTCGAGCAGACCCTGGAAATCAGAAAGGCAATTGATGCCGCAGGTTTCTATGATGTCAGGACCATGGAATTCTCTGAGCGCGAGATATCTTTCTCAGAAAGGGGTACCAGGCCGGCAACTTCAAGGGTTGGCCATACAGGGTTCATTACCATAGCAAGGATCTGAGAATACCTATCTTATGCCTTCGTTGGTTATCCTGAACTCGCATGTGCTGCCTTCGCGTATGGAGCGGTGTTTCCAGAGTCTGGCCCGCCTTGTGCCTTCTCCTGTCTTTTCCAGCTGGACGATCGTCTTGGAGATATGTTCTATGCCGCTGCCTCCTATGGGTTTCATGGTGCCTGTGACCACATCGCTGTAGACTTGGTTGGTTATGACAACAGTTAGCTTATGCTTGCGTGCAATACTGTGCAAAAAACCTATCTGATTGGAAAGTTCACGTCTTGTCCTTATGCTCGACTCATCCTGGTCGAGCTCGAATCTGTAGAAGGCGGTTGCGGAATCGACCACTATAAGGCCTATCCTGTCTGATATGAGTTTCTCGATCTCTTTGACTGCGGCATACTGCTCTTCAAAACTTGTTGGCTCAAAGATGATTATCTCCCGGGCTATCTCCTTTGCATTTTCTCCCGCTATCTGTTTGAATCTCTGGGGCGAGATGGCTTCGGTATCGATATAGATGACCTTTTTCCCGTTCCTGACGCACTCAACGGCCAGTTGTATGCACAGGTTCGTTTTACCGCTGCCAGCTTCTCCGAATATCTGTGTCACGATCCCGGTTTCAAAACCTCCTTCAAGGAGCTCGTCTATGGACTGGCTGCCGGATGATAGCTGCTTGGTTATCTTTTACACCTCTTGTTCTGGACTAACTGCTATAATGGGTCCATAATATACATCTTTTGTTAAACAAGTATTGTATCCAAATATATTATCAGACTTGTTTCAATTATGTTATCATTATTGTTCTATATTCTTTTGTATAATTATCATCTTTATCCGCTCTCCCGTATATTCCGGGGTTCTTTGTTATCAGATGGAGTTTGAAAAAGCATTATTAAGCTAAAGGTCATTTGTATAATTTACCTCACGGTGAAATAGGAAACATACAATACAATGCTATACGCATGTGTTTTTGCGTATGGCATTGTTGTTCCTCTCCAGGAGGCCACATATATAAATATTATATTATAAATAAGAAGGGACGCGAGAAACAATGGCTGAAGTAATTATATATACAACAAAGACATGCCCGAAATGTGAACAGCTGAAAAGGTTACTTGAATCAAAAGGCATTATTTTCAAAACAGCCGACATGTCCACTCCTGAAGCCCTCACTGAACTGAAATTCAATGGTGTGTTCACGATGTCCGCACCGGTCCTTCAGATAAACGACGAGTTTTTAACTCATAAAGACCTCTTCAAGGGCCCTGATGTCAACCTGGATGTACTGGGCAGCATTGTCTGATCTTATTGTTGTGAGGTGGGAAATATGGATATTTGTGCTACTAACAAGACAAGCGGGGAAATGAAGGACCTTGAACATGCTGTGCAGGAGCAGGATGGGTTCCGGACAGAAGAGAATAAGGGGGTATCAAAGAATATGACACCGCTTACAAAACCACATGCTATCCAGAAGACACTGGATGGCCAGACGGTCTCCGTAATGCCCAGGGTGCGTACCACGGCGGGGCATATGGTTGAATGGGACCGCAATGTCATTATCGACCAGTTACTGAAAGAGACCCAGCTTGCCGAGAGGTTCCACGGGATGCCCGGCATGGAAAAAGACGAGGCCCATGAAATTGCAAAGGAAGTAGAGCGCCGTATCAGAAGCCTTGACCTGAAGTTCCTATCAGGTCCTCTCATCAGGGAGATAGTAAATATAATACTTCTTGAGAGAGGTCATGTTGAATGGAGGAACATCTTCACAAGGGTAGGTACACCCGTATATGATGCATGCGAGATCGATCTTGGAGGTGGTTTTGAAGCCAATGACAATGCGAACCTGCAGGAGAATGCCGAGACATCCCACAAGAAAAAGGCGGATAAGATCTCAAAGGAACAGTACCTGCTGCTGCTGCCCCCGCATCTGGCGGACCTGCACCTCAACGGTGACCTCCACATACACGACCTGGAATATCTCGGAACACGTGCATTCTGCCAGGACTGGGACCTCAGGTATTTCCTGTACTATGGCCTCATGCCGGACGGCTCAGGTTCAAAGGCAAGTGTTGCCGGCCCTTCCATGAAGGCCGAAGTTGCTATACTGCATGCAGTGAAGGCGCTTGGGAGCGCCCAGACCAACTTTGCAGGCGGACAGGGTTTCTACAATTTCCTTACATTCCTGGCGCCTTACTTCGAAGGCAAGAGCTATAATGATATAAAGCAGCTCATGCAGATGTTCGTATATGAGATGACCCAGATGATGGTTGCCCGCGGCGGACAGGTTGTGTTCTCCTCCGTTCAGCTGTCCCCCGGCGTACCAAAGCTCTGGAAGGACAAGCCAGTGGTTTATAAGGGAAGGGTCCACGATGGTACCAACGGTACTCAGAAGCGTACCTATGGGGAGTTCGAGCGCGAGGTGCGCCTTGCCTTTAAGGCTCTCATGGATGTCATGATGGAAGGTGACAGCTGGGGCAAGCCATTCAACTTCC
>JAFGCK010000037.1 GCA_016932675.1 Methanosarcinaceae archaeon | reverse complement strand
TTCTTCATTAAGAGCAAAATCAGTTAAATCATCCATGATAGTTAATTTATTTGCCTATTATTTATATTTTAGTGTAATGTTGACTGTGTTTATCGAAATCCTCTAAAGAAAATCGATATCAAAGGCTTCCAAAAATATAGATACATGTCACTTCTCAGATGCTCCAGGGTCACAGATATAGAAGGGGTCTATACGCCAGCATAGCTCTATAGCCCTGCATAACTCTAAACCGGGTACAGGCAACACCACAAATAATTGGTGCGAAGTTCAAGTTCCTTCCTGCTAAACCCAGCCTGGATTTAACCACAATCCAAGGTTGGCCAAATATGGAAAGACAAAAAATGAATTTCATGATAACCCTTGCGATCATAGGGTTGATCCTGGTGGGAAGCATGGTTTCTGCAGTATCCGGAAAACAGACAGATGGATCAAAGGTCGTATCCCCTGAGCGCTCAAACGCAAAGATCAAGAATGTAATCGTCATGGTGCCTGACGGATGCGATCAGGACATCCAGACCCTTGCACGCTGGTACAGCGGAGAGGAACTCCGGCTTGACAGCATGATAACAGACTTCCTTGCATTCGATGAGGCTGTTGAAGAAGCTATGAACTTCTCTGGGGAAGACGGACATACACTTGTAATTGTTTTCCATGACCACAACTGTGGAGGCATGTTAATAGGAAACTATGTCACATCTTACACTGATCTTACAGTAGAGGAACTTGTAGACCCACTTAAAGGAGAAGGAGGCACTGTTGAGGTTGGATGGACCTCAGGCGAAACACTGGTGAAAATGTACCTCTCTGGGCATACGGACCAAGTAAACCAACAGGACTTCTTGACAACACCGAACTTGCAACCTGTGTTGCTGATGCATTCGGATTCGAGCTTGGAGATGTTGGCTAGGAACTCATTGTAAATGCTGAAAAGCTTTCCCTGGAAAGTGTACACTTGACACAAGCGATGCCATGAACCCTGTAGTTGTATAGAGAACGAGGACGGCGA
Source organism: Methanosarcinaceae archaeon (assembly GCA_016932675.1). Classification (GTDB taxonomy): domain Archaea; phylum Halobacteriota; class Methanosarcinia; order Methanosarcinales; family Methanosarcinaceae; genus Methanolobus. The sequence continues at coordinate 3,650 of JAFGCK010000037.1, read as the reverse complement.
GTATGCATACCTCCCTGTGAACAAGGATGACCTTAACATTAAAGACGAAAATTATGAACATGAAAGTGTAGTGGCCTATGCCCTGCAGGCCTAAAACGGCAATAAATGTACTTTATGCCATAGGATACAGTCTACATAATCAGCGGCGGGATCCCCGATAAATATGTAGCCTCTCCCTGTTCTTTTTTTATCCTGGCATTGCTGGAATCAAAATACAACATTTTGAAATTAATAATTTCCCGGATAAAATAATAAAATTAATATACAAGTTACTTATACTAGTATTTCAGTATGTGGGTACAAAAGCGCCACTCATATAAACAGATAAAATCACGGACGGATCGTTCTTGGGAAACCTGATAAAAGAATCCCTTATTGCATTAATACTTATTTTCATAACCTTATACCTCTGGTTTTCAGGGAGAAGGAACAGGGAGATATCCAACAACGGATGGAAGCTCATTGTTGCAGGGTTCTCACTGATGGCCCTGGGTCACACTGTGGATGCTTTTGATGATATATGGCTTATCCAGAACTACATAGAAGGCACTGTTTTCGAGGAGATACTTGAAAACCTCCTGGGCGAGATCGTCAGTTTCATGCTTCTGGCCCTTGGGATCATAAACTGGATGCCAACAATTGCGAACGCGGAGAAGCTTAGGACCGAGTAAGAGGGGCGCCTTGTGGCACAGAAAGAACTTAGGAGAAAGACGTCCATACTTAGCGGTCTTCTGGAGTCGGTCCCGGATATGATCTTTTTCAAAGATGAGAGCGGGAAGTACATGGGATGCAATCCGGCCTTTTCGGAACATGTGGCCCCTTCAGGCAGACGAGGTTGAGAGAAAGACCGACCATGAGATATTCCCGGAGAAAAAGGCAACATATTTCTGCGACCTCAGCAGGCAGATAATGGAAACCGGTGAAACGAAAAGATACGAGGAATGTATTGACGACAGTAAGCGGCGTATTTTCATCGAGACTATCAAGGCCCCTCTATTCAATGAAGAAAATAAATGCATTGGCGTTGTTGGTATCAGCCGGGACATCACTGCCAGAAAGGAGGCTGACGAAATGCTCAGGGCCAGAGTGGTAGCTGAAGCTGCGAACAGGGCAAAGACAGAATTCTTTACGAGCATGAGCCACGAGATCAGAACGCCATTGATTTCCATTATAAGTTTTTCTGAAATGCTTAACAGCGGGTTTGCAGGGGAACTGGATGAAAAGCAGCAAAAGTACATAATGAACATCCACAATAGTGGCAACCACCTGCTGGACCTTATCAACAACTTACTCGATATGTCAAAGATAGAAGCAGGCAAGATGGCTATTGATCCGGAATATTTCATGATGTCTGAAACCTTCCAGGAAATATCCGGCATCATCAATGCCCTTGCAGTAAAGAAGGGAGTAGATCTTGAATTCAGCACAGATGAAGGTATTCCTCCCATATATGCTGACAAACTCAGGTTTAAACAGATAATCTATAATCTGGTAAGCAATGCCATCAAATTCACACCAGAAGGTGGTGAGGTCAGAGTGTTTGCAGAAAAGGCGAAAAATATGGTCCGGATAACTGTGTCAGATACAGGCACCGGGATCTCTGAAGAAGAACAAAAGCGACTTTTCAGGCCCTTCGAGCAGCTTGATACCTGCCACGCACACGAAGGTACCGGCCTTGGCCTTTCACTTGTAAAAAATATGTTGAGATGCACAGAGGGAATATCCGTGTTGAGAGCGAAGCCGGCAAGGGATCTTCCTTTATTTTCGAGCTGCCGCTAAATATTGATGAATAAATGGAACTGGCAACCCCTGTGATCCCTGGAAACACTACATGCTCTCCTCAAGTCCCAGCCCCTTCATGATCATATGATATTCACTCACAGGCATCCTTGAATAAAAAGCCCTTTTGATAACCTCGCTAAGGGAGGGGTGAATGTCCATTGCATGCATTATCGGATCGGCGCTCTGGTCTGCGGTGTATAGCAGAGGTATGATCTCATGGATGAGCACTGAAGCGTGGGGGCCGATGATGTGGGCACCCAGTATCTTCTGGGTCCCAGTCTCAAGGATGATCTTCACAAACTCATCCTGAAGGGCCATTGCAATACCTTTGGCCGTTTCGTCAAAGCGATAGAAACCTATTATGATGTTCTGTTCCCCATATGCCTCTATGGCCCGGGCCTCACTCATACCTACCCCCGCGATCTCCGGATAGGAAAAGACAGCATGCGGGACTGCATGATAGTCGGCTTTGACCTTTTTACCAAGCACTGCATTATAATAGACCACTGTTGACTCGTGATTTGCAACATGCTTGAAGAGATACCTGCCGGTTGCATCCCCGAATGCCCAGACATTCTTTGCGGATGTTTCCAGGTACTCGTTTACTTTTATCCAGCCCCCTGAATCGATCTCTATGCCAGCGTTTTCGGGTTTCAGGATATCGGCGTTCGAAGACCTGCCGGTTGCAACGAGTACCTCGCTGGCCACTATCACCAGCTCTTCACCAGTCACACGGTTTCTGGCAATGACCTTTTTTCCCTCTTCAGAAGAGCTTACTTCAAGCACTTCATAATTCGTATGTATGGTCATGTGCTCTGACATCATCCTTTTTGCAAGGGTGGAAACCTCAGGTTCTTCGTCCGGAAGGAAAAATGGGTTCCTTCCTATTATCGTAACCTTTGAACCCATGGCAGAGAAGAAGTGCCCGTACTCGGCGGCAATATAGCCGCCACCTATTATTGCAAGGCTTGCGGGAAGCTCCTCCAGAGCAAGAACGGTGTCACTGGTCAGATAAGCCACATCACCAAGCCCCCTGACAGGCGGTATCGCAGGCTTTGAACCAATGCTCAGGAATATCATCTTTGCGGTAATGGTCTCCTCACCGACTTTCATTGTATACGGACCGGTGAACTCAGCTGTCTCCATATAATAATCGATCCTCTTGTTTTGCAGGTAAGCGCTCCTTATATCTTCAATGTTCTTTGATACAGAATCCCGCATCCTTTCCATTACGGCCTTGAAATCGATACTTCCTGCATACGCATGTATGCCGAAGGCATTTGCTTTCTGTATATCCCTTACAAGTTCTGCCGGATAGAGCAACATCTTCGATGGAATGCACCCGCGCGTAAGGCAGATCCCTCCGGGCTCGTCCTTATCCACAACAGCAACCTTAAGATCCGGGTTCTCGTCCATCATAGGATAGACATAATTCATACCGGAACCCGTGCCTACTACTATGAGATCATATTCTTTCATGAACTTCCCCAATCTAAAATGATCCTATGCATATTAGAGTTTATCCACTTAGATCGATCATCTGCAAAGAGACTACCAGAAAATGGATCATGCTCCGGGTTATATTATACAGGAAAAACAAATAAAAATTTAATAAGGGTCAGTTGACCCTTTTTTTGAACAAGAGAGAAACGTTATGAATAACGTGGCTGATCCTATATAGATGTGATTATTTATATGGGTCTTAAAATAAAAATATTGATCCGACAAATCAGAGGAAGTATGAAAAGTATTAAAGCAGTTAATAGGATGGTATAGGTGAGAAAGCATTTAACAGGATTTTATAGGTGAGCCGGCAGCGATCCATATTTCCCGAAGGCTCTCGCACTTCAGTACCGTATGGAACGCTG
>JAFGCK010000036.1 GCA_016932675.1 Methanosarcinaceae archaeon | reverse complement strand
GTTTCCAGTACAAACACCTCTTTTTTTTATATGTTATTTTATCTTATAAAACTATTGTACTTGTGATTGTAAACCCGTAAAACCATTAGAAATCGTACTACTTATATCATTCTAACATATATAATTTGGCTTCAGACAGGTATCTTTTCAACGATCTGTCCCTTCTCAAAAGGATACCTCTCCACAATGAACATCTCATCAGCGTTCTGCCGGATCAATTCCGCAATATCTGCCAGTATCCACCATGCAGTCTCAATTCCCGATACAGTGGTCTCCATCATCTCTTCAGGGACTCCCTGTTCCAAAAAGCATTTGATAACCCTCTGTGCAGAGTTCTTTTCATTACAGATGACCTGTCCGTACATTATGGTGCCGTCTTCGCTGATATCGTCAAAATCCCTTGCAGTGTTCCAGGCGATACGTATCAGACGCTCCCTTAACTGCACAGCATCCTTGTATGTCGATGAGCAGAAATGCATCTTACCGACAACCGGAACGATCCTTCGTGCAAGTTCCCGGGAGCCGGCAACGGCATTGGAAGTGTCGTTCTCAAGCTCAAAACCCCGAGCTTTCAGATTCTCTGCATTGGAATCCGAGAACTCCAGTTCATTGAGGTTAAGGAAACAGTCCGCTGCAGAGGCAAATTCTGCAACCTTTTCAACACCCTCTATGGAAGGAACCTCTATGCCGACCTGCAACCTGTAATCCTTTGCATGCTTCACAGACTCAGCGTAGGGACTTCCCTTCAGGTCATGCCAGAGTTCCATTGGCGGGTGGAACCGGAACTCGTCCAGTCCTGCCTTCGCAAGCCTGGCAATAGTCTCTCTGTCAGGAGCCAGCGAAGTGTAAAGGTGTATATGGTATCCTTTCCCGAACTCCGATTTAAGCAGCCTTATGTAGTGAATCACTTTCTCAAGCCTGATAAGCGGTTCGCCCCCGGTGATGCCAGTACCCAGTGCATCCATCTGCCTTGCTTCTTTAATTATATCCTCATCAGAGTTTACGGGTCTCTCATTTGCATAGACCACCTCTGCCCTTCTCTCAAAGGAAACCGGGCAGTAGAAACAATCCCTGGGACATATACCGGTCACGAAAAGCACCATCTTGGCACCTGTCCGGCACAGTTTACAGCCTTCAGACAAGAATGTGTAAAAAGATCCGTTCTCACTCTGGTAAACTTCACTCATTGGCGAAACCTAGCCACTGAACGTATATAAGGATTGGTAAATCATCCGTTCTTCAACAGCTTAATGTAAAATAGCCGCGTGATAGCACCCAATGGAAAATAAGGACGGTCATATTGCAGTCATTGGCTGCAAAAGGTGCGGGAAATGCAACAATGTCTGTTCCCAGGGAGCCCTGTACAGGGTCGATGGGATCACGAGGGTGGATTACAGCAAGTGCACCCTCTGCATGAAATGTGTCAAGGCCTGTCCCAACAAGGCCCTTGTTTACATAGAATGAGGCCGGCCTACTTCATGATCTTTCTGCCAGTGGAAAAGGCCTTTCCGAGCATCTTTCCTATTCCATGATAGTTCCTGGTTTCCGGTGCGAAAATGACCGGTCCGACTTTTTCAATATCTGGCACTCCATTTTCATTCAATACGGATTCATCGGCCTTGATGTCAACGATCTCCCCTGTGAACTGTGTATGAAGTCCGATCTCAAAACTATGTATGAGTTTGCATTCAAGGACAAGTGGGAACTCTTCTATGTAGGGTGCATATACTTCCCCGCTCTTCACAGGCGTGAGGCCGCTCACCCCGAACTTGTCAGTATCCTTCCCGCTTGCCAGGCCAAAATAGTCAGTCTGCGTGACATATTCTTCAGAAGGTATGTTCACGGTAAAAGCTTCCTTCTCCATTATGTTCTTGTAGCTCTGTGTTGCCTCTCTTAAAGATATGCTGACACACGGCGGGTTCGAGCAGGATATCCCTCCCCAGGCAACGGTTGCGGCATCGGGTTTGCCGAACATGTCATACGTACCGACCACCCATGCAGGTGCCGGGAATGCAAGTGGTTTAGCTCCTATGGATCTTTTCATGGATCATACTCCCTATCAGAATAGAGGCTATTGTATATTGAACCTTACGAATGCCGGCGTTCAGACAAGACCTCTGAATATTATCCTGGAGGCCACGGTCGAGACAGTGAACACAAAGGCCGAGAGAGGTAGTGCATGGCCCAGGTCATACATCAGGCGGGCCTTATCGCCCCCGTATTCTATCGTACCTGCAAAACGGGTCAGGATGAGGGTGACAAGTATGAGATATACGCCAATGGATAACATGAACAGGTCAGAGGGAATGGATTGTTCAAGATCCGAAGTTGATATATGGGTAGATGCCGGAATGAGATCCTCAGGGAGGCGTGAAACGCTGCTTGAGATATTCTGGAGGATCTTTGCGATCACTTCAGAGAGTGCCATGGTCACCCCTGCGATAAGTGGTGCGAATATGGCTGCTGTTGACCGCATTGTGGACGTCATATCGTAGAGGGATTGCTTGATGTCCATTTCCACGTCCTGGAGTTCTTTAAGGTGATCTGCGAGTTTAATGATGGCAACACCTGCTGCCTCATGGCTCTTGTGTGCACTCTCCACAAAGAGCATCATTGTGGTCCTTATCCTTTCAGAGTAGATGTTCCTGAAGGCACCTATCTCCTCATCGAAGATCGCGGTCAGTATATCGGCTCTGACACTTATCAGGTTAATGGCTATACTTTCGAATGCCGTTGCGATCTTTGATCCCTCCATTGTGCTTGCAGCATGCATGAATGCTTCTTCTGTTGCCCTTCCTTCGGAGATCCTCCTGCCAAGAACAAAAAGAGCGTCTGAGAATTCGGTTTCCATCTCCCTGATCTCGTCCCGTATCTTCTTGTAGGGTGTGTAGATTGTGTTCAGGTAGAACGAGACCGCAAACACCAATCCCACGATCAGAAGCAGCCCGGGAGGAATGATACCTTCAAGGGTTGCAATGGCTATGATATTTCCGGGATTTCCAAGGAGTATCCAGAAGTATCCCGAAGAAGCTATGAAAATGCCGATGAAGAAAGAGGTGACCAATGCAAGCGACCTTTTGCGCCGGATGTTCTTAAGCTCCGGATGGCTGTCGGGTATGCTCTGTGGAACAAAGGTGGCCGGCCTTTGCAGCAGGATGTATTCTGCATACCCGAATGTCAGCAGCGGAAGGATAATGTTATAGAGTGCCACAAGTGTGCCGATCCCAAAACGAATGCCCACCACGGTTACAGCCGGCATGAGAGCAACAAGTGCAAGCGGGATGAGGATGAAGATCGAATAGAGGATGTATGTGGGGTTCTTCAGTTTCGAGGCAAAGGTCCCCATTAGTCTTTTCGTACTTTCCAGGATAATATCCAGTGCCCTGTTCAGGGTGATGATCCTCTGGGCTTCATCCGGTTCGCTGGTGGAGCTCTTTATCAGGTGAAGCGACCTCTTGAAATATTCGCTGTTCCTGCCCCAGATGTCTGCAAATTTGATCATTGCATCGTCAATGCCTTTGTACTCCCTGACATGCAGGTTCCACAACATCTTCCTCAGGTCCTTTGCAAGGGGCCGGTCAGAATGCTCCGCAGCAAAGCGGATGGCGACTTCCATATTAGGGACTATCTTCATTGACATGACCATATAACTGAGTATCTCGGGCATGTCTCCCAGGGAGCAGACCTTCGTCCACCTTGCATATATCTTAATATACTCGCTCAGGTAAACAAGTATAATTATCGGTATCAAAAGGCTCAGTATGATGGTGATCTCTATCGTGCTTGACTCAAAGCTGACAAGCCTGAAAATGATAAGATCGACCGCAAGGATCAGGACCAGCATGGCACCTGCCATAAAGTATGAAAAGAAGACCGTCTCATAGGGTTCAAGATCGAATCCGGTATAGATCATTGAGTTACGGTATTCTTCGCTTACGGAGTCCTCTGACCTTCTCCTGAAATCCGCAATATCACATATGAGCCAGCTGAAATGGCTGAAGGTTAACTTGCATCCATGATAGTACCAGTTGCCATCATTGCTCAAAGGGATCACCTGTGACGATCCTTTCCCTGATATTATCCTTTATGTCCTGTTCAGGGATGGTGCCACAAACCGAAGAGCTCCTGGAAGCAAAATCCCTGAACCAGTCCATCCATTTCCTGTAGACCCTCTGAAGATCTGTTCTTTCATAGTGCTTTTCCTCATCTATCAGCAGCCAGAACATGTTGTTGGCCGTGCTGACGGTGGAAGCTTTGACAAAGAACGGGTCAATTTCCCCGTATTCGGCCATAATCCCTTTTATCTTCGCCCGAAGACGTATGTGGGCCAGTGCCTGATCAATGGAAATACCCCATTTGTCTGCGATCTTTGCGACCATGAGAGACTGTCCTCTGTCCAGGATATCATCAGGCAGCAAGGAATCACCAGAAGCATCGTACCGGAATATGTCGGAAAACACAGTATCTATATCTTCTTCGTCCCAGTTCCTGTTGACTTCGGAGATCTGTGTCACCCTGTGTTTTGTGTTCATGCCTCCTGATACCCTGGTGTTGCTGCAGACGACAACCGCATCCGTTGCCCCGAAGGAGGCCGGAGGGACTCCGAGTGTATGAACTATTCTTTCGTAAACGGAATGAGTGGATGAACCGTGTATAGTCCCGATGACCGAATTTCCGGCGGCTCCTACCTGCATTGCCTCATAAAGCACAGTAACTTCAGGTCCCCTTACTTCCCCCATAACAAGGGAAGAGCTGCCAAGTCTCAGGGAGGCACGCAGGGCAGTGGATGGCTCGATCTCGATGCCATATTTGACGATCGCCGACTGGGAGTTGAGCCCCTGCACCTTCCATCCCAGTTCCTGAAGCTCTTCTATTGGTATCTCTGGTGTATCTTCGATCGTAAGTATCCTGTACTTCTGGGGGATCTCCAGCAGCATGGCGCTCAGAAGTGATGTCTTGCCAGCTCCCACGCCACCGGCAACGAGAACAGATGCCTGCCCGTCCATCATAAAGCTCAGGAGGCCTGCTGAAAGCGGAGATATAGAGCCGGTATTGATGAGCCGGGGGAGGGTCCAGGGGTCTTTTGCATGTTTCCTGAATGCATACGCGATACCCTTTGCGCTCAGAGGGTCACCTATTACCGATACGCGTACATCGAACTCATCAAGGAACATCTCAAGTACAGGTGTAGCTTCTCCGAAGGGACGCCCACTAATGGACCTGAGTCTTGAGACCATTGAGTCAATATCGTCCTGGGACAGGTAGATGTTACTTACGCATTCTTCTCCATCGATAACCACATGAACAGGATTGCGGTCTGCAGGTGCATTGACATAGACATCGGTAACTCTCTCATCAGAAAGCAGGTCCTCAAGTATCCCCAGTCCTGTAGTGTACTTTACGAGTATGTCCGAATAGAGCTTTGCCCTGGAAGGTTCGAGCTCTCTCCTGTTCACCCCGGCTTCTTCTGCCAGTAAACGTTTTCCAAGTGACCTGAAATAGTTCCTTGAATTGGCAGGGTTCGCAAAATGCAGGTCTTTGGGACGATGGCGTATCATCTTCTTTCTTACAGATTCCAGGATCTCTATCTCTTCTGCTTCCAGGAAGTATTCCACGGGGTTGATCATATACATCTTCTCAGGACGGTCTGTCAGCCGGTAGATGGAAACCGGGAGCGGCCTTTCATCTCGGTGGCTTATATCATAGCATTCCAGGAAAAGTGTGTTCTCAGGAGGCTCGGTATATATTCTTGAGGTCGAGAAAGGTGGTCTAACATATGATCTCAGGTATCTTTCGTATTCAGGCTCTTCTCCTGAATTGGTGCCGATTTTCAGTTTTCTTCGTATACCGGCTGCATAACTGTCCATTTCCTCCAGTACGCCTGTGAACTTAAGAAGGCATGGACCGCATTCCTCGAACTCTCCGCGAAGACCACCGAGCTTGAACTGTTCCGTACATCGCCCAATCATTATGCAGGCTTTCAGAGGATCCTTCTCTGAGGCTCTGATGATAGTGTCCAGTAATTCTCTGCGGTATGATCCGCATCTCTTGCTGCCTGAGTTGTCCGGACATCTCTTATCAATTAGTTGCGACGTGGAATATGCAGCTAAGCGTTCATGCAGCTGTGCAAGGGCGTAAATAATATGAAGGTCCCTGCCCTCATAATCCCTCTCATAGAGTCTGGAGAATACAAGCCTGTCCACGGCTGGCTCTTCACGCAGCAGGCTAAAGATCCTTTCCCTGCAAAGCTCGCTGTCAAAACTGGAATCAAGGTCACAATCGCCGCAATTAAGTATCATTGTCCTGTAATTTTTTGAGGATCTCAATCTGTAAGGGCAGCTAAACTCGCTTTTTTCTTTGCGTTCGATGGAGAGGGGTATATAGGGAATGATGTTTTCGATCATCCTCCAAAATTCTATCATTCTTCCCATGCAGAAAACTGAAGTGTTCTTTGATGATCGTGATGATATTTTCCCATCAGGAGATACAGGGTCTGTATCTTCTTCTTTTAAAATAGGTCCTGTTTCTGATCCTTCAGATATCACGTTTTTTCTCCTTGTGAAGGTTTTGAAAAGAACAATTAGTAAACTATTAAAACGTTACTACATATATTTGGATATTATTTTATTAAATATGTTATTTTCAATAAAGTTTTCTCTCATCCCTGGAACTCTTAGGAACTCTTAATATAAACGGGGATACAATACTTTCACATAGCTTCCTTCAGAGTATAATATCATTAATACATTCTCAATATGGCGGAGCATCAGATATGGGAATCTACACGGTCTCACAATTGAACGATCATATCAGGCATTTGCTTACAGGCGACCCGCAGCTATCCCAGGTATGGGTCAGGGGTGAGATCTCCAACCTTACCAGACATGGTTCCGGACATTATTATTTCACGCTGAAGGAAAAAGGCAGCCAGATAAGCTGCGTAAGCTTCAGGTCGACTAACAGGTCACTTAAGTTCGATCCTGAACCTTCCATGCAGGTACTTATCTTCGGTTCAATTGATGTCTACACCGTGCGCGGGCAGTATCAGCTCCGGGTTCTGGACATACGTCCCGATGGCATAGGTGAACTCTACAAGGCATATGAACAACTTAGAAATAGATTGCAGGAAGAAGGACTTTTCGATGTTTCCTGCAAAAGGCCCATTCCGCGCTATCCCGTCCGGATCGGGGTTGCCACATCCCCTACAGGCGCTGCGATACATGATATACTGAATGTGCTCAAACGCAGGTATCCTGTGGATGTTCTACTGTCCCCGACGATTGTGCAGGGAGAGATGTCTGCGGCAAGCATAGTGAGCTCGATCGAGAGGCTCAATCGTACTGATGTGGAAGTCATCATCCTTGGAAGGGGTGGAGGCTCACTGGAGGACCTGTGGTCATTCAATGAGGAGGTGGTTGCAAGGGCGATCCATGGCTCTTCTGTTCCCATCATCTCTGCAGTTGGCCATGAGACCGATTTCACGATCACGGATCTCACGGCGGATCTCAGGGCTCCCACGCCATCGGCTGCAGCAGAACTGGCAGTTCCCGATAGTGCAGATCTCAGGAGACATATTCTGTCAGTTTCAGAGCGTATTGAAAAGGCTGCAATACGGAACATTTCAGACTATTCTGAACGGCTTGATCGCCTGTGCAGCAGGATCGAACCGGAAAGACTTAACGATCTCCTGCGGCAGAATTACCAGAGGGTCGATGAGCTGACCATCAGGATGGAAAGGCTTTCCGGAAGAATGATAGAGTCAAAAAATGCATCACTCTCTAACCTTGCAGGCCGCCTGAATGCCGTAAGCCCGCTTAAGACCCTGGAGAGGGGATACAGTATTGCAATCAGGAGCGATGACAGGAAAGTCATCCACAGTACCGGGGATGTTTTTGAAGGAGATGATCTCGATGTTCTTGTGAGCGATGGCACGATCCTGTGCAGGGTAAAGGGAACATCTGATGACCATTTTTGATGTACGGATATTCAGACATACACGGAGGTAGGAATGAAAGGACCAGAAAAAGAAAATACAGGAGAAGGTACAGGAGAAGGCCCGGAAAACAAAGCAGATGATGACGGATTATCTGAGGATATGAGCTTTGAGCAATCTCTGGAAGAGCTTGAGTCCCTGGTGGACAGGCTGGAAAGAGGCCAGTTGCTTCTCGATGAGAGCCTTGAGCTCTTCGAGCAGGGCATGAAGCTTGCACGCATGTGCAACCGGAAATTGTCAAGGGCCGAAAGGAAGATCAAAGTACTAATTGAGGAGAACGGCAGGCTCAGGACCGATGATCTCATTGAGGATGAATGATGGGAAAATGAGCACGGTAATTATCTCCCATCCTCGAAGTATCTTCTTGCAAGCAGCACCGTGCTGCTACCTGTCAGCACCACAAGGAAGATAGCTATGACCATTCCTTCATCGCTGAAATCCTGCCATGAATGCACAGAGGCCCACATGCCGCTTCTGGTCACGAAGGTTGCAAATATCACGAGTATGAACGAAAGCACTGCAAGCAGGGGTGCAAGGAACCCATATTCTCCTGAGGACAGACGAGTCCTCGCATGCAGGAATGCCGTGGAGGTGATCCATGGTATGAGTGAAGAGGTTTCAACCGGGTCCCAGGTCCAGTACCATGCCCCCCATCCCAGTACCTCGTAGGCCCAGAATCCGCCCAGGCCGATACCCAGTGTGAGGAAGAGCCATGCTATGCGCATCCATTCCTTTGCTATATCTGTCCACCTGTCATCCTTTGTGAGCAGGTTTGCGATCGCAGCTGCAAAGGGTATGGTGAATGCGGCATATCCCAGGAAGAGCACAGGCGGATGTACTGCCATCCAGGGGTTGCGCAGCAGGGGGTTCATACCCTGGCCGTAGGGGACATCATAGAGGGTAACAAAGGGGTTCCAGTTCGTAAGCTCTACTCCTGTGCCGTCTGCCACATAGTAGGCTGCAAAAGGGTTAGTCAGTACCAGAAGCATCAGAAGCACCGAGCTTATCGCAAGGGATGTCATTCTGGTGAGCTCCATGAGCCTGGTACCTGCAAGCTGCTTTGTGGGGCTGCTGTATTGCAGGGGGATCAGCATCATCATTACTGCCCAGACCCATAGCATCAGCGATCCTTCCTGGCCGGCCCACAGTGCCGATATCCTGTAATACCATGCGAGATCCGTGCTGGAGTGGCTGAACACATAGTCGTAGGACGCATTCACAACCAAAAGCTGAAAAACAAGTATCAACATCGACAGGGTGGCTGATACTGTGCATACGATCTCCATCCTTTTTGAGAACAGGGCGTATCTGTGCTTGCCCGTAAGCATATCTGCAAGGGAAAATACAGTTGCTCCCGCACATGTGATGAACGCTATCCAGATAAGGACCATGCCAGAGTTCACTTTTCTTCACTCCTGTTTTTCCAGTTCACATTCTCCAGGTGGTCCTGCACGGCTTTGATGCGGTCGCTTGCCAGAAGCGCCACGATGCCAATTACCAGGAGGTAGAGGCCTCCCCAGAGGAAATTGATGAAAGGTACGGTTCTCATATAGATATCTACCAGGCCTTCCTGAAAGTCGACAGCTCTAGGTGCTATGAACAGTTCTTCTGTGACTCCCCTATGGATATAGGTCGTGGTGTAGCTCTGGCCCCACTTGAGGTCGATGATATACTTCATCTCCCCTTCCCTTAAGTATTTTCCTCCCCTGTATACATCAAAACCTATTCTGGTAACATATGATGAGCCCGGGTACTGATAATATGCCTCTCCTTCATAGGAGGAATCCACTCCTGTTACCCTCAGAACGTAGTCCTGTCCGGAGAAATGTGCGACTTCGCCCGAAGAGACCACGCTTGTACTTTCTACTTTCATATTTGTGCTCAGTATGACCCCGAGCAGGATGAAAAGTATCCCCAGGTGTATCAGGTGTGCGCTGACACCCCGGACCTTCCCTCTGAAGGAATCTCTTCCCAGGGCTTTTATTATCCTGTAGATGGTCGCCATGAGGGCAACTGCGATGATGGGAGCCGAAACATCGATGGGAAAACTCCCGAATGGGGATACGATGGCAAAGAAAACCGATAGTAAAACATAACCGCCTACCACTGCCAATGTGTTCTTCTGGCTTGTATAGCCTGAAAGGAGGCAGATGCTCAGGATCAGTACCAGTGCAACTGTCGGCAGGGCTGTCCTGTTGTTGAAATAATCGGGTTCAAGGCTGATTTGGGTTCCTGTAGTCAGCTTTGCGATAAGGGGAGTGATCATTCCCATCATGATCAACGTTGCCAATAACAGCATAACAACTACAGTGGCAAGCATGGTATTCTTTGATGTCAGAACAGTTTTTTTGTCATTCATCTCTTTTCTGGTAATGTATGCAATATATAAATAAATAGAGTCTGCAGAAAGAAGCTTGCAATAATTTATATAGTTGTTACGCTCTCATGCAAAGCATTGGACCATTATTTAAAATGAATTATGATTATTATGATCGAGACTGTGCTTTCTGCTGTGTGGCTGATGCTTCCGGCCTATATCCCCAACTCCGCTGCAGCTGTCTTTGGTGGCGGGATGCCTATCGATGGTGGTCGAACGCTCGGTGATGGAAGGCGCATTCTGGGCGACGGCAAGACCTACAGGGGCCTTCTCGCAGGCACCATCTGCGGAATGCTGCTTGGTCTGCTTCAGATATACTACCAGACGATCAACAGCACAATATTCGGGGTTAAACTGCCCTCCTTTGGTGAACTTCCAGGTGCCCTTGTGCTTATCTTCACGCTTGCCTTTGGTTCCCTTTCCGGTGATATGTTCATGAGTTTCTTCAAGCGCAGGCTGGGTTTGAAGAGAGGTGCTCCCTTGCCTGTTGTCGATCAACTTGATTTTGTGTTCGGCGCATGGCTGCTGACCTACATAGCATCTCCAGTATGGTTCGCTGGGAATTTCACCTGCAGTATCATCATTGCAGTGCTGATCATTACGCCGCTGTTGCACTTTGTAACGAATGTCATCGGCTACTTCATAGGTGTCAAGAATGAGCCCTGGTGACCCTGAGATGCAAATTCGCAGGATCCGGGGACTTAACGGTGATGCTTATATTTAATTCCGGACTTATTTGCCGGAACTTAGAGTTATGTACTTAGGTCAGGAACCCATATAGATTCTTCAGAGTTGTTTTAATGAAAAAGGAATTCAATGCCAGACAGTCACTGATAGATGCCCTTAAGGAATGCGGAGCAGTGAGGTTCGGGGACTTTACCCTTGCATCCGGTAAGAAGAGCAGCTATTATGTGGATATCAAAAAGGCAAGCACTGATCCGCAGACCCTGAAAAAGATCGCAAGGGAGGCCAGCACTGTCATTCGCGGGATGTATGCAGATTCCGTTGGAGGGGTGGTGCTTGGCAGTGTTCCACTGGCTACAGCGGTATCCATTGAGTCGGGATTGCCACTGGTGCTGGTTCGCAAATCAGATAAGAGTTATGGCACAGGGGGTCGTTTTGTCGGGGATGTCCGGGAAGGTTCCAGAATAGTGCTCCTTGAGGATGTGACCACAAGCGGGGGCTCGGTGAAGGATGCTATTGAAGCTATCCACACTGTGGGTGCTACCGTGGAAGCCGTAGTGACGGTGGTGGACCGTGAGTCAGGAGCATCGGAAAATCTCGCATCTGTGGGTGTGAGACTCGTTCCTCTCGTGAGAGCGAGTGAACTCTTATCCTATTCGCAATAGTTTCCGTAAAAAAAGGTAAATTATTTATTTAAGGAAATTGAACTTTGTGCTATTCTGTTTATTACCAATAATCTCAGGAAATCGCATTCCATCATCTATCAGATCATATATTCACCATTGATGTTTTTAAAATGAGGTCTTAAGGCATGAACATTCTAATAGTCGGTGGCGGCGGACGGGAACACGCCATAACAGCAACACTGGCAAGGAGCAGGAAGGATCCTTCCCTCTATGCAGTGATGTCAAAGAAGAATCCGGGAATCGTGCGTCTTTGTGAGGATTTCCTGCTGGAGAAGGAAACCAATGTTGAGAAGGTAGTCGAGTTTGCTGTCCGGAGCAATATACAGATCGCGGTGATCGGTCCGGAGGCTCCTCTTGCTGCAGGGCTTGCCGATGCACTCGAGGATGCAGGCATCAGCGTCGCAGGCCCCAGAAAAACGGTGGCAGAGATAGAGTTCAATAAGGCATGGGCGCGCAATTTCATGAAGGAGAACAAAATTGAGGGCTGTCCCGGGTTTAAGGTATTCACAGAGAGGGAGCCGATGGAAGCCTTCATTGAAAAGCTTGGGGATGTTGCCATCAAACCTGCAGGCCTTACCGGCGGAAAAGGTGTGAAGGTAATGGGAGACCAGTTGCCTGACCTGGACGCTGCAAAGGAATATGCTGCAGGTCTTCTTGCCGGGGACAGTGTGGTGGTCGAGGAGAACCTCAAGGGAGAGGAATTCACCCTGCAGGCCTTTGTTGACGGCGAGCATCTTGCTTTCATGCCCACAGTACAGGACCACAAGCGTGCCTTTGAGAGCGACCTTGGCCCGAACACAGGCGGGATGGGCTCATACAATGCACCCGGAGAGATACTGCCGTTCCTGGTCGAGGATGATGTCATCCAGGCAAAAAAGATAATGAAGGACACAGTAGCCGCACTGAGGAAAGTGACAGGTATAGGTTACAAGGGTGTCCTGTACGGCCAGTTCATGATAACCGCTAAAGGTCCCCGGGTGGTCGAGTTCAATGCCCGCTTTGGAGACCCTGAGGCAATGAACGTCCTGCCGCTATTGGAAACCGATTACGTGGACGTGCTCTCTGCAATCGTCACCGGGTCCCTTGACAGGCTTGATGTCAGGTTCAGCGGGAAGGCCACGGTCTGCAAGTACGCAGTTCCAGCAGGCTACCCCGACAATCCCACAAGGGACCGTGAGGTCGTTGTAGGCGACATCGGCGAAGCCTTACTGTTCTATTCAAGTGTCTATGAGAAGGACAACAGGGTCTACACGACCGGTTCAAGGGCAGTGGCTGTTGTGGGTATAGCCGATTCCATAGCCGGGGCCGAAGTGATCGCCCAGAAGGCACTGGAGAACATAACCGGTGACCTGCATTCAAGACGGGACATAGGTACCAGTGACCTCATACAGAAGCGCATCGACCACATGAAGGAGATACGTGGATACTGATATTGATACTGATACTAACGGATGATATGATGAAGCACCTGCTATCAATGACCGACCTTTCCCATGAAGACCTGGTCGAGCTGCTGGACATGGCAGCGGACCTCAAGGAAAAACGCCTGAGGGGCAAGGTCACAGATCTGCTGAAGAACAAGAGCATAGGGATGATATTCGAGAAATCGTCCACCCGTACGCGGGTATCCTTCGAGGTGGCCATGTCGGACCTGGGAGGTCATGCACTGTATCTCAACACCAGGGATATGCAGCTTGGCCGTGGTGAGACTGTGGCTGATACTGCACATGTGCTGTCACGCTATCTGTATTGCCTTGTTGCCAGGGTCTACAGCCATGACACCGTAAGGGAGCTGGCAGAGAATTCCAGCATACCTGTGGTCAACGCACTTTCCGACCTGGAGCATCCCTGCCAGATATTGGCCGACCTGCTGACCATCCGCGAATACAAGAACAGGCTCAAGGGTTTGAAGTACGCATGGATCGGCGACGGCAACAATGTATGCAACTCCGCCATCCTTGGCTGTGCCATGTCTGACATGGAGATCGCGGTCGCATGCCCTCCAGGCTACGAGCCCAACGGTAAGATAGTGGAGCAGGCCAGGAAGCTTGGAGGCAGGGTAACGGTGACCAATGACCCCCTCGAAGCTGCAACGGATGCCGATGTCCTCTACACCGATGTCTGGGTGTCCATGGGAGACGAGCAAGAGCGCGAGAAGCGCCTGGCAGACCTCTCACCATACCAGATCAACTCAGGACTCGTGGATGCCGCAAAACAGGACGTGATAGTGATGCACTGCCTGCCCGCACACCGCGGGGAGGAGATCTCCGCAGACGTGATGGACGGCCCTCATTCCGTGGTCTTCGATCAGGCCGAGAACCGCCTGCACGCCCAGAAGGCACTCCTGCTGAAACTAATGTGCTGAGGGCTTGCAAACATAAACTTTAACTAGAAAAAGCGCTACTAAACACCATTCACTTTGCGGGAGTTGCCCAGCCAGGCCAAAGGCGCTAGGTTCAGAGCCTAGTCTCGTAGGAGTTCGTGTGTTCGAATCACACCTCCCGCACTATTTTACTGGTGTATGGTTATTTTCACTTTTAACGTCTGATTAATATCTAATCTGCTTATCTGATAATTATCCGTGTTCACTTGCTGTTATTTGCAGGTTACGGATGTTTGAATGACATATTCAGTATTTGATCGCTGTTTTCGTGAGGCTGTCTTATTAGAATTCCGGCTCAAAGGTCTGTTCTTTTTCATTAAGCCGACACTCTTCTAATTCTTTTCCAAGACACGGATTAACGCCGATTAACGCGGATTCATAGTAAGGACCAGAAACTAAAACCGTCAAACGGCAAAATCCGCGTTAATCCCGTGTTGATCCGTGTCTGAAATATTTTTGAGACTGATCTGCCTGAAACGTGGATTGTTGAAAGTAATAACGATCCTGAATATGATAAAACGTTGCCTGATTGGAAAAAGGATGTTTTGGAGCTGATTGGATGTTCTCTCTGTACCCCGCTTTAAGGAGGGTTAAGTTAAAATCTCCTTATTCACTAACTATATAATGGGGGTGTTGTAGATGATAGTAAGATCAATGATCTCACTGGTTCTTGCGGCTATGTTTTTACTGACGCCTGCGGGTGCTGATCTTTTCGATGATATGAATGCCAAGGTAAGTGAATACAATGACAAGGTCGATCAGATCCCGGGAACCCTGAAGGGTATACTTTCGGACCAGGATGTCATTATTGTTGTTTATATGAATGAGGCTGGACCGGCGTCCGGATCAGGATTCGGGAACGAATCCATTGAGCTGGCAGGCCCTGCATTTGCACTTGAGCTCAGCGAAGGACCCTTCGTCACCGAAAGCGGTGCCACCATGAATATGATCGCGACCACCGATTCTGATGCTTCTGTGATCAGGTTCGGAAGATGGAGCGATCTGGATGAAGAACACAACTGGGACGGTGAGGAGTTTGCCGAGACGATAGTTGTGACCACCAACGAGGACACAGCAAGGGCGATCCTGGATTCCGGATCTCCGGGAGATACCTTTATGGATGCTTATGACAGCGGTCTGATCACGATCGAAGCCTCCGAACGTGCAAGGCTGACAACGAAGATCTCTCTTGCAATAATGCCCTGGATGATGAAGCTGTATATGATGATCAGCTGATGCCAATAACTTATTTTCAGGCTTATTTTTTGGCTTGCAATTGGCTGACAATAGGTTGACAATTGGCTGATTTTTTGAATAAAAGATAAATTCTATTTTCGATCGCCAGAATCTTTGCCATTGTTCCCGATATCACCTTCAAACCTGTGTTCAGCATCATCTGAATGATGCATTATTGTTCTTCACAGGGGCCTGAAATAGTGTTCCCTGCCATATATCATGTTCTTCAGATCGGCAAGTGCAAAGCCAGGCTATGCATGTGCCAGTCCGGTAAAGGCTGCAACAACACCATTCATAAGAAATACAACAATGACCGCTGGGCCTGCAACTCCGGTGAATACCGATGAGAGCAAAGACACCTGCACCTATAATCCCCCTGCAATACCATTATCGTTATACCAATGCCTGTCATCGCTATATCGAAAAGTGTGAGGCCCTGCTCAGGCTTACATCTCAAAACAAAAGCGAACTCCTGGAACAGAAATAAAAAAAGGAAGCCAGAAGGATCATTTACGATCCTTCTTTCTGTAAATGAAGAATATTATCAGCAGTATGCCGATTGCCAGCAGTATGCCGATCCCCAGAATTGTTCCGGAATATCCTTCTTCCGCTTCATCCATTATCTCGACCTCCCCTTCTTCAGGAGCTTCGGTGCTTTCCACGCCCATGAGCCTGTCATCTTCAGGAACCTCTATGGTTGCATTGCCAGTGTCAGATGTACTGGTATCTTCTTCAGGCTCTGCCACCTCTTCCGGCTCTCTGATCGTCGCATTGCCAAAACTATGCTTCCCGGAAGAACTACGGGTTTCAGCGATCTGGGTGGATGCAGTGATGTTCACCCAGTTGCCCACATTCCCGGCAGCATCAACCGGACGTATACTATAGTTATATGCTGTAGCCGAGGCCAGTCCCGTGTCTGTATGGCTGCTGCCGTACATGTCGGTGATGTACACATTGTTCCTCCACAGTTCCACGTGGTCCGTGTCAGATGAAGCATTCCATGAAAAGGTGACGGAACTGCTTGTATTTCCCGCAATGACAAGATCAGTGATGTTTCCAGGAGGTACTGTATCGATACTGAAACCGATCAGGGATGATGCGTACTCGGTTCCGTTGGTGTCACTGGCATAGAAGGTGATGTTGTGCTCACCATCAGGCAGCGTCAGTACTGTCACATAAGGTGTGAAGGTGACATTGGCAGCACCATTGAGACTGTACCACCAGGTGTTCACTGCCACGCTAGAGGAAACGTTCAGAGGGATCGTGCCCGTGGTATAGACCGCATTGTTCCTGGGCGTTTCCACAACTATCGGGTCTGCCGGGGTCGTAATACCCGTCAGTGGCAGATAGTCAATGTTGGATCCGTCGAGATCGAACTGAGTATCGCCGAGTCCGTCACCATCGTTATCAACACCGGTATAATCTGACCAGTAGTTACCTCCCAGATAGCTGCCTCCCACGATGTTCGTGCCTGCGGTCTTTGCGATGTTCCAGGCATTTCCTGTATTCACACCTGTGAATCCAGCATTGTTGGTGTTGTTGAAGTAGTTGTTGTATATGAGATTGTTACCGGAGGAATCCATGTCAATACCATCGCTGCCACTGAACTCTATCCTGTTGCTGATCAGGTTATTGTATTCGCAATAATCCATCTCGATGCCGTCGTTAGCGTTGCCCGTCGCCGTGTTATTGCTTATCATGTTGTTGTTGGACCATTCCAGCTCAATGCCATCGTCAGCGTTGTTCGACACCATATTCCCTGTCACTCTGTTGTCGAGGGATTCACTCAGAAAGATGCCGCGCCAGTTGTTCGACGCCGTATTGCCGGTCAGAGTGTTATGGTCACAATTAGACAGCTGGATGCCGTCGCCCGTACCACCGGGGATATCGCCATTATTCGACACCGTATTGCCGGTCAGCGTATTGTAGTCGGAATCACTTATTGCTATCCCGCCCACGCTGTTGTACTGAGCTGTGTTATTGATCAGGGTATTGTAATTGCTGGATTCTTCCATGTCGATACCGTCACTGCCACTGTATTCTATCATGTTGTTGGCCAGCGTGTTATAGCTGGAGTTATCCATCTCGATACCTTCATCGGCGCTGTTTGATATCATGTTGCCGTCCAGTATGTTGTAGCTGGAATCAAGCAGATAGATGCCGTCGTTGTTGATGGTGTACTCTGCCGTATTGCCCGTCAGTGTGTTGTAGCTGGAATAAACCAGATTAATGCCGAAGTAGGCATTGTTCGACGCAATGTTATCTGTCAGTGTGTTGTGCTCGGAAGACACCAGCCAGATGCCATGCCAGGCACCCGATGCTGTGTTGTTGGTCAGCGTATTGTAGTTGGAATGATCCAGCAGGATAATATCGACGTAGTCTGTCGTGGTGTCATCGCTTGACGCCTTGTTATCGGCCAGTGTATTGTAGTTGGAATAATCCAGCTCGATCCCTTCGTCAGCGTTGTTCGAGACCATGTTGCCGGTCAGGGTATTGTTGTTGGAATACCACGTATAGATACCGTTCCAGTTATCATCCGCCTTGTTGTTGATCAGCGTGTTGTTGTCAGCATAATACAATCCGATGCCGGCATTGTACCAGACACTGTTCGACGCCGTGTTGCTTATCAGCGTATTATAGTCTGAATTGTCCAGATAGATGCCATCTTCGTTGTTGTCTAACGCCGTATTGCTTATCATTGTGTTATTGTCAGAATAATAAAGATAGATGGCTTCGTAGACGCTGTTAGATACCGTGTTGTTGGTCAGTGTGTTGTGATCTGAATTACTCAGATAGATATTGTAGTAATTTCCTGACACAACATTATTGGCCAGCGCGCATTCACCAAAACCAGCCAGATAGATGCCCGCTACATTTGTAGCACCGCTCACACTGAATCCATTGATGGTCACTAGGTCTGCGTCAATCTCGAAAACACGATCGTTAGAGGATGGAGCAACGACATTTGTGACGGCAGCGCCATCTGTTGACGTGATATTCAGCTGTTTATCCACATTCACGCTCTCAGTATACGTTCCCGGATACACAAGGATCGTATCGCCGTCAGCTGCATTATCTACTGCAGCCTGTATCGAAGTGAAATCCGCTATTGGGCCTGTGCTGTCGTTCACCGTGTATGTAGTAGCTGCTGATGCAGCCCCTGCTCCAAAGCCTATCATTAAAGAAACCAGTATTATAAGATATCTTCCTTTCATAAGGTACCACCATATTCCAACCTTTAGATCATCTATGCCTGCACAGAGTACCCTATAAGGCAGAATATGCCGGATAATATCAAATACAAAAAAATAGCAACGCTACCTTATAGCCCCACTTACAAATATAGATTTCGATTATAGTGTTGTATTTACTTTTATAAGTATTTTCCTGAAGATTGTTCTGTTTCTATTCAGGACACGTGCAAATGTTTTCAGACTTTTATTTAAGAATTTGTTCTTCCTGAGGTCCGGGTCAATGCAGACCAACACCGTTCCCGGGTATGTAGGAACACTGCCAGACCCGGACAGGAATTTCGGAACTTAGTTCGAGAACTTTTGTGCCAGTCGCTTGCCGGCATCACTTCTATATCTTCGGACCGCATAGTAAGCAGCATGGCAGGCTATAAGATGCTGGTCAGTGACGTGATCAGGCAGGCGGATATACTTCTGGAGATCGTGGATGCGAGATTTCCCGACGAGACAAGGAACAGCGCGGTGGAGAAGGAGATCAGACGTGCTGGCAAACCCTTCATCATAGTGCTCAACAAGTGCGACCTCGTATCAAAGGAAAAGCTCGTGAAGGCAAGATCCCGCCTTTCAGGGACAGCTCCGACGGTTTTCGTTTCGGGTAAGGACAGGTATGGCACGACCATGCTGAGGCACAGGATACTGGAGGTCGTGCAGGCTTCTTCTATCAGGGACCGTGACATACTCGTGGGATGTCTGGGCTATCCAAATACCGGTAAGTCCTCGGTGATCAATGGTGTTACCGGAAGGCATAGGGCAGGCACCTCGTCCATATCGGGTCATACGAGGGGTCTGCAACATGTTAACGCAGGTTCGCGCATCAAGTTCATCGATACTCCGGGAGTGATACCCTCCGATGAGTCCGATGAGATCATGCAGGGAGTCCTGGGAGTGAAGGATGCCACTCACCTGAAGGACAGCATCGGCGTGGCCCTGAAGATCATAGAAATGATGTGCTCTGAAAATAAAGTCTCCCTCGAATCATTCTACAAGGTTGGGACCGAGGGGCAGGATGCCTGCGAGGTACTCGGGCTCATAGGTCTGCAGAACGGCTTCCTGAAGAAAAAGGGCGAGGTAGATGAAACGCGGACCGCCATCAGGGTCATCAACGACTGGCAAAGGGGGCAATTAATTGTCTGAGCTTCACGGGAAGATGCCCGCCTCCAGAGGTAAGTACTTCGGGGTCTGTGCATCCTATCACCATTCAAAAGGATGCAAATGTCCGGTCTGTCCTTCGTATCCTGAAAAAGGGAAGTATATGTTCTGCTCGAAGGGAAAAAGCGCTCTTTCCGTAAAGAAAGCCGGATGCTTATGCGAAGAATGTGAGATATACAGGAAATTCAGGTTCGTGGGCAATTATTTCTGTGTTGAGTGATATTATGGATAATTCCGGGAACAGGGCTTCATCTACAGGGACAATGTATTTGCTGTGCATTTTTACCCGGAGAATGATAAGGGATATGTGCAGGATCCGGTTGAGAACTGCAGGAGTGACCATGTGGAAGGACTGGAATGAAAAAGCGATCCTGAACAAACCAGATCATCTGAAGGCTCAGCATCCCAGGTATTCTCCGTATTTGGTGGGTTCCCGTCCACACCTTCATTAATGACAGATCGGTGTCGTTCAGCGAACAGGATCCCGGGGAGACAGGTCATGGCAGATGAAACCGATAGCTTGAAAATTGAAAAGATGAGGGAACTGTGCCGGAAGCGTCCGGTCATATACTCTGATCTTGATCATCTTAAAAAAGGCTCAACAGGTTTTCTTCACGAACAGGGCTACTCGAACGAGGAGATCGCCGCTGCAATGGAACTGGATGTGGAAGAGGTGCGCAACAATCTCAAAGGAACAGGCTTTGCGCTTGATCTTCAAAAAATAAGTAAATTCAGTGAGTATCTTCCTGTCAGCATAGGTGATGTGATAAGTATAAGGATACCGTCGTTCTGCCAGGATGATGTTCCAGTTGCTGCCAGTGTCCGGGTGGTGCAGTGCATTCTCAGGGGTGAGAACTGTGGTCTGGTAGTGGAGGTTCTGGAGGACGTGCAAACAGGCTATCCAATGTTCGGCAACAGGAAAAAAGGTGAAGAAGCAGTAATCCTGCTTGATTGGTGTGTTCGTTGAATACCTTTTTTAAGTTCTTCACAGAAATGGTCCTTTTTTAGTATAAAAAATAATATGTGAGGCACACTCACACATTATTCAAGAGACTATCCCTTCGTCAGTCCTGATGCCCACAACCATCTCCACAGGAGACACAAAGATCTTTCCGTCACCGAATTTTCCGGTATGCGCGTTCTGCCGGATGATGTCAATGATGGGTTTCACGTCCTCGTCACCCACTACCATCTCTATCTCTGTCTTTGGTATCATGTCAACTTTGATCTGTTTTCCCCTGTACTGAAGGCAGATCCCTTTCTGTGCACCACGGCCTTTCACTTGATGCACTGTCATTGCAAAGTAACCTTTCTCTTCAAGTGCCGATTTTACATCTTCAAGCATTTCAGGTCTGATAACTGCTAATACTCTCTTCAATCTGATCACCTCAGGCTGTTGCGGATTCACCGTGCTGGGATATATTCAGTCCCACATACTCTTCTTCTTCGGTCACACGAATTCCCATCACCCTGTCGACAAGTTTTGCCAGTATGAATGTCACCACAAATGCGTATACCATTGCAACGGACGCATCAAGGAGCTGGATAAGGAACTGGCTGACGTTCCCGTAGATAAGGCCGTCCACTCCTCCGATGGCTGCGCTTGCGAAGATGCCTGTTGCAATGGCACCCCAGAATCCACCCATACCGTGCACGGCCCATGCATCGAGGCTCTCATCAAGTCCTCTGCGTACACGGAAGAGCAAGGCACTGTAACAGAGAATTCCGGCAAAACCACCTATAAGGATCGCATGCATCGGACCGACAAATCCTGATGCAGGGGTTATAGCCACAAGACCTGCGACTGCACCACTGATCATTCCCAGGGAACTTGGCTTACCCTTTGCCCAGGATGCCACCATCCAGGTTATTGCACCGGATGCAGCTGAGATATTGGTGACCACAAGGGCGTTGACAGCAAGGCCATCTGCAGCCAGTGCGCTTCCGGCATTGAATCCGAACCACCCGAACCACAGCAATGCCCCTCCAAGCAGTGTGGTGGAAATGTTCTCGGCTTCCATGCTGTATTTCCCGAAACCTGCACGGTTGCCTATGACCATTGCAAGGGCAAGCGCGCCGAATCCTGAACTGATGTGGACAACGGTACCTCCGGCAAAGTCAAGAGCACCGAGCTCACCGGCCCAGCCGCCTCCCCATGCCCAGTGGGCCAGGGGATCATACACGAATGTTGTCCAGAGCACTCCAAGCACCATAAACGAGCTCAGCTTGATACGTTCCGCGACACCTGATGTAAGAATTGCGAGCGTGACGCCTGCAAACACCAGCTGGAATACCATGAAGAGCATGTCCGGGATGCCTTCTCCGTCAAGTCCCACACCATTGAGGCCAAGGAAGTCCAGTCCGCCGATAAATCCTGAGATGTCGGTCCCAAAAGAGAGAGAATACCCGAAAAGTACCCATTGGATGCTAACAACGGCAAAAGCGATAAAGGACATCGCTATCATGGAAATAAGGTTCTTGCTGCGCACCATTCCCCCGTAGAAGAGCCCGACGCCGGGGGTCATAAGCATTACAAGGGCAGTACAGATGATTATAAATGCAGTATCTCCTGTGTCAAGTGCCATTTCAGATCACCTGTTCATGTGTGAGAACTATTTTTTCCAGAATACGTCCCAATGTTATATCTTTCATAGATTTTCACCATTTTTTTATTTAATCAGTCGTTTTTATGAAATAACCTTCCTTTTTCCTACTTTATTTTATTTAAAATTTATGATTAATGTTAGGTGTTATTCTTGAAATTGATGTTCAATAAAAAATAGTCCTATCCCATAGCATAGGATCTACAGGTCCGGAACTACAATAAGTTAAATAGTGTTATGTTATATTCTCGTTCTGACTTTCAAAGCCTATTTATCAGATACGGATAATAGCACATCCATTACGCTTGATGATATTATTATAGTACCAGTAATGGAGAACTGACACATGGCAATCCATCCAATTGAATATCGTTATGGGACAGAGGAGATGAAGTTCGTCTGGAGTGAGGCGAACAGGCTTGAGAAGATAATGACTGTGGAAGCAGCGCTCGCAAGGGCAGAGGCTGACGTTGGCCTGATCCCGAAAGAAGCTGCTGATATCATCGAGGCAAGTATCGTTGCGGTTGAACATGAAAGGGTGAATGATATCGAGAATGAGATCCACCATGACATGATGGCAGTTGTGCTTGCCATTTCCGAGAAATGTGAGGATGATGCCGGTAAATGGGTGCATTTCGGTGCGACTTCCAATGATATGCTGGACACTGCAACTGCTTTACAGCTCAGGGAAGCCGTGAATACCCTTGCTGACAAGATGCAGAAACTGCTGGATGCACTGCTCATGCAGGCGGACGAGCACAAGCATCTGGTGTGTGCCGGAAGGACGCACGGGCAGATCGGCGTACCGACGACCTAC
Organism: Methanosarcinaceae archaeon; assembly: GCA_016932675.1. Lineage (GTDB taxonomy): Archaea > Halobacteriota > Methanosarcinia > Methanosarcinales > Methanosarcinaceae > Methanolobus. Next base: position 49,199 of record JAFGCK010000036.1, on the reverse strand, counting down.
GGCCTTCGCTTTGCAATATGGGCCTCTGAGGTAGCACGTCACATCGAGCGTCTGGAGCAGTTAAGACCCCGCCTGTTGGTGGGACAGATGACCGGGGCCGTGGGCACACAGGCCGCTTTCGGCAAGGACGGCATTGAGATCCAGAAACGTGTAATGGAATATCTGGGCATCGGTTCGGTGGACGTGTCCAACCAGATCATACAGAGGGATCGCCATGCGGAGTTCATCATGTGGATGGCCAGTACCGTGACCACTCTTGAGAAGATCGCTGTAGCGATACGCTCCCTGCAGAGAAGCGAAATCGCCGAGGTAGAGGAAAGTTTCAGGAAGAAGCAGGTTGGCTCATCAACGATGCCGCACAAGAGAAACCCCATAAAGTCCGAGCAGATATGCGGGCTTGCCAGGATCGTGCGTGCCATGGTTGAGCCTGAGCTGCTGAACAACACCCTCTGGGACGAGCGTGACCTGACCAACTCTTCATGTGAAAGGATTGTCTTCCCTGAAGCATGTGTACTGACAGACCACATCATCAAGCTTGCTATCGGAGTCATCGAGAACCTCAGGTTCTACCCTGAGAACATCAGGCGTAACCTGGACCTGCTCAGGGGAATGAACATGGGCGAGGCAGTGATGATCGAACTCGCAAAACGTGGTGTCGGGCGCCAGGAAGCCCATGAGATCGTGCGCTCCAGCGCCATGGTGGCCCATGAGACAGGCAAGCACTTCAAGGAAGTCCTGCTGGCAAACCCGGATGTTGCAAACTACCTGAGCGAGGATGATATCATCAACCTCGTGGACCCAGACAGGTATATCGGCACTGCTGTGGAGCAGGTAGAGATGCTTGTCGCAAAACTGAAGAGGAAATGACCCTCTTCTGATCCTTCTCCGTTCAAAAGGATATTCCACAAAGATACCGCTTTTCAGGCGAATCACCGATAAGATGGATCTGACAGGACTTCCTTCCTTTTTAATTAATTTTTCTCTTCACAAGCATCTTCTTCAGAAACTTCCCTGTATAGGAAACATCGCTCTCTGCGACATTCTCCGGAGTACCCTGCGCAATGACCTCGCCGCCCCTTTCACCGCCCTCAGGCCCCAGGTCGATTATCCAGTCGGCGGTCTTTATCACATCGAGATTGTGCTCGATGACTATCACGGTGTTACCTCCTTCCACAAGTCTCTGGAGCACTTCAAGGAGCTTTTTCACGTCGTCGAAGTGCAGTCCTGTGGTGGGCTCGTCCAGTATGTATACCGTCTTGCCGGTGGAGCGCCTGCTGAGTTCGGTTGCCAGCTTCACTCTCTGTGCCTCGCCGCCGGAGAGTGTTGTGGATGACTGGCCCAGCTTGATGTACCCAAGGCCAACATCATAGAGTGTCTGCAGCTTACGGCTGATGGTGGGTATGTTCTCAAAGAACTCCAGGGCCTCCTCTACTGTCATGTCAAGGACTTCGGCGATGTTCCTGTCCTTGTACGTCACCTCCAGTGTTTCCCGGTTGTAGCGCTTGCCATGGCAGACCTCGCAGGGTACGTAGACATCCGGCAGGAAGTGCATCTCGATGGTGATTATACCGTCGCCGCTGCATGCCTCGCACCTGCCTCCACGGACATTGAAACTGAACCGCCCCGGCTTATATCCCCTGGCACGTGCGGTCTTTGTCTGGGCAAAGAGATCCCTGATGGGTGTGAAAAGATTGGTGTATGTTGCGGGGTTTGACCGGGGTGTCCTCCCGATAGGTGACTGGTCAATGGTTATGACCTTGTCCACGTGCTCCAGCCCGCCGATATCCCGGTACCTGCCGGGAATTTCCCTTGCACGGTTGAGCTTTTTGGCCAGCACCCCGTTCAGTGTCTCATTGACCAGCGTACTTTTACCGGAACCCGACACGCCAGTGACACATACAAGGATCCCCAGCGGGAATTCCACATCTATGTCCTTCAGGTTGTTCTCGGCAGCTCCGTAGAGCACGAGCTTGTTCCTGGCCCTGCGTCTCTTCTGAGGGATATCGATCGCCAGCTTTCCGCTCAGGTATTTGCCTGTAAGGGAATCATCATGAGCCATTATCTCCTCCGGACTGCCTTCGGCAACGATCCCGCCGCCGTGGATGCCAGCTCCGGGTCCCATATCCACAACGTGGTCCGAACTGCAGATGGTCTCCTCGTCATGTTCCACAACAATCACTGTATTACCGATATCTCTCAGGTGCTTCAGGGTATTGATGAGCCTCAGGTTGTCCCTCTGGTGCAGGCCGATGCTGGGCTCGTCCAGTATGTAGAGCACTCCCATCAGACTGGAACCTATCTGGGTCGCCAGCCTGATACGCTGTGCTTCGCCTCCCGAGAGCGTTGCAGCCGACCTGCTCAGGTTCAGGTAATCAAGACCCACATCCACAAGGAAACCAAGCCTGGACTTGATTTCTTTCAGTATCAGCCTTGCTATGGCATATTCACGTTCGTTGAGCTTTGTCTCAAGATGCTGGAAGAAATGCAGGCTCTCCTCAACGGACATGCCGGTAACCTCAATGATATTGTGGCCGTCTATCCTCACGGCAAGGCTGGCCGGCCTGAGCCTGTTGCCCTTACAGACCGGACAGGGTTTCGTGCTGATATAGCGCTGTATCTTTTCCTTGCTGCTTTCGGAATCGGTCTTCTCTAATATCCTGGAAAGGTTCGCGATAACCCCCTTGAATCTGCCGGTATGTCTCCACATGCCACCGTTGCGGCCGGTATGCACAAAGGGTACAGGCTTATCGCTTCCATAGAATATGGTCTTCTGTACCCCCGGGTCAAGTTCTGCGAACGGCACGTCCATGGAGAATCCCATGTGGTTAGCCAGTGATTCCACGGATTGCATGTAATATCCGTCCCTGGTCTTCCCGCCCCAGGGCTCGATCGCACCTTCGCGCAGGGTCAGTGTCTTATCGGGTACGATCAGGTCAGGGTCGAACTCCATCGAGGTGCCCAGCCCGTGACATTCGGGGCATGCACCCTGGGGACTGTTGAACGAGAATGCGGCAGGTTCCATCTCCTCAAAACCGATGCCGCACCCGGGACAGGCGAGATTCTCGCTGAATGTCAGTTCCTCACCGTCCAGTATCTGAACGGTCAGAGTGCCTCCACCCTTCTCAAGTGCAGTTTCCACAGATTCTGCAAGTCTCTCTTCGATACCTTCCCTGATCACAAGCCTGTCGACGAGTATCTCTATGTTGTGCTTGACGTAACGTTCCAGTTCTATATCCTGAGCATCCTCAAGTGAATATACTTCCCCATCTATACGAGCGCGGGTAAACCCTTCCGCAAGGAGATCCGCAAGTAGCTTTTTGTACTCTCCCTTCCTTTCCCTGACCACCGGTGCAAGCACGTGTATCCGTGTACTTTCAGGGAGATTCATTATACTGTCAAGGATCTGGTCCACGCTCTGGGTCTCGATGACCCTTCCGCACTCAGGGCAGTGCATGATGCCTATCCTCGCATAGAGCAGTCTGAGGTAGTCATAGATCTCTGTGACGGTGCCCACGGTAGACCTGGGGTTCTTGCTTGTGGTCTTCTGTTCGATGGATATAGCTGGTGAAAGGCCTTCAATGTATTCAACATCGGGTTTTTCCATCAGTCCCAGGAACTGACGTGCATATGCAGAAAGGGATTCCACATATCTCCTCTGGCCTTCCGCATAGATGGTGTCAAAGGCCAGGGACGACTTCCCGGAACCGCTGAGTCCGGTGATGACAATGAGCCTGTCACGTGGAAGGGTCAGGTCCAGGTTCTTCAGGTTATGTTCTTTTGCGCCTTTAATTACTATATTGCTCAAGGACATGGCTGTTCTCTCATAAGGTGATTAGCAGGTAAATCTTACGATATATTCTCTCTTCGCTCAGTGAACGTTCTTATCTGTCGTGGCCGTTAACAAAAAAGCATGCATCCTATGACCTCATGGTATTAATAAACTGGTGATTCTGACTTATATTTTCTGGAGTTTGTCCAATTGGAATTTCGTCCTTAAGGCCTGTTATTTTTTCAATGAACCTGTCCATTTTGCAGATCCTTCAGGATGCAGATCAGCAGGAGGGCTTCCGGGAATGGTCAGATGGCCCTTTCATTCTGTCTCATGATAAAATGTTTATCTGGTAAGTTCCCTTAAGTATGAAATAACAATTACTTAAAGATAAAGAGGTTTATATGGTTAAATGGAAAAAGGACCTTGGACTTGAAGGGCGGATGTTGCTAACGATGTTACTGCTTGCGGCAGTCTATCTTTTCTTTCTGGCGTTCCTTTCTTATATGAGAGCTCCATCATCGTTCATGATTCTGTTCATAGGTCTGTCCCTGGGGGCACAGTATTACTACTCGGACAGGCTTGTCCTCTGGACCATGAATGCAAAGGTCGTGTCTGAGGACGAGGCCCCGAACCTCCATCAGACCATTACAAGGCTGTGCGCCATAGCCGACCTTCCAAAACCCAGGATCGCAGTGGTGAATACCCGGGTTCCGAATGCATTCGCTACCGGCAAAGGTCCCAACAGTGCAGTGGTGGCTGTCACCACCGGCCTGCTGGAAAGGCTCAACCAGGGAGAACTGGAGGCTGTGCTTGCCCATGAACTCAGTCATGTCAAGAACAGGGATATGGCCATACTGACCATAGCCAGCTTCATTTCCACCATTGCGTTCTACTTTGTGCGGTATAGCCTCTACTTTGGCGCTTTTGGCGGCAACAGGAAGAATTCAGGCGGAACCGTGATTGTGTGGATCGTCTCCATTGCCGTCTGGATCGTGAGCTTTTTGCTCATACGTGCTCTTTCCAGGTACAGGGAATTCGCGGCGGACAGGGGTTCTGCGATCATAACGGGCCAGCCATCCCATCTCATATCCGCACTGCTGAAGATAAGTGATGTGATGCCTCGCATACCCAACGAGGATCTGAGAAAGGTGGAAGGCATGAATGCCTTTTTCATAATACCTGCAGCTGTCTCGGGTTCTTTCATGAATCTCCTCTCAACTCACCCTGCCATTGAAAAAAGGATCGCTGCACTCGAAAAGATCCAGAGGGAGCTTGAGCTCTGATGGGACTGAAAAGTATGCTCGATTCTCTCCTTGGAAGGGGGAGCCTGCCCAAAGCAAAGACCGACCGGCTTTTTGCCATGTCAACAGCTGTGGTCACCATGGAGGTCGACCTGCGTCTCAAGCCTTCCAGCTCGGCAGGCATCTGTTTCAAGCCCATGGAAATGTCGAAATATGAAGATGCCAGGGAAGAGATCGAGGGTCTTTTAAAATACAGCACCCGGGAAACAGGAACCATTTTCAGGCTTGAGAAGGACGGGTATAATTTCTTATGGGTAATCCTGAATGACCCGGATTTTGAGGACCTTGTCACCAACATCCACATGGTTTCCCAGACACTCATCGATCACGATTTCGGGGAGCAGCTGCTCTGTGCCGTATATCTGTTCGAGGGTAAGGGCCCGGTCTACTGGATATACAATTTCAAACAGGACGGCTATTATCCCTTTGTGCCCCTGGAGGATCATAAAAGGGACAATTCCATGGAAACGAGGCTCAAGTCCCTTATGGAAAGAGAACTGCCCATTGAAAAGGATCTGGGTAAATGGTACCCCCTCTGGGGGATGCCATTCTGACCATCATGGCCGCCTAGCCCTCAAATATTCCTTCGCCTTTGAAGATATCTCTTGCTTCGTTAAGGGTCAGATCCTCAGGTGGGAGAATAATGTCGGATTCCCTGATCTCACTGTCATCAAGCTTCTTACCTTTTGACCTGACCATTCCGATGAGCTTTGAGAGTTCCGTCCTGTATTCCTCTTCCTTTTCTCCGGCAACCAGGTCCACTATCCTGTTATCTATGACGTTGAGATCGTCCAGCAGGTTGCCGGGAACCTCATACTGTCCTTCTTCCGAGATCCTGATGATCATTTGCCCACCTCTTCCCTGAGCCTGGCAAGTTCTGCATCGACATTTGACTCTGCATGCATCTTTGCAAGTTCCCGGTCAATATCGTCACCGCTGGCAGTTACATCGTCCAGTGTTCCTGTTTCCAGAAGCTCGTCCAGTGCGGATGCTCGGGCTTTCATCTCTTCTGTCTTGTTCTCAGCCCGGTCAATTGCCATGCCGACATCTGCCATCTCCTCGCTGATGCCGGATACGGACTCATTGATCTTTACCTGGGCATCAGCTGCGGAATACTGTGCCTTGATGGTCTCCTTGCGGGTTCTGAACACCTCCACCTTTGTGGAGAGGCGTTTCTCGGCCGCAACCAGTTTCTCCTGCTCCTTTTCCAGGTCCGCGATCTGCGTATCAAGGCCTTCTACCTGCATCACCAGGGCACTCTTCCTCTCAAGCGCCAGCCTTGCCAGATCCTCCCTGTCGGTTTTCATGGCATCCTTTGCCTGCCTGTCCAGTTTGTCGATGTTCTGCTGGAGTTTTGAGCGCTGCAATTGCAATCTCTTCTTCGATGTCGTGACATCAGCGACTCCCCTCTTGACGTTCTGCAGCATTTCCAGTTGTTTCTCATAAGAGTAATCCAGTGTTTCCCGTGGATCTTCCATGCGGTTGACCAGTTTGTTCATCTTTGCTCTTACTACTGTTCCCATTCTGTCAAATAAACCCATATTCTTCCTCCGCGTGATCAATATATTTGAAAGCCTTCAGAATCGTTCACTATTCTTATCTGTCTGTTGATATTTCTAATTTTACCCTTATAATATCTACATGAAGTCTCGGCGGATGGGGGCCTTTGTTAGGCTGGATCCGGCTTTTTGATCATGAAATAGTCATTTTTGTACCTGGATCAGGATAGTACATATAACTGGGCGCAGGGATGGAGAAAGCCTCCGGCTTTAGCCGTGGGAGCGGTCACTAACGCTTATCTATATAAGTATGTAGAAGATACAATTACCTACCAAGACCAATCATGGACAGGATAGATATGAAGATGCTAGTAACCTACATGACCCAGACCGGAAACACAAAGAAAATCGCAGAAGCCATCTATGGCGAACTTGAAGGGGAAAAGGATATCAAGCCCATAGCTGAGGTATCGGACCTTGAAGGATACGACCTTGCTTTCATAGGTTTCCCTGTTATGCAGTTCGATGTTCCTCCAGATGTGAAGGCCTTCTTATCCGAAAAGACGTCCGGCAGGAACATCGCCATATTCATGACCCATGCAGTCCCCGAAGGTTTCGAGGCGATCCATTCATGGACCGGTTCCGCTGAACAGGCAGCCGCCGGTGCGAACATACTTGGCAGATTCGATTGCCAGGGAGAACTCGCCCAGCCTGTGATCGATATGCTCTTAAAGATGGATGACCCGCAGATGAAGGCATTCGGTGAGATGGGTCCTTCCACAAAGGGACAGCCTGACGAGAGCCGTGTACAGAAGGCAAAGGAATTTGCAAGGGAAGTGCAGTCCAAACTCTAAATTCAGCAGTTCGCTAATTTCATCACTTAACCCCAACAAAGCCTTACCTTTGGGAAAATCATTAAGGTCGATGATCATTATCGCACGAGGAGCTTGTAATATGGATGAGAACTGTTAATGAATTGTTCAAACTGAGAGAGTTCATTCATATTTAATGGTATACCATATTGCCGCCTACGGTCTGCTACCCACACTGATAATAGTTCCTGAAGTTTTTCGTGTGTCTCACTGTTGTTTTCGCGGATAAAATTAAAGCAATCCCTGATGAAAAATTTTTGCTCTCGTCTGGAAAAACTACTCTGCATCTTATGCTTATCAAGGTCTGGAATTTTTGCTTGCATTGTTTCAACTCCTGGTGTTTTTATATTATATGAACCGTTTAACATATTTTATAATTCTTCGGTTATTGATGGCTATCTCATAATTGATGTACAGGTGTTGCCATTGATCTATCAAATCAGAATGAACGTATCTTTTTTGCCCGATGGCAAGTTCCCATTCCCCACATAGTTCAAGGCACAGAGGAGCTTGCGACAAAATCACTTCTAGGACACCTGAAGGATGAGCCCCGCAATACAACATATTTGAGTCCCCGCAATTAACCTCATACTCACCAAAAAAAATCTTATCTTGCATCCCTACGACTTACCCCGCAACCCAACAGCGCACTGCACTAATAATAGGTTATCGGATAGAAGAAAAGTAAAAATGGAAAACCAAAACATTGATTTCCCAATACATTTTTAATTAATGATGAATTGTAAATTAAGCAACTTCGCCAAATGCGAATTTGCTCATTACTTTGCTAACTTTTATGGTGACTTCATCACCAATTTCTGTCTCAGGGACAAAGATAACAAATCCGCTTACTCTTGCGATCCCATCGCCTTCTCTTGCGATATCTTCAATTGTTACATCATAGCTTTCTCCAGCTTCTACTGGAGCAGTTGAATTCATGTTACTAAACAAATATTTCACGTCCTAATTTAATAGCTTAAAAAGAGATATAACCATTAGTTGAAAATATGAAAAAACAGTAAAACAATAAAGCCCTACTATCTAAACTTATAATCTAGCAAATCAGTTCCAAACTCTAAAAGCACTTATACAATGTGTAGTATAGTATATAAAAATTCCCTTTAAGCATAGATCTGATCTACTGTGCATTAAGATGGTTCTTATGCTTTGACATAACAGATATTTGCAGCCTGATGCCTAAGGCCCAAAGTCTCAACCTGTCGAATACATTTTTATCTGATAAAGGCTGGTAATACGGTGCAGTCTGGAAAAGATCAAGCTGTATCAGTAAATATCTTAATTGTCAGTAAAGGGAGGTCATTATGGCGGAGAAGAAAAAGCCCCCGGTCTTCTGTGAGAGATATTGCCCTGTCTGCAGGGGAGCACGTGCTGGCAACAGCATCTGCAAGGCAGTTCAGGACTTCGAACTTAAGATATTCGGGAAGAAAGGCTGTATATGGGGCAGGGCAAGGACCGAATACTACGGTGTAACGCCTGATAAGCCCATTCCGGAAAATATCCCGAAAGAATAGAACAGGGAAAGAAAAGGCCATATGGCCTTCTGACTTTCTTTCGGTTCTCAGTTCGCCTGGTTCTCAGTTCGCCTTTATGTACTCTATCATCTTCGGCGTTAGCAGTGGCGCTATCTGCGGAAGCATGTTAGGCATCAGGTTGTTCATTGCCGCAGGCATGAGGTCAGGCATCTGCTCCTTTATATGCTCAGGCATCGGCACCCTCTTCTCAACGGCCTCGAGCATTCTTGGCATTACTTTCGGCATAAGGGATGGCATGAGCAGGGGCATCATCCTTGGCATCATCGGTCGCATGAGGGCATCCATGCCGGGTACGTACTTCATGGTCTTCATCATTGCCCGCATGTAGGAAGGCATTGCACCTATCATGTCAGGCAGCAATTCCACCATCATCTCGGTCATGTTCTCCGGCACCATGAGTTCGATCATCTTGTCGAAAGTTGCCCAGGCAACAAGAGCATCCTCAGTCGTTTCAGGGATATCGTAACCAAGACTGCGGGCTGCCAGAGCGCCAAGGTCCTCTATCTTCATCTCCACATTGTTCTCCCTGGCAGCGACCCTGAACTGAACAAGACAGCATGGGCAGAGTGCAGCCATGATGTCGGCATCCTGGTCAACCGCTTCCTGCAAACGAACGTTGCCGATCCTGCATGCAACATCCGGCTCATCGATGAGCGTTACAACAGAACCACAGCACAGCGCTTTCTCGCGGTTGTGCTCCATTTCCCTTAACTTAACACCTGGAATTGCCTTGAGCAGCTCACGCGGAGGCTCGTAGACTCCGGCACCTGCCCTTCCGATGTGGCATGAGTCGTGCCAGGCAATGGTCTTGTTCAAGGGGACCTTGAACTTGGGTTTCAGCACATCCATCTTATCCACGAGCACTTCGGAATAGTGCTTTGCTTCTATATCGAAGTCCATGCCGAGTTTCTCAGCCCACTGGGGATAGATGGTCCTCCACATGAGAAGGCAGGCAGGACACGATGTGATGACTGTTTTAACTTCCTGTTTCTGCATGTTGGCGATGTTCATTTTAAGTATTCTCTCAAAAACATCCCATTTTCCTGCGACCAGCATCGGTATTCCACAGCATGCTTCCCTGTCGCCCAGGGTAGTGAACTCAATTCCCGCATCATCAAGAAGCCTGACAGCACCTATGGCAACATCCTTCTCCACAAAGGATGCGGTACACCCGGCAAAATAGGCGATATCAGCCTTGTCCCTGACCTTTGCCCGGATGTCATCGGGCATCCACATGTCCCTGTCTTTCCTGTAGCTTGCCCATATATTCCTCTGGTTGTCAAGGCTCTGAGCCATGATCTCAAAGGGCGGGATGGTCATCATGCCTCTCTTCTGGACAAGATTCTCCCTGAGTGTCATCCATGAGCGCTCAATGGGAAGGTCCAGCTGACAGAAATGATCACACATCTCACAGGTGGTACATGCAAGGAAGGTATCAACCTGCTCCTGGTCGAGTTCCATCCTGCCTGCAAAGTATTCCTTGAGGAAGAACCATTTGCCCCTGGGTGACTGGGATTCCCAGCCGCGCCCGTAGTACTGATCACATTCGTTCACACAGTATCCGCACTGGGCACAGGTGTATGCATGGGAGACTATGTCACCGGGAATTCCTTTTGTATCCCTGAACTCCTGTCTGTCAACCCCCGACATATTGCCCACAACACGGGCCATGGGTTCAAATGTCTTTGCAAAGGAAAGCCCAGTCTTCAGCATGGATCTGCCTGTGAGGGTCTCGGGGTTCATTATGTCATCGGGATCGACCTGCTTTTTGAATTCCCTGATAACCGGTAGTCTCCTGCCAAAGACGTTCTCTGCCTGCCTTGCGAAGTAAAGTCCTGAGGAATATATCCTGCCGCCGTTCTCTTCGGCAATTTTGACTATGCTCAAAGCAAGCGGGAATGCAAGATTATACCTGAACGATGTCTCAGAGTGCGGCATGAAACAGAGCATGACAGCTTCGTCACCCTTTGCGACCATTCCCTCCACAAGTACAGGCTGTCCTATCTTATCGTTTATCGCATTGAACATGGTGTCGATACTGTCCACCGGGACGACCACTTCTGCGGGAATGAATGACGGACCAAGCCTTTTGACCTTCATGGACCTGAACCATTCCCGGGTCTCATGTTCTGCGACCTCTTCGGGCAGCACCTTTCCTCCTGCCTTTTCAATTGTCTCTTTAAGCCCGCTGATATCCCTTGACTCCGGGTAGGCGAAGTTACATATATAGGAATGAGGAAGCTCGGGCCTGTGCTCCTCTACGGTCTCTCCGTAGTGTGTCTTGTGTGGTGCACGGTTCTTCATATCGGCCCATTGGGGGTTAATGAACGATATGGCCCAGACAGGGATCTTCTTCTCACTCACTTTTTTGATGGCTTCCTTCATACTGCCGGCATCAGGGAACCCTGCTGAAATGGCTGAATTCTTCTCATAGTCCCTGGTCTTAAGGGTTACCTGTGTGATTATGCCCGTGGTCCCCATGGTGCCTGTGATCTTATCCAGCTCTTCCCCTGCAAACTCTTTTACCTCGCCGTTGGGAAGCACGACCCGTGCTGAGCTCATGGTGTCCTGTGACCAGCCGTATTCATAGCTTCCGTAACCAACACCGTTCTGGGCAAGCCAGCCTCCCACGGTTGCCGAAAGTGCGCTGGAGGGAACAGCCCGGACAGCAAGTCCTTCCTCTTTCAGCTTTGTTTCCAGGTCATACCATATCATGCCTGCTCCCACTGTAGCCAGGTGATTCTCTTTGTCTATACTGATGATCCTCCTCATGGGTGTCATATCGGCGACAATACCGCCTTTTGTAGGGATGATGCCGCCGTAACCTGAAGATGCACCCGCCCTTGGTACAACAGGAATGCCGTACTTGCGTGCAAACTTCATAAGCCCGACAGCTTTCTCCTCACCGGTGACCTTTACAATTGCAGCAGGCATTGTCTTGCCGATCATTCTTTTTACAAGGGATGGCAGTGCACCTACATCATGGGTGTAGTAGTGCCTTTCCTTTTCCCTGAAATTGACCCCTTTCCCGAAAATAGATGAAAGCTCTTGCTTTTGTTCATCCGTCAGTTCATAAACCGCAGTTGCCATCACAACACTCCAATTATCGATGTCATTTCCATATCTTTACAGGAATCCCTGATGACCCATCCTTCGATCTGCGATTATATAAAGGCGTTTGAATGCTGCGGAATAAACCTTAATTCAATCAGTTCCATAATAGTACAGAACCGGAGTAACCGAGGAACGATATGACCATGCATCTGCCAGAGAACAAAACAAAGATCGTGTGCACGATCGGCCCGGCATCTTCCTCTGAGGAAGTGCTGAAAGAGCTGATAATCAATGGAATGAATGTTGCCAGACTGAACTTTTCCCATGGTGATCTTGAAGACCAGCATGAAATTATCAGAAGGATCAGGTCAATAAGCTCCGATCTGGATAAGTTTGTCACAATACTTGCTGACCTGCCCGGTCCTAAGATGAGGGTTGGAAAGTTTCAGGATGAACCGGTCTTCCTGAAAAAAGGCAGTCATGTCACCCTGACCACAAGGGATGTACCGGGCACGGAATTGGTTATCCCTGTGAATTACAAAAGACTTGCACAAAGCCTGGATATAGGCAGGGTTGTGTACCTGAACGATGGATTCATCCAGCTTAACTGTACTGCTGTTCAGGGTGAGGATATCTGTTGTGAGGTGATGGTCGGCGGCCCTCTGTCTTCAAATAAGGGACTGAATATCCCGGGCGCTGCTCTGTTCATAGACCCTATCACAGACAGGGACCTTGAGATAGTTGACTTTGCCCTGAATGAGGATATTCATGTTTTTTGTGCGTCTTTCATAGAATCTGCGGAAGATATCAGGAAATTGCGCGGTTATGCGGCTGATAAAGGCAGGGATATCTTCGTGATATCCAAGATAGAACGTGAAAAGGCTGTAAGGAATATCGATGCTATCATAGCTGAAAGTGACGGCATTATGATAGCCCGTGGTGACCTGGGTGTGGAGATACCGATCCAGGATGTGCCTGTGGTACAAAAAGAGATAATACACAAGACCAACCTGCTCAGCAAGCCGGTGATCACCGCAACGCAGATGCTTGAGTCCATGATAGAGAATATCCGTCCGACAAGGGCCGAGGCCACGGACGTTGCAAATGCCATTATCGACGGTACGGATGCCGTGATGCTTTCAGCAGAGACCGCTGTGGGGAAGTATCCGGTAGAGACTGTGAAGATGATGGTCAGGATCGCAAGATCGACCGAGGTCTGGAGAAGTAATAACAAGGAGGGTACTGAAATGATGAAAAGGGCTCTTCGCCGCATGCACCCTGGTGTTGAGGACGTGATCTCCATGCAGGTGAACGATGCCCTTCAGAACCTCCCCGTAAAATATGTTGTAACCCCTACTGTGTCCGGAAAGACTCCGCGGAATATCTCACGTTTCAGGCCGGACAGGTGGATACTGGCCTTTAGCCGCTATCCGGAGATATGCGAGCAATTGGCATTACAGTATGCTGTACATCCTACATATGTCAGGGAGCATGTTGATGACTGGGAGGTCACAGTGACCGATACGCTGAAAAAATGGGGTTTTGTCGATCCAGGTGACATGATCATTCTTACACAGGGACAACCAGGTGGTCAGGGCCATCCCGGCGGGACTAACCTCCTCAAATTCATTACTATCCAATAAGCTTCATTGGGGAGTTTTCATTCAATGTTCCGGATGGTCATCTCTAACTCGTTCAGCTGGTATGGTGCAAGCATTAGGTGGATCCCAGGCTGATATGATGGAGCGGTAAGATGTTCACACAGCTCATAAAAAAGGTCTCGGGGAGCTAAGTTTCAGGGGCATCCGTGAATATTTTATTTCACTCGATCCTTCTCATAACCACAGATCCGTCGCGCATGCGGACTTCCGTGTATTTTTCTTTTTCCTTCTCTACCTCGTATTTGTTGTAGAGCATGGACTCCACTCTCCCGGCCCCATCAGTCTTCTCATAAGTGCACCGTCTTCCCCTTTCATCCTGACCTTTGCTGCAGGTGAGCCGGTCTTTGCCTTATCTCTGGAGTATATACTGCCTCCCGACATGCCGGCACCAATGAAACCCCTGGCTTTGTGGAAGGCAAGCACGCCGTCTTTCATGTAAGCACCTGCGAATTCTCCTACACTGTCAAGTACTGCCACAGTACCTCCATAGAGGTGTGAGCCGGTATTCATTCCGGCATTGCCATGCACAGTGACGGTGCCTTCTCTCATAAGGACACCTGTCCCGTTATACGTATCGTTTCAACGATGATGTTCACAGGCCTGTAGCAGCGTGCACCAATGGTTCCCCGGAGTATGCCGTCTTTGAGTGTAATTGTTCCTTCGTCTGCATTGTATTCATTTGATATCAGGTTGTCATTCCCTGGTCCATTGCAGGCTATGTCCGTAATGGAACGAAACTTTCTGTAATTCTCATTGTCAGATACAACCTCAATGATGTTCCCGACTGGTTCTTCGATCCTGTCCCCGACGTAGAGCGAACCTGCAACCATGCCCATGGCAGCCTCCGGGCCGATGTTCCCATCAACGATGATCTTTCCTGCATTTTCTGCATCCCCGCTACCTCCGAAGTGTTTAAGGTCGGCCCCCATGCTGTAGGCGAAATTCTTTCCAACATCTCCCCTGATGCGGACATCATCTTCTGATTTCAGTGCTTCAACCAGGTCACTGTAGGTGTACCTGGTACTTTTCTGGGAAGGATAACATCATCAGGGCCGATCGTCCTGTTATGCCAGTGGAAATTGAATGTATAATCACAAAGGTAGTCTGCTGTTTTTGTCAGTTCTATAATGATAACCATAAAGGTCTATCCATGTATGAGTTGTGGAAGGCACCGTGTGCATACCCACAGGCTTTCCATGTTGTGCCTTAAGGGAAGGAGGTAAGCTTTGTTCTCTCCACAGCCGCATCTGAAGCACCGGATGGAGACATCGGTCCTTACGGGTTGCGCTCTGGCCTTTTCCGGGTTGAACTCCAGGGTCTGTCTCTGCTCTACGGATATGGCACCTACCGGACATACTCCGATACAGAATCCCATGCCGTCACACAGTTCTTCTGAGATCACTTTTGCCTTGCCATTGACAAGCGCGATGGCTCCCTCTGCACAGGGGGCAATGCATTTCCCGCATCCGTTACATTTCTCCTCATCTATTTTGACAATTGTTCTTGTGATCATTACATACTCCCGGATATCAGTGATGTGTCCCTTCAACGATACTGATTCCTGTATCCTTGATCGTCTTTTTTATCTCCTCTATATGCGGGCACTCTGGATAGTTGTCCATCTGCATACATGAGCTGAGATGGACCACATCGACCCCGGACTTCTTGAGGGACTTTATAAGGCGGTATACCCTGCGTCCCGGGCATCCCCCACATGTAAAGAAAGCTACTATTTCTGCTTTATCATCATATTGACTGAAATGCATGCTGCGCTTGTTGAATGCCATGAAGCATTCAACTCCCGGGCACGTCTTGGAAACGATGTCGCATCTTACAACAGCGATCTTTGTGGTCCTTTCAGCATCTTCGATAGTATCAGCTTCGTTTTAAGAAAAATAGAGGAACCTCCGACTCCAAAAAATCTATTATTCTTACAGTCCGATCTCTTCCTTGAACCTGTCAAGCCCCATCTCGTCGATGACCCTTCCAAGACGGTGTTTTGAACCATTGGCCTTGGTGAAACTGATGATCTTATCTACAAGCTCAAGGACCTCATCCTCTGTCAGATCATCTGCGATAACATCGGCAAGTCTTGGCTTGATCGCCGCATTTCCTCCAACCATGACAGTGAATCCTTTTGGTGTGCCCATGATACCTATATCCTTGATAGCAGGTTCAGAGCATGAGTTCATGCAACCTGAAACAGCCATCTTGAACTTGCATGGAAGTTCCATTCCGTGGTATCTCTCGTCGAGTTTGAGTCCCAGGCTGACAGAATCCTGCTGTCCGCGCTTACAGAACGTGGAGCCCGGGCAGATCTTGATACTCCTCACACAAAGCCCAATGGCAGCGCCAGGCTTTATCCCAAGGTCCTCCCAGGCATTATCGATGTCCTCTTCCTTCAGGCCTACGATGGCAATCCTCTGGGATGAAGTTACCTTTAATGTTGCAGCTCCATACTTCTCAGCAACGTCTGCGATCTTTCTCAACTGCTTTGCTGAAGCAATTCCCCCCGGAAGATGCGGTGCAATTGCATATGTTTCCTTGTCTCTCTGAAGGATCGCTCCCTTTTCAAGTAGATCTTTTGCCATTTAATTTTCCTTCCTTGAATTTAATTATAATTCACTGGACCCTGGTATATTATGGATAGTATCTTATATATTGAATGGTTTCCAATTGGATATCATGAAAGATTGCACTATCTACAAAACTGTGGACATCATCGGCAAAAAGTGGTCTCTGTGTATCCTGCTTGAACTCTACAAGGGTGAGAATAAACAAAAGCGTTTTAATGAATTGAAGAATAAATTGCAGGATGTGACACCAAAAACCCTCTCTGCAAGGCTGAAGGAACTTGAAGAAGAAGGGTTCATTGTAAAAAGGGTGGATGATTCCGCAGTTCCTATCAAAAGCGAATACTCTTTGAGCGAAAGCGGCGAGGATTTCATCAGGGTCATCCAGGATATAAAGAAATGGGGCCTTAGGTGGAAGTTCGAGAATGAAGAATGCAAGAACTCGAATTGCAAACTTTGCCAGTTGTAATACCTCTTTTTTACTCCGGGCCACGGAGCCGCATTGTTCTATCATATAAGCAGCATATGATACAGATCCATGCCATATCCCTCTACAGTTTACTTTTTTTCATCAGGTAGGTTTATATGTGTATTTTTGCAAAAATACTAGTGTATATTGATCCAGTCAGGATCAACTATGGATAGTGCGAATATGGGAAAAGAATTGAGACGAGCAAAGGACAACAGGATGATCGCGGGTGTGTGCGGTGGCATTGGTGAATACCTCAACATCGATCCGGTTATGATCAGGTTGCTGTGGGCAGCAATTACAATATTCAGTTTTGGAGCAGGTGTTGTAGCTTATATCATTGCATGGATAATCATTCCGGAAGGGGAACAATAAGCTCCCTGAGAGGTGCAGCGTACTGAAGAAGAAGTGCAGCAAGTCGTTGCAGGGATCTTTTAAGGGCTCACCGTGTGTTTTTACCTGCTGTTCTGTCCGTTGCACAAAGCAATAAATAGACGGCATACCCATCTATAATAGGGGATGAGGTAGTTATAGCTATTATCCTGGAAGGGAGCGGTGACACAGGGTGGGTCGTCACATCAGTGTAATGCCTTTCATGATACTGGCCTGTGTGGCCCTTGCTGCAGGGTGTGTCGCGGATACCAGGGATGTATCACAGGAAGATCAGCATGATCAGGTCTCAGGGTTGGATAGAGATATGAAGGCCAATGGTTCCATAGTAGGTGACCTTATGGTCACAAGTAGTGCTTTTGAAGATGGGGACAGGATCCCGGCAAAGTATACATGCGACGGGCAGGATGTTAACCCTCCCCTTGATCTTCAGAACGTGCCGAATGGAACGCAAAGTATGGTACTTATAGTGACAGATCCGGATGCCCCTTCAGGTAATTTCGTTCATTGGGCCGTGTGGAACATCATGCATGTGTCGGAAATAGATGAGGACAGTGTTCCAGGGGTCGTGGGAAGGAACAGCTATGGCAAATCCTCTTATGTGGGCCCCTGCCCTCCTTCGGGAACACACAGGTATGTTTTCAAGGTTTTCGCCCTGGATGCCGTACTTGAACTTGAAAGCGGGTCAAAGGTCGATGAGCTGGAAGAGGCTATGAGGGGCCACGTTCTCTCCGTGGGAGAGATAGCCGGCAGATATGGGAGAGCCTGAACTTTGCATTCTGACCTGATCTGCTCAGAGGAGGCTACATATGTCAGAAGATCTGAATTGCGATGCTAGAAAGATTGTGTCCCACGCAATTTGCGGGGTGGACCCCTACTCCTGTGTTCACAGGGCTGTCCGGAAAGAACATGACAGTTTATATATAGGGGGGATGTCATTCGATCTTGCTTCCTATCAAAACATCTATCTGGTAGCCTTTGGAAAGGCTTCAGTTGCCATGTCGCGTGCCATCGAGGAAATACTGGGCGATAAACTTTCAGAGGGCTGTGCCATCACAAAATATGGGTTTGCCGGCCCTCTGACGATCGTTAAGTTAATGGAAGCAGGTCACCCCATCCCGGATGAGAATGGTGTGATCGCAGCAAAGCAGATCAGCAGCTTCCTCGGGAGAACCGGTCCTAAAGATCTTATATTCTTCCTCATCTCCGGCGGGGGTTCTGCATTGCTGACGTTGCCCCGAAAGGGCATTTCCCTGCAGGATATGGTTAACCTGACCGACAGGCTGATACGTATCGGTGCAAGCATAGATGAGATCAACACTATAAGGAAACATCTTTCCGCAGTAAAGGGCGGAGGCCTGGCAAAGATGGCTTACCCATCGGAATCCATCAGCCTTATACTTTCGGATGTCGTGGGTGATCCTCTTGATGTGATCGCATCAGGCCCCACGGTTCCCGACACATCCACGTTCGAGGATTTCCAGGAAATTGTAACACGATACAACCTGAACCTGCCCCCTGCGGTACAGGGTTTGCTGGAGAACGGGCTCGAGGGAGTGGTGGAGGACACTCCCAAGCATGACGATCCCGTCTTTGGAAGATGTCACCATTTCCTGGTTGGCAACAATTCCCTTGCCCTTATTGAAGCGGAGAAAAAGGCAGTTGAACTTGGATACAATACTCTCCTTCTGACCTCTTCACTGGTAGGTGAGGCCAGGGAAGTTGCCAGGGTCCTTGCATCGATAGCCAGGGAGGAAAGGAAAATGTCCAGGCCGTTGACTCTCCCGGCATGTATCCTCGCCGGCGGGGAAACAACTGTAAAGGTCATGGGGAAAGGCAAGGGCGGCAGGTGCCAGGAAATGGCACTTTCTTTTGCAATTGAAGCACATGGCCTGGAAGATATCCTTTTTGTGCCCATGGCCACCGACGGTAACGACGGTCCCACGGATGCGGCCGGAGCCTTTGCGGATGGTTACACGATAGAGAAAGGAAGGAATCTGCATCTGGACGCAAGGGCAATGCTCGGACAGAACGATTCATACAATTTCTTCAGGGAAACAGGGGACCTGTTGATTACCGGTCCCACAGGCACAAATGTGATGGATGTATATGTCCTGCTGGTCAGGTGATCCCTTTCCGCTCATTGGGTATCAGGAACGGACCCTATATCTCGATGTCCACGCTATAGACCTTCTCAGGGTTTTCCTTATGGACCTTCCAGAATGGCTCTTCCCCGTATTTTTCTACAAGCTTCAGGGTCCTTTTCGGTATGGTCTTTGGTCCGAGTACCGCGCCAGGTCTTTCCGGGTCGTCGATGTAATCGGTCTCCATCATGAAACGCGTTCCCTGTTCCAGTGCCTCCTCGATGGTCCCCTTGCCTGCAAGCACTCCCGGGAATATGCCCAGCCTCTCACAGACGTCAACCAGGGGTGGAGCATAGTGCTTGACCACCCTGTGCAGTCTGATGCCGGTCTTCTTTGCACGCTCTGTTATGTCGGTCAGCTCAGGCTCACCCACGCTTTCGGTATGCAGCTGGACGGCACAGTCAAGGTCTGCAGCCAGGGTGAAGGCATATTCCATGACGTCGTTGGAGGCATCCCATACCTCAGGACTTACAGGATAGTGCGGCCTGCCGCTCTTAAGTCCCACGGCCAGTCCCTTTTCCACATAGCCTGCAGCTATCTCCAGGCCTCCCTTCATGGTCTCTACGGCCTTTTCAATATCCATGTACTCGATGAGTTTTGTGATCTCTGCAGGATGGACTCCAAGCACAGGGAAGGATGTGATGCCTGTTTCGTTGATCTGCCTTGACATGTCAACGGTCTCTTCAAAGACAGCTATGTGGTCTTCAGGTCTTGTGACCTTTATTCCAAGGGTCCAGCTTGGCTTCATGACCAGGAATATGTGCGTTCCTCCGGCATTCTGGAATTCCTTGACCGCTTTTAGTCCCTTGCCACGGGGGTCAATGTGCATATGTTCGTCTGTGATTGGGAAATTATGTGTCATATTGGCATATACGTTATCATTTGTCTAAAACAGAACGGTATCTGCACAATACTACGTAGGAACCTTCAACATGATGTACATTTTGAGATACTGAATGTTTTACTTCCTGCATAGGGGGATAGTGAAACTGAAGATACTTCCTTTGCACGGTTCACTTTCAACCCATATGTTCCCACCGTGCAGCTCCACAAGGTCCTTGACAAGTGCAAGGCCAAGACCTGTGCCCTCGTACTTGCGGGCGTATGATGAATCCAGTTGCTGGAATGGCTGGAACAGTTTATCCTTATCCTCAGGGGCGATGCCAATACCTGAGTCTCCTATCGACACATTGAGAAGGTCCCTTTCCTTTTTCACATCAATAGATACTTCGCCTCTTTCGTCTGTAAATTTAATAGCATTGATAAGAAGATTGGAAATTATCTGCTTAAAACGAACAGGATCAGCTTCTATCAGCATTCCATCAATTTTGTTGTTGAAAATTAGGTCTATTTGTTTTCTATCTGCCATAGGAGAAACGATATTAATTACGGATTCAATAATGTATGAAACATGTATCGTCTCATAGAGAAGTTCCATTTTTCCTGATTCTACCTTTGATATGTCAAGAATATCATTGATGATCTCAAGCAGGTGCTTGCCGGAACTGGATATATGGTTCAGGTAACGGCATTGTTTTTCGTTGATCTCTCCTGCGATCCCGGATAGAAGCATATCGGAATAACCTATTATTGAGTTTAGAGGTGTTCTCAGTTCATGACTCATGTTAGCTAAGAATGCATCCTTTACCTTAACACTTCTCTGAAGCTCCATGTTTGTTTCCGATAGTTTGCGAGTATTTTTATCGATCTGGACCTTCTTTCTTTCATTCTCGATGGAACTGGACAATAAATGGGATACCGTGCCAAGGATCGCCATATCATCCTGACTCCATGAACCGGTACTTTTGACGTTATCAAGGCCAATGAAACCACACGTTCTTTTATCAATAAATAGAGGAATTACAAGTAAAGAACTGATATCCTGCATCTCAAGGAGCTCTTTTTCTGCAGATGCCTCTGGAGGCATATCCCTGACACTTGTAATATGGATCATTTCTCCGTTAGAAAGTTTTTGCATCCACCATGGAAATGTATCCACTGGTATTTCCTGCAGATTATCCTTTTGTGGCCCCACACCATCGGCACACCATTCATGGGTATTTGACATGCACCCGTCATTTTCACCAAATAAAAATACATATGCCCGACATGCGTCGCACAAATTGCCGATATGGGAAAGAGATATGTTAATCGCTTTATCAAGATCCGGGGATGTTAGAAGCGTAGATGAAACAAAGGTCAATGTCTGTTGGATCTCAAGGCTGCGTTTTATCCTGTCTTCGTTTCTTTTTCTCAGGGAGATATCTCTCAATATGCCGATAATAGCAGGCTTGCCCTCATGTTCAATATAGGAAGCATTTATTTCAGCAGATACTTCAGCACCCTGCTTTGTCAGCAAAGTTAGTTCATATCTGGTAGGACATGTCGCATCATTTTCCAGCCTTTTGTTGTGCCTGCTACGAACAAGTTCAAGGCAGGATGGAGAGAGCATATCAAGGTATGACATGCCAATCGCTTCTTCAACTGTGTATCCCAGTATTCCGGCAAACTGGGAGTTCACAAATACAATTATTCCATCCTGAACAACCACCATTCCATCATTGATCTTCTCTACCATTGAATGATACCTTTGCTCAGAGTCACTCAACCGTTTCTCAATCCGTTTCCTGTGAGTAATGTCCAGAATGACAACTTGATAATGAGTAATGTCTCCATGGGCATTTCGCTTCGCGACCGTTCTACCGTCCATCCACCTGATATCCCCATCAGCGGTGAGAATGCGATATTCCTGTGAATGATTGCTTATCCCCTTCTCTGAATACGTTCTAAGTTCCGAAGAAAACCTTTCAAGGTCTTCCGGACAGACTATTTTTTCAAAAGTAAGCTTCTTTGACAGGAAATCGTCTGCAGAATAACCAATCCGTGAAACATTCTCAGAAACATATTCAACAGGCAGTCCTCCTTCTGCTTTCAACAAAAAGATAATGGAAGGGCAATAGGACATTGACCCTTCAAGCAGATCACTATGTGAAACTATATCATTGTCCATTGTGTGTCCCTTATAAGATTCATAGTTCAAAGCTTCCCGGGTAATGCGTGCAAAAAATACACAAACCTAGTATATTTGCGCTTGTATATAAATGCGTACATTGGAAAAACGATGTGTTGAATGAACAAATATAATTTTTTATTTCGGTTGAACGGAAATGATTTTCTTAAAGGGTGCACCAATGCTCTGGAACCGGCAATATAAGTTCTGCGGAGTATGATCCTGTTTCCTTCTCTATTTTTATTATCTGTTTTCTGGTTGGGTATGACATATATATGATGTAGTCGTTAGTAGGGCAATTTGCTTTTTATGATTATAGATATTATTGGAAAGTGAAAACATGAGTAAAACAGCAGCGGTTATTAAAGGCGATGGAGTTGGCCCCGACCTTGTTGAAGCAATGCTGAAGGTGGCAAATGCTGCAAACAGCGATGTCGAGTTCATCACATGTGATGCAGGGGCGACCTGGTGGGAAAAGAATGGTGGCGATTCGCTGATCCCTGAAGAGACATGGGACCTGCTTGGCAGCTCGGATGCGTGCTACAAGGGCCCGACCACAACACCCGGGGTTGTCGGCGCACCAAGGAGTGTGGCTGTCTCCATCAGGCAGAAGTTCAATCTCTATGCCAATGTCAGGCCTGTAAAGACATTCCCGAACACCGAAAGGCCACTGGGGGACGTGGACTTTGTATGTGTCAGGGAAGGAACAGAAGGCCTGTATGTTGGTGAGGAGATAAAACTGACAGACGATGTATCCATCGCTATCAGGAAGATCACACGCACATCCAGTGCAAAGGTAGCAAAGTATGCCTTCGAGGAAGCAAAGAGGCGGGATTACAATGCAGTTGTCGCTATCCACAAGAGCAACATCCTGAGAAGGACCTGCGGACTCTTCCTTGAAGAGGTCGAGAAGGCCGGAGAGGACTACGATGGCATTGAGGTCTGGGAATACCACATTGACAACATCGCCCAGCAGCTCATCAAGAACCCGCAGCTCTTCAACAACAAGATCCTGCTTTCAACCAACCTGTTCATGGATGTCATAAGCGAGGAATGCTCCGCCCTGGTAGGCAGTATCGGACTCATATACTCCGCTAACATCGGCGACAACTATGCAATGTTCGAGCCTGCGCACGGCTCAGCACCAAAGTATGCAGGAATGGACAAGGTGAACCCTGTGGCAACCATCCTCGCGGGTGCATGGATGCTTGATTACCTTGGCGAGAGCGAGCAGTCAAAGGCTATCTTCGCGGCAACCGGGAAGGTCATCGCAGAAGGCAGGTATGTCACCTATGACCTTGGCGGCAGCGCAAAGATGAGTGAGATGACCGACGCGATCGCAAAGTACGCAGAAGCTGAGATGAAGTGATCTTCATCTTAGGATCTTTTCTTCTTTTTTCTTCAAATCCGTTTCTCATATAAAATTTCTTTACATATCCTGTGATATGTTCCAGGAACTCTGTTCCATAGATTATTGATATGCATTCCCAAACTTTTTAATAGATAGCTCTTCATACTTGTATTGGAAGTATACCTGAGTATGCTTCCCCTGTTTACTATGTAAGGAGAGATTGTAATATGTCAAAGTTCGAAGTATTCATGGATAAAAGCGGAAAATACAGGTTCAGGTTAAAGGCCTCAAACGGGGAAATTATTGCTTCTGGCCAGGCCTATGCAAGTAAAGCGGGATGTATGAACGGAATAGAATCGGTAAAAAAGAATGCTCCGGTAGCAGATATCGTAGAGGTGGAGGTTTCCGAGGACATCGAAAGCTGAATCTTATTTTAGAATCTTATTTTCATCATCACATCCTGAAATAAAAAATAGATCATGGCGGAAATTTCTGCCATAACAGCCTGCAAGGTTTTTTCAGCAGGCTGTTTGAAATTTGACCATGTAGGAGATTAATCTATGGTATCATGCATACGTGGTTTTATCCCGGGTGTGGGGACATTCGTGCTATCCTCGCTGTTGTCCCCGTCCTCATCGCGGTGCATTTCCTTTCTGACCATGGGGTTGAACATGAAGTATTTCTTGACATACCCCAGTAGCTCCTCATCGGAAATGCATGAGACTCTTTTGTCCTCGTTGTAGAGTTTCTGGATGTCAGCCTGTATGGAACGAAGACGTTTGTCATTCTTCTCCACCTCTATGTTAACGTCCATAAGCTCGTTGAGAGTTTCCTGTACCTTGAACCTCAGGACCTCGATACCCGACGAATCTCCCACAAGGAAGTTCCTCTTTCCGCCGACGATCTCGGGCGGGTAGGGTTCGTAGGTGAAGGGGTTCTTGATAACTCCTGCGGTGTGGATGCCCGACTCGTGGGCAAAGACGTTGTTACCGACAACGGACTTGTTCCTTGGAATCCGGATGCCGATCTCTTTTTCCATGAACTTGCCAAATTCCACAAGGCAATCAAGGTTGTACTTGTCAAATCCTTCTATACGTCTCTTAAGGAAAAGAAGCAGCTTTTCCATTTCCGCGTTACCTGACCTCTCTCCTATTCCGAGGAAGGTTACATTCGACCAGTTGGCGCCGTACCAGTATCCTGCCAGGGAATTCGGAACGGCAAGGCCGAAGTCATCATGGCAGTGGGTCTCGATGTCCTTCACATTGAGCTTTTCCTTGAGGTGCCGGACAATGGTTGGTATGCCGTAGGGTTCATCAACTCCCACGAATGGCACTCCGTAACCGATGGTGTCACATATGCGTATGGTACAATCAGGATCGATGTCCATGATCTTCTCTATAAGCGGGAAGACGAAATCATAGTTGTCAGCACGGGTCATGTCCTCGATATGCGCCCTTGTCCCCAGGCCGTGGTCCACTGCATATTGCAGAGCATTGAGGTATTTCTCTTCTGCTGCCTCACGGCTGGGGAGTCCCATCTTGTCAAAGATATGCGGATCGGACACTGACATAAGGATGCCCGTCTCCTCAATTCCGTCAACGTCCAGAACCATGTCTATATCTGCAGGATTTGCACGTGCCCATCCTGTGATCTCCGGGAACTCATATCCCATGTCCTGCATAAGAATGATAGCTTTTCTGTCCCTTTCGTTGTAGACGAACGTCTCCAGCTTTTCAATGCCTATTTTATGCAGATATTCGTATATCTTCACTTTCTGAGGCGTCCTTATAACAATACCCGGCATCTGGGCACCATCGCGTATCGTACTGTCGCTGATCGACACTTCCTGCCCATGTGGCAATTTTATCTTCGGAAGGTCATCGTAGTTCCTGTATGTTTTCATTGTGTTCCTCCTTTAGAGCAAGCTGTCCGATATCCCCGGCATAAATAATTTTCTATAAAAATGGCAGGATGATCTTCTTCCCATCCGGATAACGAGCGTTCCAACTCCGGGTAAACGTGCGTTATTGAATAACTAGCAGGTTCTATTAAATGACCTTATCCTTAAAATGCTTTTCTTCTATCTTATTTAAATATTGTGTGATGTAGTGGTTGTATAATTAAAATTTCGGCTTAAAGTCTGTTATATCAATACCAGAAGCTAAACCGTCAAAAGGCAAGATCCGTGTTAATCCGTGTCTGGAATATTTTTGAGACCATCTACCTGAGACATAATCATTGCAGGTAAGAACGATCCTGAATATGATACAATGTTTTCTGATCAGAAAAAGGAGGTTCCGGAGCTAATTAGATGGCCTTATGTTAAGGGAAGTGAATAAACACTAAATCTTAATACCTTTAAGGATTACAGGATGCTTATGTGGAGTATACTGCTCAAGAAGTTTGAAAAACATCCGGCACAGCAAAAAGTCCTCCGGCTTTTATTCGAGCGCGGTTTCCAGGTGAGCGATGAAGGAAAGGTCACATCAGGCCAGATCGAGATCGCCCATACGCAGCTTGCAAAGGAGGCAGGAGTTGACAGGCGGGTTGTAGATTCAACAACAGAAGCTATACTTTCCGATGAGCTTTTGAGAAAGATATTCCAGAATGTGATGTCCATTCCTTTCCTGCGTGACGTGGCTCCGCTGCTCGGCCTCGGGGTTATAATAATCACTCCGGACGATGCGGTCCATAAAGGGATCATCTCAGAGGTCTCTACACTCATAGCACAACACAATATCAGCATCAGGCAGGCGGTATCGGATGATCCTTTCTTTACGGATGAGCCCCGGCTTACGATAATCACCGACTCGAAAGTTCCAGGAAGCATCGTTGAGGAACTGCTTGCCCTTGAATCCGTAAAGGGCGTAAGCATCTATTAAAGTTTAGATCACAGCCTTTGCAAAGGCCCTGAAAATCCCTATCAGATGTCTTGAATTTGAGGGGCTCAGCAATTTTCTTATCACAATGGACGGGTGGTCCATGTCACCATATCTTGTAATGGTATCGAGTATGGATGGTTTGTTCATTGAAGCAATGAGCTGATCCATCTCCGTATCCCCGATACTGCGGATGAAGTTGTGGATATTCATCCCGATGGCAAGTTCCCTGCCAATTTTTGCCCTCCATCTCCGGTCGTACTCGGAAAGCCGCTGTGCTGATGTATCATTCTCAAGCGCAGCTCTGGCAGCAACCTCTCCTGCTATCCTGGCACATGCTGCACCTGTATAAATGCCGCCCCCTGATGTCGGTTTGACCTGCCCTGCTGCGTCACCCACGATAAGTGTTCCCGCAGCAGAGGTCCTTTCCAGGGGTCCGAGGGGAATTCCGCCGACCGCCAGATCGAGCTGCCCTCCCCCGTACCGTGAACTTATGTGTGCATTGTTCCTCAGCATTCTCTCAAGAAACACAGATGCATTGTCATCATTCCCGTGGTCGACAGCCAGTCCAATGCGGGAGATCCTTTCATCCACAGGGACTGTCCATCCAAAGAGGCCGGGTGCCTGCGAGCCTACAAAAATCTCTACAAAATCCATATCCAGCGAGCGATAGGGAGCTTCTATCTGTATGCCGGGAAGTATCTTCTTCACTTGTCCCAGGCCTGCCATCCTTGCAATATTGCTGCGCACACCATCGGCACCGATCACGACCTTTGCTTCGATCTCATGCAGCCTGCCTTTTTCCATAACCTGGAGTTTCTGGATGCCGTTGTTTCTCTTAAGGTTCACTGCCCTGCTATTGAGCCTTAATTCCACTTCACTCTCAACAGCCATTGACGCAAGGGTCCTGTCAAAAATCTTCCTTGATACTACGTATGCTTTTGTCCTTTTGCCGTCTATGGGAAGACAGGTGCCATTCATTGAATGCACGAAAGCACCTCGCACTTTGTTCAGGACAAAGTCATCAGAGGGCCGCAGCTCACACTCGGACATTGCCCGGGTGCTTAAAAGACCTGTACATCCCACAGGTGAACCAATGGATGCATGGTCTTCTATCATCAGCACGCTTGCACCGTTCTTTGCAGCATATCTTGCGGCTGTGCAGCCAGCGGGTCCAGCTCCCACTACAACAACGTCATGATCTGTGTTCTTCATTTCTTCCGTTCCGGATAGCTTTCAGCACATCACTGAAATCATTGAGTATATGGTCAGGTCCCTCCTCGATAGGTTCTCTGTCCTTTT
This sequence comes from Methanosarcinaceae archaeon, assembly GCA_016932675.1. Classification (GTDB taxonomy): domain Archaea; phylum Halobacteriota; class Methanosarcinia; order Methanosarcinales; family Methanosarcinaceae; genus Methanolobus. The sequence goes on along the minus strand of JAFGCK010000036.1, from coordinate 21,369 downwards.
CCGGGTTTCGGTCACCATAGACCGCATATGCGGCAAGCATTCCCAGTCGTTTGGATGGTGCGATGTCCCTTCGGAGACTGTCGCCTACGAAAAGTGTTTCATGGGGCTGCAGCCCCATGGATTCAAGGGCATATATGAACGTCCTGTGAGAAGGTTTTTTCCAACCTGTGACATCGAAGGTAAAGAGGGAATCAAAGCAATTGTACAGTCCTACCTTTTCAAGCCTTGCCTTTGCATTCTTCATTTCCGCATCCGTAAGAATGCCCAGGATAATATTCATTCTACGCAATTCCAGTATAGTGTTCCTGACCCCCGGATAAAGTTTGACCGAACGGACCTTTTCCTTCTCATATATATTGCAGCAATCAAGGAAACCGCTTTCTGAGAAAAGACCTTGGTCTTTCATGTAGTCACTGATGTTCTCAATACTTTCGAAGCCATGTATACCTCTTCGGAAATATCTGAACAGTTCTTGAGCATCCCCCATGCCGAGATACTCAACAACAGCCGAACAGGCAAATGTCTTTGCTTCTACGAAGTCGAAGAGGGTGTTATCCATGTCAAAGATAATACCTTTGATGTTATTGCTACTGACCATAGTTCCCGGTTGTTCGGCAGACATTCTCTCACTCTGCTGTAGTGAATAGTTTCCGGATCTATATTTAACATGTTGTTGCTCTGGATAGCATTAGTAATATATATATACAACTATATTTATATATCCGGCATGGAGATCTCCATTGAGGGAATTTTTCTATCCGGAGGGAACAGATTGGTTACAGGGACAAACTTCAATACAGGCAAGAGCACAAAACCGCCAACAGAAAATCTAATGCCTTATAATGATGCTGAGAGTGAACATGAAAAAGAGGGTTTCTATACATCCTGCGGACAGGCTTTTATACGTATATCCCCAAGAAGAGCCAATTGATCCTTGCAAGCTATTTTGTGTGCTCTAAAAGTCCGATCTCCCGAAGAAAAGGCTTTGACACTTTCCATTTCCTTTTGTAAATCATTCGCTTTAACCGGAATATCAATTCTGCAATTAATGTCCAGATGAACAGGAGAACACCCTCATTCAAAGATCCTTTCCAGCTCCCCGCCTATGTAGTCCCCCATAATCTTATTGTATCCATGGGTGCTTCCCTCGATACGGTACAATTCCTTTGGTTGCTGTGCCTGTGAGAATGTTCTCTGTGCCAGTTCAAAAGGTATGATACTATCATTGACCGAATGGAGCATAACAAGCCTGCGGGGAGGTATCATGTCCAGGTAGTTGTCAGGGTCTATGGATCTGTAGAAAGTGCAGGCCTTTTCATCGTTTATCATATCCCTGTCAATGGAAACGGTATCATAGCCACAGGTACTTATGGCAATAACACCCTTTGTACCCGGTTCGATAGCTGTCGTAATTATAGCAAATCTCCCTCCGTTGCTGAGTCCCAGCATGGCGATGCCACCATCAACCTCCGGCTGTTCATCCAGCACATCTGCTGCCATCATGGCATCATACACCATTATGTATTCGAGGGGTTCGCTTCCCCCCTTAAAAAGTCCAAGGTCATGTTCCGGGTCGATCACTCCCAGGTTTCGCTGGTCGATGGTGATAGAGGCATATCCCATGCCTGAGAGCATTTCCGGAACAGCGCTCTGCGCTTCTTTGGATACACCGGCTCCCGGAAGCACCACGACCCCGCGAACTTTGTTCTCAGTGTCCGGTATTCTCAGAATACCTTCTATCTGCGTATTATGGCTGTTGAACCGGACCTGTTTCAAAATATCAGTATCATCGGTGTGTGTGATGTTCTCCAGAATGAAGTCGGTTCCTTCTCTCTGCTTATAGGAAAGTATACCTTCTCCAGAAACAGTCCATTCATCCGTATCATCCTGATCAGTACCTGTTCCAGTGACCACTGCCAGTACAAGGATAACCGCAAGGATAAGTATTATCGTATTTGCAACTCTGCAGTTATTGAATGAAGATCCTTTCTTTTCTATAGGACCCCCGGAATCTCGCTTTTTTCTCATGTTCACAGGATCTGAGGATGTGTTGGGACCTGCCCGGTCCATGCTTTAGCAATGTCTATGCCTGTTTATCATATAATAATCCGGTGAATCTCACAGATGATGATATCTATGTTCTGGATACGCTTTATCCAACAATGTCCCTGTGATCGTCCACTGTATTCCTTTTCTATACGGATTGGATATTGTAATAAGAACCATTCAACAGGATAAAAGGAGGTGTGTGTTTTTTAAGGAGTGGATCATTCCGGGAGTGGTTTTTGGTGGTACAATCTGAAAATAGTATTGAACACACACCTCTACTTATCGTTATGTGGTTAAACTATAATATAATTATGTTTTTGTTGTGCAGGATGGTGTGGGAAGCAAATGCTGACACTGTTCAGTGAAGTAAGTCCTGGCTGGCTGTGAAACAATCTTTGTTGAAAGTGAAGTGTGATCATGTGGATGGAGGCTGCTGATATTGCAGACGTCTGGATCTGCCACGCACAAGGATCTGTCCTTAACAGTATTTTCACGGACCTGCCGGGAATTGAACCCGGGTTCTAAGCTCCGGAGGCTCAGGTGATATCCTCTACACTACAGGTCCTTTAAAAAGATCAAATGCAGCCTTCCATAACACTGTCATTAAAGATAAATTTGATGCATCGTTACATGTCGTGTATCGGATATCATTTATCCGGAACATGTTCCATTCAGAAGGTGGTCTGTTCCTGTGGGATGGGCAGGATCAGGTTTTTCTGTATTGAAGAGTAAATGGAAGGCATGTTAAGTGAGCAGGAACTGGAACGCTACTCCCGTCAGATCATGCTTTTTGGAGAAAAAGGCCAGAAATGCCTGAAGGATGCCAGGGTATTCATTGCCGGTGCAGGGGGTCTGGGATGTCCTGTAGCACTGTATCTTGCGGTTGCAGGTGTGGGACATCTGAGGCTGGTTGACAGGGATGTGGTCGACCGTTCCAACCTGAACAGGCAGGTGCTTCACTGGGAGCAGGATATAGGGAAAGAAAAAGTGCTTTCAGTTAAGGAAAAACTTCACTCCGTCAACCCTGACATTGATGTAGAGGTCTTTGCCCGGACCATAGATAAGTCAAATATCTATGGGTTCACGGAAGATGCTGACGTGATCGTGGATGCAATGGACAACTATGCCACGCGCTATCTTCTGAATCAGGTGTCACAGGAGAGGTGTATCCCCCTTATCCATGGGGCGGTCAGGGGCTTTGACGGGCAGGCAACGACCATAATCCCGGGTAAGACGGCGTGCCTGAATTGCCTTTTTCCTTCCGCGCCTCCGGATGAGGTCTTTCCTGTTGTGGGTGCGACTGCCGGGATCATTGCAATGGTACAGGCCAATGAAGTGATAAAGTACTTAGTTGGGACCGGCGAGCTGCTTGCAGGCAGGCTGCTCATATGGAACGGTCTTTCTGCTGAGATGGAATATCTAAATGTTAGCAAAAGATGCGACTGTAAGGTATGCAGCGGCTCTCCTGACAGGAGTTGAAGTTTTCCTTTTCCTGCCGGGATCCGGGAAATATGTCGCGGAAATAATTCCCACCTGGCAGGTAGGAACTAAAATGTTTCACTCACTGGCCGCCCTGCCGATGGCTTTCAGGAGTGCCAGCATGATCCCAAGGCCTTTCTGGAAGTCCTCGTTCTGCATTTCCTTTAACATACCACCTATACCTACTTTTGGGGGGTCCAGAAGGGCTTTGTCAAGCTGGGGGTCCTGCAATCCTCTTTCCATGATATCGACAAGATCAGTACTCATGACCGTATTTGTGATCTTCAGCACAGTTGTCATGAGTTTTGCAATTCCATGGGCTGTCGGATCGTTTATATAGTCCTGCAGGATCCTTATCGTTCTTGCCATGTCAATAATGGCTTCCATATCAGTCGGAGTGATCTCTATTCCAGCTATCTGGTCTATATTGTACTCATCTGCCATATTATCCTCCTCCTCAGAACAGCCCCTTTACACTGATGTCCCAGTGTATGTGGTAATACATGCGGTAGAAATACCAGCCCATTTTAGTGGTAGTGAATGGTGCCAGAGGCACTCCATACTTCCAGGTGGCGATATAACCTTTTCCTTCTGTTCCTGCCGATTCCAGTTCAGTGACAAGAGGACACCCCGTTTCTCCCATGTAGGGGGTCTTGATACCATTACCATATATGGAGTTGATAATGTCATGGCTGACCGCAATTGCCTGGTAATGGGCGCCGATTCCGGTTTTCAGGATTTCGGCAGGACCAAGGTCTCCTACCACATACACATTATCAAAGTTTCCGACCGGACCTCGGTACTGAAGTGTAGCTTTGTCAGCAGATAACCATCCATTCTCATCCGCAAGGCCGCCATCGATCAGCACCTGAGGTGCTTTATGCGGAGGAACGGTGATCAAAATATCATAATTCAGCTTTTCCCCATTTACTGATGTCAGTTCCTTTTTAGAAGCATCGACCCTGGCCAGCTGGAAATTCCTGATGATCTTTATATCCTTTCTTTTGCACTCATCTGTCACTAAATTATTGTACTCAGCAGGTCCAATGAGTTCTATGGGCCAGACCATGCTCAGTTCTACATCTTCTCTGCAGTTCTTTTCTACATTCTCTTCGCACTTTTTGATATTTCTCAGATAACTTTCAAGCATGAAAGTAAATTTCATGGGAGCACCAGGACACGGAATAGGCATTGATGCAACTGCGACCACAACTTTTCCATTTCTGATGGTCTTTACAAGGTCTCTGACCTTGAAAGCATCGTCCATCGATGTATAGAAAGTGTTAAGATCATCGACAAGACCGGGTACAGCATCGATATCAGCTCTGCAGCCCATCGCAATCACAAGATAGTCATAACCGTACTTTTTACCACTTCTGACGGTCACTTCCTGATCAGGAAGGTCCAAAGATGTTACTTCTCCATCCTCCCCAAAAAAGGTTTTTACTCTGGGGCTTATAAGTTTTTTTCTTGGTTTTGTGATCTCTTCAGGGGTGTATAGTTCAAAAGGTATAAAGGTATAACCGCCCTGGTTCGTATTTATATCGTTCTTGTCAAGAAGGTTGATCTCTAATTCATCATTTGCTATCCTGTTCCTGAATTCCCTGGCCAGTACATTCGCTATGACCGATCCGCCATAGCCTGCTCCTAATATCAGTACCCGTTCTTTCATGATAATACCCCTGATCATACTGAGTTTGCGCTTAATAGCTCAGTTTCGTTACTGACGTAATAGAGCATTAATATTTAATAGAACTGAAGTACATACAAAATTTACATTTTCCAGCAGTTTAACAGTGTGAACAGCGATAGGGACACCTGCGTTTTGGAAAAATCAAAAGAAGAGGAGGTTGTTACAGAACCTTCTGTAACGCAGGTTTAAGGAGTATAGTTATTGTGAACAATAAATATAGTGTTTTTAGTTCTGCAATACTATCTCGATGTTGATGTCCTTGGGGACCTGAATGCGCATAAGCTGTCTGAGTGCGCGTTCATCGGCTGCGATGTCGATGAGTCTCTTATGTACACGCATTTCCCAGTGGTCCCATGTCGCGGTTCCGTCACCACTGGGACTCTTCCTTACCGGTACTACCATCTTCTTGGTTGGCAGGGGTACCGGTCCTGAGATGCTTACACCTGTTCTTTCTGCAATTGCTTTTACCTGCTCGCAGACTCCATCCAGGTTTACAGGACTGATCCCTGATAATCTTATCCTTGCTTTCTGTGACATATTCATCTCCCAAAAAAGGAAAAGTTGAGTGTCTTATTTCTGTGTGACACTCATGCACATACCAGCTGCAATGGTCATTCCCATATCACGGATGGCAAACCTTCCAAGCTGTGGAATTTCCTTTACTGGCTCGATAACCATTGGCCTGGTCGGCTTTACGGTAATGATCGCTGCATCCCCGGCTTTAATGAATGTCGGATTTTCTTCCTTGACCTGACCGGATTTTGGATCGAGCTTTTTGTTGAGTGCAATTAGGGTACATGCGGTCTGTGCGGTGTGGCAGTGGAATACAGGTGTGTATCCTGCCGTGATAGCGGATGGGTGCTGGAGCACAACGATCTGTGCCGTGAACTCATCTGCAACGGATGGTGGGTTTGAGGACGGGCCACATACATCTCCTCTGCGGACATCGTTCTTACCCACGCCTCTTACGTTCCATCCGATATTGTCACCCGGGACGGCCTGCATAATTTCTTCGTGGTGCATCTCGATGGATTTCACTTCGCCTCCAACGCCGCTTGGGTTGAAGATGACGTTGTCGCCTTTCTTCATGATACCGGTCTCTACTCTGCCTACTGGCACGGTCCCGATACCTGAGATGGTATATGCGTCCTGTACAGGGATCCTCAACGGGAGTTTGTCTGGTTTCTCTGGTTCCTTAAGTGCGTTGAGTGAATCAAGGATGGACGGGCCGGTGTACCATGGTGTGTTCTTGCTCGGGCCGGATACGTTGTCACCCTCAAATGCTGAGGTTGGGATGAATGGGATCTCGCTGGCCTTGAATCCAACCATACCGAGGAGCTGGCCGACATCCTTCTTGACCTGCTCGTACCTTTCCTGGCTGTAGTTTGCTGCGTCCATCTTGTTCACAGCGATGATGAGCTGGTTGATACCGAGGGTCCTTGAAAGGAATACGTGCTCCTTTGTCTGTGCCATCACACCGTCAGGTGCTGCGACCACAAGGATGGCTGCATCAGCCTGGGATGCACCGGTGATCATGTTCTTTACGAAGTCCCGGTGGCCCGGGCAGTCCACAATGGTGAAGTAGAATTTGTCGGTGTCGAATCTTCTGTGTGCGATATCGATGGTAATGCCTCTCTCACGCTCTTCCTTGAGCGAGTCCATTACCCATGCGAAAGCAAAGGATTCCTTGCCTTTCTCTTTTGCTTCTGCCTTGTATTTCTCGATAAGGTGAGCAGGCACTGCTCCTGTCTCGAACATCAATCTGCCGACAAGGGTGGACTTGCCGTGGTCAATGTGACCTATAACTGCTAAATTCATGTGTGGTTTATCAGCTGCCATTTTCATATCTCCTATGTTGATTTATAAATATCCGATTTGATTTGACCTAATAGTTGTTTTTACGTTTAAACCTTTCTGACGTAAAAGGGATTTGCAGCCAACGCTGCATTCTCCCGTGATCACTGGCTGAGGAAATCAGATGCCTGTGGTAGCTCCTTTTTCAATCCTTTTCTATCTCTGATGGAACAGATGATCTCACTGCTCAGGTTTGTGGGCAGTGTATCAAATCCTGCAAACTCGGTACTCCACATTGCACGTCCCTCGGTTGCAGACCTGATATCTCCTGCGAAACCGAACAACTCTGCTACAGGCGCCTTGGACTCGATGATTGTCATGTCACCTTCAGTTGTCATGTTGAGTATGATCCCACGGCGTCCCTGGATCTCTTTGGTAGCTCCTCCCATCTGGTCCTGTGGCACCTGGATGAATACCTTCTGGTATGGTTCCAGGAGTGTGTCGTCTGCCATGAGCATCGCAGCCTGTATTGCCTGCCTTGATGCCGGGATGACCTGTGCGGGTCCTCTGTGGACAGCATCTTCGTGCAACTTTGCATCTACAAGCTTTACCTTAACGCCCATACATGGTTCCCTTGAGAGGGGTCCTGTCTTCATTACCTCTACAAATCCCTCAAGGATGAGTTCCATTGTCTCGCTCAGGTGCTGGATACCCTTGGTCATATCGATGTAGACGTTACTTTCAAAGATGTCCACAATCCCTTTTGCTTCATCTTTATCCATCCCGGCTTCTATGAGCTTTTCCCTGCGCTCGAGTTCTGGCATGCGCATTGAAACATCGCCATTACGGATGAGTTCCCTTACACCATCTTCGAGTGGCTCTACATGTACGTAGAACCTGTTGTGCCTGTTTGGTGACTTACCTTCAACAGGACCTGCATTTTTGCGGATGGTCTCACGGTATACAACGATAGGTGGCGTGGTTGTGATCTCGACTTTCTTGTCACGCTCGATCCTGTGTGCAATGACCTCAAGGTGGAGTTCACCCATACCTGCCATCAGGTGCTCCCCGGTCTCTTCGTTAAGTGTGATGCAGAGCGTTGGGTCTTCCTTTGCAACCTGTCTCAGCACATCGACAAGCTTTGGAAGGTCCTTCATATGCTTTGCTTCCACAGCAACAGTAACTACGGGCTCGCTTGCGTGCTTTATACTTTCGAAAGGTGTCATATCTTCAAGCGTGGTTACGGTTGAACCGACAATAGCATCCCTGAGACCTGTTACTGCTGCAATGTTACCTGCAGGTATTTTCTCCACTTCAAGCCTCTCAGGGCCCATGAATATACCCACCTGCTGGATCCTGTTCTTCTTTGCAGCTCCCGACACGTATACTTCCATACCGCGGGTAAGTGAACCACTGAACAGTCTTCCTGTTGCAACTTCTCCTGCATGAGGGTCCATTGAGATGTCAGTGACCATGAATGCCAGATCTCCCCTGGCATCCGCATCTTTCATTGACTTTGCGATATCTGTGTTTTTGTCACCATGCCAGATGACGCTGACCCTGTCTTCCTGTGCCTGGATAGGGCTTGGAAGGAACCTTATGACCATGTCGTTCACAGCTTCATGGAGGGGGCACTTCTCTGCAAGGCTTTTCATATCCTCTTCACGGCAGTAATTATAAACATCATTGAAACTGACTCCGGTCTTTTGCATCATTGGCACGCTGATAGCCCAGTTGTACAGGGCTGAACCGAATGCGACAGTACCTGCAGCAGCATCGACCCTCCATCCTGCCTTGTAACGCTCCTCGTTCATTCCCTTGATGAGCTTGTTCACGTGGTCGATGAGCTTCCCGAGCCTGATCTGCATCTCCTGTGCATCGACCTTGAGCTCATTGATAAGGCGGTCTACTTTGTTGATGAACAGTACCGGCTTGACGTGTTCCTTGAGTGCCTGCCTGAGTACGGTCTCTGTCTGTGGCATTGTGCCTTCAACAGCGTCAATAACAACGACGGCGCCGTCCACGGCGCGCATTGCACGTGTGACGTCACCACCGAAGTCTACGTGACCAGGTGTATCGATCAGGTTGATGAGGTAGTCCTTTCCATCGTATTCGTGCACCATGGAAACGTTGGACGAGTCAATTGTGATACCTCTTTCCTGTTCCTCTTCATCGGAGTCCATGAAGAGTTGCCTGCCTGCAAGTTCCTTTGAGATCATGCCGGCACCGGCAAGGATATTGTCTGACAAGGTGGTCTTACCGTGGTCAATGTGTGCAACAATGCCTATGTTACGGATCATTTCCGGTTCATTCATAAGCGCAGTGACACGCTCAACCATCTTCTTTCTTCTACCCATGTTTATTTCCTGAATTCTGATTTTGGATAAATGCAAAGGTCAGTATTAACGTGCTGCCTTTGCAACTCTTTCCTTTGCGTCCTTCCTGTTGATGGAGAAGCATTTTGCATCGCGGTTTGCAGCAGCGATGATCTCGGATGCAAGGCAACTTGCTGCGCTTCTCTTTGATTTGAAAGCCGCCTGGCTGGCACCCATTGTAATATATCTAAGTGCAGTGTCCACACGCCTCTGTGAGGAGGTATCTACAGCCTTTGGTACGGATATTCCTCCGTATTTGAGCCTTACTACCTCTTCCCTGGGTCCTGCGTTCGCAATGGCCTCGACAAGTACCTGTACAGGGTTCTTCTGTGTCTTTGTGTTGATGATTTCAAAGGCTTCTTTGACTATCCTGAGTGCGACCTGCTTCTTGCCTGTGTTCTGTTCATTGCGCATGACATTGTTCACAAGGCGCTCAACAATGGATATTTCCGACTTGTTGAACTGCTGCCTTGCATGCTTCCCGTTGCTGTGGGGTATTATCACAGGGTCCAGGTTCACATAGCTTTTGATCCCCTGGTCAGCGACCTCGACCTCTCCAAAATCCCATTTACCGAATAACTTGACCATATGATTATCTCCTTGGTTTTTCCTTGCGGCCGATAACCATCTCATTGAGGGATACGTTGTTCACTGCGATGACCTTGAAACGTACTCCAGGGATGTCACCCATAGCACCACCCATGCGGCCACCGATCCTTTCCACCGTGACCTCATCGTGCTCATCGATGAAGTTGATGGCACCGTCCCCAGGGCAAAAAGCTGATACCTGACGACCGTTCTTGATCAATTGTATCCTTACACATTTCCTGATAGCCGAGTTCGGCTGTTTTGCTTCTACGCCCACTTTCTCAAGCACGATGCCTCTTCCCTGAGGTGCTCCCCCAAGAGGGTCAGCTTTTACATCAAGACCCAGTGTACGCCTGTTGTAACCAGGGTCTTTCCACCTTGCATTCTTGCGAACACGCTTGAGGGTGTGAGCTGCATATTTTCCATTTGGCATATTATATCCTCCGAATATGAATTATGGTGAGTTGTTGACTTTGCAATTATCATTGCAGGATCACGTCATCTATATCATGATGCCTTTTAGCAACAAGCTTGACTTTCTCTATGTTCTTTCCGTTCCTTCCTATGGCAAGTCCCTTGTCCTTATTAGATATTTCTACATAAGCCAATCGCTTGTTGTTCCGCTTCACTATATTGACCGATCTGACAGTTACCGGGCCGAATGCATTCTTGATGAACGTAACAGGTTCTTCAGAGTATTCCACAAGATCTATATGCTTATCCACAGTTTTTTTCATCCGGTTGATGTGGTCCCCATTTCTTCCAATGGCAGCACCCATATCTCCAGCCTTGACCACATATATTATGCGGCCGTCATCGATTATACAATCCATGACAGTCGCTCCCGTCAGTTTTTCAAATAAAGCGATATATCTGATCCCTTCTGTAGACAGTTTGATCTCACTCAACTAAGGCAACTCCTTTCAGGATGCAGCTAATATGTCGGACTCTCCGCTGTCAATGATAGCCATTGCTGCAATGATGAAAGGCTTACCGCAGGCTGGTCCCAGTTCGGTGCCCGTTCCCGGGTAATTCAATACAGGCACATTTGTGCTTTCGACCTTCTCTCTGATCTCCCGAGGGCAGTTCTCAGCGAGTACCACCATCTTCGCTTCTTTCTTTACGGCAGCATCAACGGTCCTGTTGGAGCCGATAATGACCTTGCCGGTCCTGATGACCTTGATAAGTGCTTTATCAATGTTAATATCCATTTAGATCAACTCACTTATAATCAATATGAGATTTGTATTCTAATAAATGATTCCTTATATGTAGTTTCTGGTTGTTCTTCCCGGGCAAAATCATATTGTCTATCTGGAGATCAGGTGTACATCGCCCGTTCCAAGCTTGATCGGCTGACCAACGATGATATTCTCCGTCACACCATTGAGCTCGTCCCTGTCACCACGCATTCCCGCGTCAAGCAGGTGATTGACCGTGACCTCAAAAGCAGCACGCGCGAACACACTGGCCTTTTCACCTGAGATCCCGTGTCTTCCGATCTGCTTCACTTCGCCGTCAGAGCACATGATGTCCGCTACAAGCATGATGTGCCTTATGTCTACAGTAAGACCCTGCTCGGCAAGTGTGCTGGTTGCTTCGGTAATGATCGCATTCCTTGCAGCTTCTATGCCGAACACGTCGTATATCTCACCAATGTTATTAGTGTATGTTCTTGTGACATCCACTCCTTCGATCTGCAGTACCTCTTTAAGTTGCGAGCCTTCGGTATAAAGGGTATATTCTTCGCCATCCTTCCTGATAACGACCCTTTTGATACCTTCGATACCCTTGAGCGTTATGTTATGTATATTCTTGGCAAGTTGCAGGAGTTCCCTGTACGAAGGGGAATTAGGTGTAAGAACGATCTGATTCCGGATGTCGCCGGAAACCGTCACCACGACGTCAAGTGAATCCCTGAGCCGCTCAGCGACCTCCTCGGAGGTGAGGGACCTTTGCATCAGTGTTTTCTCATGCAGGTCGATTATCAGTTGCATATTAGCAAGGTCAGTGGTTATGTCTGCAAGATGTTCTATATGAGTTGCCTCTATCTCCCAGGCAAGTACACGGGCCATGTCCCTGTCGGTAGCGTATCCTTCTTCCAGTGCGATGGTCATCATAGGTGTACTGGGCTGCTTTCTTGCATCCACGATCTCTATAAGGCGGGGCAGTCCGAGTGTAACGTTGATCTCTGCCACACCAGCGTAGTGGAACGTACGCATTGTCATCTGTGTGCCCGGCTCACCGATGGACTGTGCCGAGACGACGCCCACGGCTTCGCACGGCTCCACGCAGGCATAATCATAGCTTTCCAAGACGCGCTCAATTATATCTTCAAGTTCCTTCTTTGTGACACCTACCTTCAGGGCATCATCTTTCAGGGTCTTCTTTATATTCAGTGGAAGATCGAGTGATTCGATCATTGAATCTATGGTTGGTTCACTGATGCTCATTTTCAGTTCACCTCCCTTCCGGTGACCATCCTGACTATGCGATGCACTGCCTCTGGTTTGCTGTAGTCGCTTTTGGTAGAGTCGATGCCATCCTCGCCGTACTTGAACTGTACGACAACACCACGGGTCTCACGGACAGAACCGTCATACTGCACTTCAAGATCCTGCAGTGCGTTCACAAGCCGCCTTTGCAGGTAACCTGACTGTGATGTACGGACTGCAGTGTCCACAAGACCTTCACGACCACCTATGGCATGGAAGAAGTATTCTGTCGGGTTGAGGCCACTCTTGTAGCTGGATTTGACGAAACCGTGTGCATCTGCTCCCAGGTCACCTTTGTCAAAGTGTGGAAGTGTCCTTCCGGAGTAGCCTCTCCTGATCCTTTCACCACGCACAGCCTGCTGTCCGACACAGGCTGCCATCTGTGTGAGGTTAAGCATTGAACCTCTCGCGCCGGACTTGGCCATAAGCACAGCAGAGTTCTCTAGACCAAGCTGCCGACCTGCAATGTTGCCTGTCTGGTCCCTGGCCTTACCGAGTTCCTGCATGATCTTCATTTCAATTGTTTCCTCAAGGGTACGTCCAGGCAATGCTTCAAGTTCCTTTGCCTCATAGGCCTCAATGAGTTTCTTGACCCTGCCTTCGGCTTCATTCAGAAGGTTGCCGATCTGGACCTTTGCCGTCTGTGGTATGTCCTCATCACTGATGCCGAAACTAAGACCTGTCTTCATCACACCACGGATCGCAAGCCTGGTAAAGTCATCTACGAACCTGGCACCGGCATCGGAACCATATTCCTTTACGATCTTGTCAAGGATCTTCCCTTTGAAAGCACCAATGGCCTGTTCGTCAATAGTACCCTGGATCATCTCTCCATCTTCTATGACAACATAGGCATCATATTCACAGTCCTTCTTCTTACAGGTATCACACTTGAAACAGACCTGTGAGGGGAACTCCAGGTATAGTCCCTTTGGCAATATCTGGCTGAAGATCTGCTTGCCGTTCCACAAAGGTTCGCCATCCTCAGAGTAACTTGCAGGCTCTGGAAGGACTCTTATATCGGATTTACTGAGCAATTCCAGAGCATCGTTCTTTGTGATCCTGTTCTCGTTTCTGGTCAGCAGGAAGAGTCCTGATATATGGTCATGTATGCCGCCGATGATAGGGCCACCGAAACGCGGGGATAGTATGTTCTCCTGCACCTGCATGAGTATACTGGCCTCGGCCCTTGACTCCTCTGTCTGAAGTACGTGCATGTTCATCTCATCACCGTCAAAGTCGGCGTTGTATGGCGGACATACAGCAGGGTTGAGTCTGAATGTCTTGTACGGGAGGACCTTTACCCTGTGAGCCATGATACTCATCTTGTGCAGGGATGGCTGTCTGTTGAACAGGACAATGTCACCGTCCATGAGCTGCCTTTCAACTGTCCATCCGATCTCGATCTTCTCCATAAGCTCTTCCTTATTTATTTCGGATACCCTGATACGCCTTCCATCATCACGTATGACATAATTTGCACCGGGATGTACCTCGCTCCCCCTCTCAACGTACATGCGCAGAAGTTCGATGTTCCTGGAAGTTACTTTCTCAGGTATTGTCATCTGTCTGGCGATCTCGAAGGGAACACCGACCTCATTGATGCTCAGGTTTGGCTCAGGTGACACAACAGTACGTGCAGAGAAGTTCACACGCTTGCCTGACAGACTTCCCCTGAACCTTCCTTCCTTCCCCTTCAGACGCTGGGTGAGGGTCTTCAGTGGTCTTCCCGATCTGTGCCTTGCAGGAGGTACACCGGATACCTCATTGTCAAAGAAGGTTGTCACATGGTACTGCAGGAGTTCCCACAGGTCCTCAATGATCAGTTGAGGGGCACCTGCATCACGGTTCTCCTGGAATCTCTGGTTGATACGGATGATATCCACAAGCTTGTGGGTGAGGTCGTCCTCACTGCGCTGGCCCGATTCAAGGGTAATGGAGGGCCTGACCGTGACAGGAGGTACCGGAAGTACTGTAAGCACCATCCATTCAGGTCTTGCGCTTGACGGGTCCATTCCAAGTACCTTTACGTCCTCATCGGGAATGTTCTCGAAGCGGTCCCTTATCTCGGTAGGTGTCAGCTTGTGACCATCCTCTATGTAATCGGTGGGTTTCTCGAACTTGATCTCTTTTTGTTCTGCAGAGCAGTATGGGCACACCTTTGTCTTGCGGGCTTCTTTGAAGACCTCATTAACGATATCGTCAGGCAGGTGCCCCATTTCCCGGGAGCTGTCAAGCCGTGCAAGGAACTCGTCCTTCTTTCCGGCTTCCAGAAGCAGTCTACTGCAGTTATGGCATATGGAGCGGAGGGTCTTACGGATGGTCTTGTTAAAACCTACATGTATCACCGGGGCAACAAGCTCGATGTGTCCAAAGTGGCCCGGACATTCGCCTGCACGACTTCCGCATGTCTTACATTTAAGACCCGGGTCAATGACTCCGAGCCGAAGGTCCATAAGCCCCATGTCAATGGGATAACCGTCATCATCATATGTATCTGCAGTGATGATGGAGGTTACGCTCATTTTCCTTACTTCACGAGGTGATAGCAAACCGAATTTGATAGCACCGATCCTTTTAGGAATTGATGGCAGATCTTTCATCCTGTATCACCTCACACCGCATCCTCGAGCTGCAGCCTGGGAGCCACACCAAGGGACTTGATTTCATCAAGTAGTAATTTGAACGCATAACTCATTTCCACCGGGTGGATATCTGTCTCAGCACCACAGTTCGCACAGTATCTGACGTTCCTCTTCCTGTCGAAGGTGGCGATCATTCCGCAGTGGCCGCAAACAAGCTCGACCACCTTGTCAGATTCATCCAGTAATCTTTCTTTCAATGTCATTGCTGCACCGTGACCGATAAGCACATCACGCTCCATTTCCCCGAAACGCAGACCTCCTTCACGGGCACGTCCTTCTGTCGGCTGGCGGGTGAGCACCTGTACAGGACCGCGGGACCTTGCATGCATCTTTGAGGCGACCATGTGATGGAGTTTCTGGTAAAGGATGACTCCGACGAACACGTCTGCCTGGATCTTCTTTCCGGTAACTCCGTCAAAGAACACTTCCTTTCCGGTGTGTGCGAATCCCTGTTCCTTGAGCGCTGTACGCAGGTCGTCCTCACACTCCCCGGAGAATGCTGTGGCGTTTATACGCCTTCCTTCCATGGAACCGACCTTGCCCCCTATCATTTCGAGCACGTGACCAACGGTCATACGGGAGGGGATCGCGTGAGGGTTTATCACAAGGTCAGGGACCATCCCATTCTCTGTGAAGGGCATGTCTGCAAAGGGTACGATAAGTCCGATAACACCTTTCTGTCCATGCCTGGATGCGAACTTGTCTCCTATTTCAGGTATCCTCTGGTCCCTTATCTTTACCTTTGCAAGCCTGGTACCATTGATCGATTCAGTGAGCAGCACGGTGTCGACTATACCCTTCTCATTGGAGCGCATGGTGATTGCACTTTCCCTGCGCTGTTCCACCGTGATCCCAAAATCGGACTGTTCTTCAAGGAAACGGGGAGGGCTTGTCTTACCTATGAGCACGTCATTTGGTCCGACCACTGTCTCAGGGTTCACAAGACCATCGACGTCCAGGTTCGCATAGGCTTCGGGACTGCGGGCGCCTCTGTACTCGGAATCAGGGATCTCAAACTTGTCTTCCTGTCCGCCGGGATAACGTCTTTCCTCACCTTCGAACGTCCTGAGAAAGTGACTTCTCCCAAGACCTCTTTCAATGGATCCCTTGTTGAATACAAGGGCGTCCTCGATATTGTGTCCTTCGTAGGACATGACAGCTACAACGAAGTTCTGTCCCGCGGGTCTTTCATCAAAGTGTATGGCCTCGCAGGTCTCGGTCCTTACTATGGCTTTTTGCGGATAGTGTAAAAGGTGCGCGCGTGTGTCAGGCCTGAGCTTTGTGTTGGATGTGGATACGCCTATACACTGTTTCACCATCGCCGCACCCATGGTGTTACGGGGTGATGCGTTATGCTCCGGATACGGTACCATGCCTGTACATATGCCCAGCATCAGTCCTGGATTGATCTCCAGGTGGGTATGCTTTTCAGTAATGTCCTCTGCATAGAGTGCAATGTATGCATTTTCCTCTTCTTCGGAGTCAAGGTACTCTACTTTTCCTTCACTGAGCAGCTCGTCGAATGTGAGTTCTCCCCTGGCTATGTGTTCCAGTTCGTCCTGGCTGACAAGGCTTTTCCCATTCTCCACAATGATCGCCGGTCTTCTTGCACGACCCATGTCCGAGTTGATTATCACTTCATGAATGTCCTCATGCAGGGTCACATTGATCTGGCTGGAAATGATCCCGGCCCTTCGCTGCTTTCTGATATTCTCTACCAGGTCCCAGGGGTCGGTGTGCGTTCCTATAAGTTCTCCGTTCAGGAACACTTTAGCCTCATTCATCGAGATTACCTCCTATATTTTCATCAAGTGTATCTGAATAGTTCGCATACCCGATAGGTTCTGAAACATCTTCCTCTGTACTGTGAATGCTTTCCATTTCTTCAATGTAGTATTCAAGCTCTCCTTCGTAACCCGGTAGTTTCATGCTTGCAGAATGCAGTGTTGCCGGCACCACGTTAAGTTCATATAATATGTTCCTGATGACCCTGTCATCATCGGTTCCAGTGGAAAGCTCCACCATCTGTGCAAAGTTCTTCACCAGTCCACAGTTAGGGCCTTCCGGTGTCTCTGAAGGACATAGTCTTCCCCATTGTGTAGGATGCAGGTCACGGGCTTCAAAGTGTGGCTGTGCTCTTGAAAGGGGTGAGATCACGCGCCTGAGATGGGAGAGTGTTGATATGTAATCGGTCCTGTCAAGAAGCTGTGACACGCCTGTCCTGCCGCCGACCCAGTTACCTGTTGCAAGCGGGTGCTGTAACCTGTCGGTGAGCACGTCAGCCCTTACAAGAGTGATGACGTTGAGCTCACGGTTCCTCATGTTCGCCCTTTCCAGCTGGTATTTTATGTCACGGGAAAGCCTGTTGAAAGCCACCCTGAAGAGATCCTCCATCAGGTCTCCTGTGAGTTTCAGTCTCTTGTTGGAATAGTGGTCCTTGTCATCTTCTCTTCTTTTCCCGAGTGCAAGTTCGAAGCATGACTCGGCCATCCTTCCAAGGAAGTTCGCCTTTGCTATCCTGTTGAATGGCTCGTTACCCAGGTGTGGCAGCAGATACCTGTCAATTACATAATTGGCACGTTTGATCTGGTAGTCCCTGGCCTGTCCCGAAGCTACACGGGAACCTATCTTTTCCATGGCTTCCTCCATGGTATCAACTTCCGCTTCCTCAAGGTTCTCGAACATGAACTTCATTATCTCGGGGTCAGTGGATACGATCTTGACAAGGTCCTCATCGGTTTCAACTCCAAGCGCCCTCATCAGTGTGATAAAGTTCACACGTCCTGAAATTGATGGGAATGATACCTCCAGGAGTGATTTTCGCCCTCTTTCCACGACAACGAGTGCCCTGTAGCCTCTTCTTTGTGAGAATACCTTCGCCACCTCGATGACATCGCCATACCTTTCCCCAAACTCTGTGAGGATCTTGTTAGGGGCAAGGTCCTCAAGTGTCATGACCACCCTTTCGGTTCCGTTCACGATGAAGTACCCTCCCGGGTCAAGGGGATCTTCTCCGTATTTGACCATTTCCTCATCGCTCATGTTCCGAAGGTTGCAGATGTTGGATTTTATCATGACGGGGAGCTGGCCGATCTTTGCTTCCTGTGGTTCCTTCTCCTCATCTCCTTCTACCACGCTCATCTGAAGGTACAGTGGTGCGGAATAGGATAGGTTCCTGAGCCTTGCCTCGTTGGGGTAGAGCCTTTCGATGGCCCCGTCAGCCTCTTTTACAACAGGGTTCTCGACCCTTATCTTACCCAGCTTGATATATGTATCCTCGATGTCCGTTTCGATTATTTTCTGTTCATCGATTATTTTCTGAAGCCCGGCCTCCAGAAACTTGTTGTAGGAATCGATGTGATGTTGCACGATCTTATCTTTCGTAAAAAATGAGTTCGCGATATGTCCTTTACTTAACGCTATGATAGCACCCTCTTTGTGTGATTAATAGTATCGTGAAAAATATAATACTGATGTTCTTGTTATTTGTGAAATCCCCTTCCTGATTTCACGCGATCACATGTCGATAATAAAAAGCCTGACCGGCAGTCTGGCTGTTTCGGGTGATCCTGACAACTTCTCCCGCCTGCGCCCCGATCTCCTGTATTACAGGATCCTCAATTTTTATCTTTGGAAGCTGTTCTTTCCCTATATTGTACGTTTTTAAAATAGCTTTCAATTCATCTTCCGACATGATCTCATGTTTAGGGATCAATTCATGGTCGAGCAGGCTAAACTTTCTCACTTGATTTCCTCCCTCAAAAATGTGAACGTGGACACTCCTTGCAATATGTGGCGGGCTCGTAGGGATTTGAACCCTAGGCCGTCTGGTTAAAAGCCAGACGCTCTGCCTGACTGAGCTACGAGCCCATTGAGATCTGCATGTTATTTGCCGGAGGTACTGCACGTCCATTCTTCGGTGTAGCGGTCACAAAAGGAATCCATGTTATATATATTTTATGGGCCAGGGCGCCATCGCTGCCATTTTCGTCCTGTAATGTTATTTGACTATTTATATTTATTTGTCCCCTATTTTATTTATTCACTCTTAAATAATTAAGTCTCACAATCTATATATATGATTAATCTGGCTTTTTATACTGTATGAGATGATTTTCTTTCTGGTATGAACTCTCTGTTCCTTTCAATTTGTAGTTTCCCATCGCAGAGGTGACACTATCTCAAAAGTATCAAAAGTAAATATATTTTGACATTGACCCGGTAAAACATTAACATAAAAAAAAGTAAGAGTGTACGGCATTATGTGCCGTACGACCAGCTGTCCATGTATTCGGCCTGCTCAGGAGAGAGCCTGTCCAGGGTGATCCCCATGGATCTGAGCTTCATCTCTGCAACACTGATGTCCAGTTCACGGGGTACGCTATGCACACCGTTCATGAGTGTATTCTCTGCAATGTACCTTACACAGAGTGCCTGGTTCGCAAAGCTCATATCCATGACCTCTGCAGGATGTCCATCGCCGGCTGCGAGGTTCACAAGCCTTCCCTCGGCAAGTACATTGACTCTCCTGTCGCCCAGATCATATTCCTTAATGTTCTTCCTCACTGTACGTACTGACCTGGCCATCTTCTCAAGATCCTCAAGGTTGATCTCAACGTTAAAGTGGCCTGAATTGGCAAGGATAGCACCATCCTTCATAACCTCGAAGTGTTCTTTAGTAAGGATATCACGGTTGCCTGTTGTGGTGAGGAATATATCCCCTATTCTGGCAGCTTCTTTCATCGGCATGACCTCATTCCCGTCCATGCGGGCTTCCAGTGCTCTTATGGGGTCGATCTCGGTAACGATCACATTTGCCCCCAGGCCCCTGGCACGCATGGCTGTACCTTTTCCACACCATCCGTATCCGCCGATTACTGCATTCTTGCCGGCAATAAGCAGGTTTGTGGTCCTCATTATGCCGTCCCAGGACGACTGCCCTGTTCCGTAGCGGTTATCAAAGAGGAACTTTGTCATGGCGTCATTGACAGCGATGACAGGCATCTTCAGTGCACCTTCACGCTCCATGGATCTAAGCCTGTGGATCCCGGTCGTTGTCTCTTCACAGCCACCGAGTATGGTGGCAAGCATCTCAGGACGTTCGGTATGCATCTTGAATATCAGGTCTGCACCATCGTCGATCGTGATATCAGGGCCGAAATCAAGAACCCTGTCGATGGCTTCATAGTAATCTTCTGTAGAGCAGTCATATCTTGCATGGCAATCAATGCAGTTGCGGGTACCCAGTGCAAGCGCCACATCATCCTGTGTGCTCAGGGGATTGCAACCGGTTATGGCAATCTCAGCGCCGCCTGCGGCAAGTGTTTCAACAAGCACTGCGGTCTTTGCTTCCACATGCAATGCCATTGCGACCCTGTGTCCTTCCAGTGGTTTTTCTTTCTCGAACTGACTCCTCACAGCCGCAAGTACCGGCATGTGGTTGCGAGCCCATTCTATTTTCTGGTTGCCGGACTCCACCATTTCATTATTACTCATTTAATATCTCCTGTGATGATCTGGATGTTCATTGCAGTGTATACTTCGGCATTTCATATTTAAGCATTGATCCTCCGGACCAGTTCCTTTGATATCTTTTCCATCTTCCGTATAATACCCTGCTCATCCAGGCAGGTCACCCTGTAGTCCTCCATCAGTATCTTCCCGTCCACGATCGTCGTCTTTACATCCTTTCCGGATGCAGCATAGACCAGGTGTGATGCGACATCATATAAGGGGATAAGATGGGGTTTTTTCATGTCCACGATTATAATATCTGCATTAAACCCTTCCTTCAGCATCCCGCTCTTTATCCCAAGTGCCTTTGCGCCGTTAACTGTAGCCATTTCAAGTACCTGGCGCGCAGGCAACACCGTAGGGTCCATGGTGCTCACCTTCTGGAGCAGTGCTGCAGTCTTCATCTCCTCGAAGAGGTCCAGGTTGTTATTGGATGCGCATCCGTCCGTTCCCAGTGATACGTTGGCTCCCGCGTCCAGCAGTCTGGCAACAGGTGCTATACCGGATGCAAGTTTCATATTGCTCAATACGTTGTGGGAAATGTTCACCTTATACTCTGCAAGTATCCTTATGTCGCCGTCAGAGAGCCAGACACAGTGAGCTGCAAGCACGTCAGGTCCCCAGAAGTCTATTCCTTTCAGGAAGTGGATGGAACACATGCCGTAGTTCTCTTTCATATAGTTGAGCTCAGCCTCGGTTTCCAGTACATGGATGTGTATCCCCACGTTATCTTTTAC